>CAZIQO010000013.1:0-40074 GCA_964541465.1 uncultured Oscillospiraceae bacterium
TCCCTTTGTTGCACTTAGTATGATAATCCACATTGAAAAGAAGGCAAAAGAACTTTTGGGATGTGGAGAGTGGGGGTGAACGGAGGGAACGGGCCCTTCTTTTCTTGTAAGAAAAGAAGGCAAAAGAACTTTAGGGATGTGGGGAGTGGGGGTGAACGGAGAAGCGCTCTCCTTTCTTTTCTTGAAAGAAAAGAAAGATAAAAGAACTTTAGGGATGTGGAGAAAGGGGGTAAACGGAGAAGCGTGCCAACTTTTTCTAAAATGAAAAGCGGCAAAAGAGTGGTTCTATGATAAACTAAAGGGCGGATATCGTCAGTCTGCCGCCGATTGGAGAATGGGGAGCATGGAGAAGGAAAAAACGGCGCTCCGCCGGGATGCGGAAACCATCATACGCGCCGCGCTGGAAGCGGTTCTGCCGGATTGCGCGGTGGAGGAGGCGCTCAGGGGACATCGTTTCGGCAGCGGGCGGCTGTATCTTGTGGCGATAGGAAAGGCCGCCTGGCAGATGGCAAACCGCGCCTGCGAGGTTCTGGGGGAACGGATTGCCGACGGCGTGGTCGTCACAAAATACGGCCACGCAAAGGGCGATCTTCCGCGTGTGCGGGTGTTTGAAGCGGGGCATCCGGTGCCGGACGAGAATTCCTACCGGGCGACGCGGGCGGCTGTGGAACTGGTTCACGATCTGAAACCGGCGGACACCGTGCTGCTGCTGATCTCGGGCGGCGGTTCCGCGCTGTTTGAACAGCCGCTGATCCCCACGGACGAGATGCGGTCGGTCACGGAACAGCTTTTGGCGTGCGGTGCGGACATTCGGGAGATCAACACGATTCGGAAGCGCTTTTCTGCGGTAAAGGGCGGACGGTTCGCGCAGCTTTGCGCGCCCGCGCAGGTGTTTGCCGTCGTGCTCTCCGATATCATCGGCGATCCGCTGGATATGATCGCTTCCGGACCGGCCTGGCCGGACGCCTCGACGTGCGCGCAGGCGCTTTCCATCACGGAGCGCTATCATATAAGCCTGTCCGGCGAGGCGAGGGCGCTGCTTTCGCGGGAGACGCCGAAAACGCTGGACAATGTGGAGACCAGAATCACCGGCAGCGTGCGGCAGCTCTGCGCCGCCGCGGAGAAGAGCGCGCGCAGCCTGGGGTATGAACCGATTGTGCTGACGGCCAGCCTGCGGTGCGAAGCGCGCGAGGCGGGCAGCTTTCTTGCGTCCATAGCGGAGCAGTATCAGAACGCCGGACGGTCGATGGCGTTCATCGCGGGCGGCGAAACCGTCGTGCATCTCCGGGGACGTGGACTGGGCGGACGCAATCAGGAGCTCGCGCTCTCCGCCGCGCGGTTTCTCGACGGCATGAAGGAGACCGCGCTGTTTTCCGTCGGGTCCGACGGAACGGACGGCCCGACCGACGCGGCCGGCGGGTATGTGGACGGCGAAACCGCCGCCGCGCTCCGGGAAAAGGGCGTTGATCCCGAGGAAGCGCTGGAGCAGAACGATTCCTACCATGCGCTCGGGGCGTGCGGCGGGCTGATCATGACCGGCGCGACCGGTACGAACGTGAACGATCTGACGGCGCTGCTGATCCGCCGGTAAGCCGATCCGCAAAGCGCGGCCGCGGCGCAGATCGCAAGATTCTCCTATTTCTTCAAAAGATTCCGCATTGATTTAATACGGACAATCGCGCATGATGGTACCATACCGCCGCCGCGTTTTCCGCAGGGTCGACTGAATATTGCCGGAGACGGCGAGTGACCGCTGCTGCCGCGCGCCGGTGAGAAATGATATAAAAACCATCAGGAGGATTCATATGAAACGCAGCCAGATCAACAGCGCTCTTAGGGAGATGGAGGAAATGTGCAGGAAATGCCGCTTCTTTCTGCCGCCGTTCTGCAGTTTCACGCCGGAGGAGTGGAAGCACAAGGGCCACGAATACGACGAGGTGCGCGACTGCATGCTGGGGTGGGACATCACCGATTACGGGGAAGGCAGATTCGATACGTTCGGCTTTTCGCTGATCACGATCCGCAACGGGAACCGGCTGATGGCGGACCGGTATCCGAAGGTGTACGCGGAAAAGCTGCTGTACCTGAAGGAAGGACAGTATGCGCCCAATCATTTCCACTGGTACAAAACGGAGGATATCATCAACCGGGGCGGCGGGAACGTGCTGATCCGCGTCTACAACTCGCTGCCGGACGAAAGCGTCGACCGGAAATCCGACGTGACCGTTCATACCGACGGGCGCGCCTATGTGGTTCCCGCCGGAACGCAGGTCCGCCTTGTGCCGGGGGAGAGCATCCATATCTATCAGCGCCTGTATCACGATTTCGAGGTGGAGCCGGGGACGGGGCCCGTCCTGCTGGGCGAGGTCAGCCAGTGCAACGACGACAACAACGACAACCGCTTCGATACGCCCATCGGCCGATTCCCGGCGATCGAGGAGGACGAGGCGCCCTACCGGCTTCTCTGCAACGAATACCCGGCGGCTCGCTCCTGATATGACGTATCGCATCGGAAACGAGCGCCTGAAGGTCGCCTTTTCGACCAGGGGCGGGGAACTGATGTCGATCAGGGGCGCCGACGGCACGGAGTACCTCTGGCAGGGGGATCCGCGCTACTGGCCGGACAGGGCGCCGAATCTTTTCCCGTACGTGGCGCGGCTGACAGAGGGGAAATATCGGCTCGACGGGCGGGAATGGCGTCTGCCGATCCACGGATTTGTTACCGGTTCGGAGCTTGAGATCGAATCGCTCGGCCCCGATTGCTGTACGCTGGCGCTCTTTTCAAACGACGAGACGCGCCGGATGTATCCGTTTGATTTTGCTTACCGTATTCAGTATGCGCTGTCCGGGAATACGCTCGCCGTGCGCTATCGGGTGGATAACCGTTCGGACCGCACCGCTTATTTCGGGATCGGCGGGCATCCCGGGTTTCGCGTACCCATCTCGGATCGCCTTCGCTTCGAGGACTATTTCCTGGAATTCGGGAGCGAATGCAGCCCGCTTCGGATCGGATTTTCGGACGACCGCTTCGTAACGGGGAAGGACACGCCGTACCCCCTCGAGGACGGCCGGATCCTGCGCCTGCGGCACGGCCTGTTCGACGACGACGCCGTTGTGCTGAGCCGGGTTCCGCCCTCCGTTTCGCTTCGCTCCCGCCTGGACGAAAGAATGGTCCGGGTCGATTTTCCGGGCTTTCGCTATCTTGGCATCTGGCATGCGCCGGGAACGGACGCGCCCTATGTCTGCATCGAACCCTGGTATTCGCTTCCTTCGAGGAAGGGCGTTGTCGAGGAGCTTTCCCGTCAGCCGGGACTGGCGCGCCTGGAGAGCGGCGGACGGTTCGAAGCGTCGTTTGCCATCACCTGCCTCTGAGCGGTAAACAACGGCCGTCGGACGGGGCTGCGAGGCGGGTGTACGGCGCGTCCGCCGTTTTTGCGTACACTTCGGCTGCCGCCCGCGGCGCCGCGTTCCGAGCATAAAAACGAGCAGAAATCTTGCCGGCTATCCGTATTTCGGACGGCCGCTTTTTGTTGTTTTAAAACGGAGCGATTATCCGGACCGCAAGATCGGACCATTATTGAAAAATATCCGGCCTTGATCTTTACCCGGTCGCTACATATATTATAAGTGTTCCGTGTAACAGAATTCAGGCTAAACCTGTCGAAAAAATCTGATCGAAGCAATCACACAAAGGAAGGGCTGCAGCATGAACGCGGGGAAAATAAAGGTCGGTATCATCAGCGCCGGGATGGTCGCAAGAGACGGGCATATTCCCGCCTACCGGATGTTTCCGGATCTTTGCACGGTGGAAGCGATCTGCGATATTCGTGCGGACCGGGCAAAGGAGGCGGCAAAAGCCAACGGTATCCCGCGCTGGTTTGCGTCCGCGGAGGAAATGCTCGCCGCGTGCGACCTCGATCTGGTCAGCGTGTGCGTTCCGAACAACATGCATGCCGAGACCGTGGATCTGGCGTTGGACGCGGGCGTCAATGTTTTATGCGAAAAACCACTGACGATGACGTACGGCGAAACGAAGCGGCTTTTTGAAAAGGCAGCCGCAAAAAAGCGCATGCTCGAGGCGTGCCAGACACTGCGGTTCAACGCGGAGTATCTTGCCGCCAGGGAGTATGTGACCTCCGGCGCCCTCGGAACGCTGACCTACGGCGAATGCGCCTGTATCAGGCGGAGAGGGGTTCCGATGCGGGGCGCCTTCCTGAGCTCGGCGCTGAACGGAGGAGGCGCGTTTGCCGATATCGGCGTGCATTTCGTCGATGCGATGCTCTGGATGATGGGTTCGCCAAGGGTTTTATCGGTCACCGGGATGTGCTCTGCGAACATCACCCATAAGGAGCGCGGCGTAAAATATTCGGTCCGTGAAAGCGGAGTCTATGGCGACAGCGCCGTGCCGATGGATTCCGACCCGGACGCGTGCGACGTGGAGGAATTCGCTTCCGGCATGATACGGCTGGAAGGCGATATCGGGCTGAATTTTTGCGTTGCCTGGGCGGCGAACCTTCCGGCGATGCGCAGAATGACAATATTGGGCGATGCTGCGGGTCTGACGCTGCCGGGTCTCAGGCTCTATGGAACGTCGAACGGAAATCTTGCCGATATCAAGCCGCAGATCATTCCGCTGGAGAAATACGCGAATATGCCGTTTCCCGGGCATTGTTATCTGATCGAAAACGCGCTCCGGCATCTTCTTTACGGCGAGCCGCTCGCCGTAAAGCCGGAGGAAACGATGAACGTTTCCGCGGTGATCGAATTGTATTACAGGTCGTGCGGGGAACACAGGGAGATGATTTTCAATCCCGCACAAGGGTAAGGCACCGGAAAGCCGCTGCGCATACCGCCAGGCGCGCGGCCGGCGGAGGGGGGATACGCGCTGTGCCGCGCCCCTTCGGCATCGATCTGTTTGGCGTTCCCATATAAAAATTTTATGAGGAGGTAGTATTATGATTCAAAGTATCGCAATCCTGATCGTATTTCTTGGATTGGTCGCTCTGATCATGACCAAGAAAATTCCGACGCCTGTTGCGCTGATCGTCCTTGCCATTCTGATCTGCATCATCGCGGGCGTTCCGGCCGTCGGAAAGGACGCGAGCGGCACCGACATCGGCTGGCTGTCGACGGTAGTCGAGGCGGGCGCCTCGAAGATGGCCGCCGCCATGCTGGCGCTGATCTTCGGCTCCTGGATGGGCCAGATGATGAAGGTCAGCGGCGTAACGGAAACCATCATCAAAAAGAGCGCCGAGCTCGGCGGGGATAAGCCGATCATCGTAACGTTCATCATGGCCGCGGTGGTCGCGCTTCTCTTCACGTCTATGCACGGCCTCGGTTCGTACATCATCATCGGGTCCATCGTACTCCCGATCCTGATGTCCGTGGGCGTTCCCGCAAACACGGCCGGCTGCGTATTCCTGCTGTCCACCGGCGTAGGCATGACGCAGAACCTGACCGAACTGACCACGTTCTCCGGCATCTTCTCCATCGACGTTCCGACGATCCGCGGATACAGCCTCTACCTGACGATCGCTTCGGTCATTGCACTCATTGCATATATCTTCATCGAGTTCAAGCGCAAAGGCGTCCGCTATGCGTTCTCCGCTCCCGCGGACGAGAATGCGGCCAAACCGGAGGAGGACACCTACCGCGTGAAGGGCTTCCGGATGATCATGGCCTGCCTGACGCCGATTCTTGTCGTCTGTCTTGCATGGTTTGCCAACCTCACAGCCGTGTGCAGCTTCCTTGCCGGCATCATCTGGCTTGTGATCTTCACCAGCAAGAGCTGGATGTATGCCATGAACAACCTGATCAAAACGCTCTATGAAGGCATTAAGGATGCGGCTCCCGCGCTCGCGCTGTTCATCGGCCTCGGCGTGATCGTGAAGGCCGTTACACACGCGTATGTGTCCGCACTGCTGCAGCCCATCCTGCTCGCGGTGTTCCCGCAGACCGCGATTGCATTCATCCTCTTCTTTACGCTCCTTGCTCCTCTGTGCCTCTACCGCGGCCCGATGAACCTCTTCGGCATGGGCACCGGCATCGCGGCGCTGGTGATCGGCGCGGGCGTTCTGAACCCGATGATCGTGATGGGCGGCTTCCTGTCCGTCGCAAGGATCCAAGCTCCCGCCGAGCCTTCCAACAGCCACAATATGTGGACCGCAAACTTCTGCGGCAGCGATGTCAACAGCCTGCTGAAGTCCATGCTGCCCTATCAGTGGATCGTGTGTCTGGCCGGCACTATCATCACGGCGATTCTGTACTTCTGAGGAATCGCCCGAACAAATACTGGAACGCGCATGGCTGCCGATGAGCCGGCAGCCATGCGCACTCAATCAGCAATCCCGGAAGGTTTTTGGTGCAAGTATGAAGGTACGCATTGGCATCGACGTCGGCGGAACGTTTACGGACGCCGTGGCGATCGACGATCAGACATATGAGATCCGCGGGACGGTCAAGATTCCCACGACGCACACCGCGAAGGGCGGGGTGGCCGAGGGGATCATCCAGGCGCTGCACCGCGTAATGAGCGAGAACGACATCCATCCGGAGGACGTCGTATTCATCGCGCACGGAACGACGCAGTCCACCAACGCGCTTCTGGAGGGGGACGTTGCGGACGTCGGCGTCCTGACGCTGGGGAGCGGGTTGCAGGGACTCAAGAGCAAGGGCGATACGGCGATTCCGCCGATCGAACTGGCAAAAAACAAGTTTTTGCACAGCCGCAACGCTTATATCGACGATTCCAGACCGGACTGGGAGAACCGGGCCGCCGAGGCGGTCGACGCGTTTTCCCGGGAGGGAATCGGCAGCTTTGTGGCGGCCGAGGCGTTCAGCGTGGACGATCCGGCCAACGAGAACAGGGCCGTAGAGCTCTGCGCGCAGAAGCAGGTACCCGCTACGGCGACCAACGACGTGTCGAAGCTGTACGGCCTGAAAATCAGAACGCGCACGGCCGTCATCAACGCTTCGATCATGCCGCGCATGCTCGAAACCGCGCTGATGACGGAGCAGTCCATCCGGGACGCGCGCATCGAAAGCCAGCTGATGATCATGCGCTGCGACGGCGGCGTCATGACGATGAACGAGGTGCGCAAACGCCCGATCCTGACGATACTTTCCGGCCCCGCGGCCGGCGTTGCGGGCGCGCTGATGTATGAAAAGCTGACGGACGGCTTTTTCTTCGAGGTGGGCGGCACGTCCACCGATATCTCCTGCGTACGCGACGGGAAGGTCATGATCCGGTATGCGGAGGTGGGCGGGCATAAAACCTATCTCAACAGTCTGGATATTCACACCGTCGGCATCGGCGGCGGAAGCATGATCGCCGTCGACGCGAACGGCAGAATGACGGACGTCGGCCCGCGCTCCGCCCATATCGCCAATCTCGATTACGAGGCGTACGCCTCGGCGGACGACATTGCCGGGCCGAGCCTTTCCGTCGTCAGGCCGAAGCCGACCGACAGTCCGTATGCCTGCATCGAGTGCGGCAACGGGAAAAAGTTTGCCCTTACGCTCTCCGGCGCGGCGATCATCGCCGGATATGTCGGCGCGAGGGAGTACGCATACGCCGATTCCGCTGCATCGCGGAAAGCGTGGGCGCCGCTCGCGGAGAAGATGGGATGCACGGTGGAGGAGGCCGCCAGGAAGGCGCTCGGGTTTGCGGCGGCCAAAGTTATGGCGGCCGTGCGGGAGATCGCCGCGTCCTACCGGCTGAATCTCGGGCAGAGCGCGTTTGTGGGCGGCGGCGGCGGCGGGGCCGTCGTGGTACCCTTCATCGCCGAACAAACCGGCGTTCCGTTCAAAATCGCCCAGAACGCGCAGATCATCTCCACCATCGGCGTGGCGCTCGCCATGATCCGCGAAACCGTGGAGCGGACCGTTCCGGATCCGACCGAGCAGGATATCGCGTCGATCCGGCACGAGGCGGCCGCCAAGGTCCTGGAAAACGGGGCCGAGGCCTCCAGCGTGGAGGTGACGATTGAGATCGACCCGCAGAAGAACCTGCTGCGGGCCGTGGCCGTCGGGGCCACCGAGATGCGCAGCAAGACCCTGGGAGAAAAGCTGGACGAGAACCAGCAGAAAAAGATCGTGGCTGAGAACCTTGATGTCGACGAAAGCCTGGTATACACTGTAGCGGACAACGGCGTCATGAAAGCCATGTCCTGCAGGCTGGAGAAGAAGCGCTTTTCCGGACTGTTCAAAAAAGTCACCAACGCGCTCAGGATCATCGACGACGAGGGCGTCATTCGGCTCAAGAAGAACAACGCACAGGTCCGCCTCGCGCCCATCGGGGACGTTGAAGCCACGGTTCTGCGGTATCTCGAAACGATGACCCGCTACGACGACGGCGGCGATTCCATCCCGGGGATCTACCTTGTCGCGGGAAGGAAAGTGCTGGATTTCACCGGCGTGCTCGAGCGCAGGCAACTGCTTTCGCTGATCGGCATCGAGTGCAGGGATTACCCGGCGGAGGAAAAGGTAATCGTCGTTTCCGTATTCAGAGATCAATTATAGAAGGTGCTCTATGAGTTCGGCTTGTTTCCCGTTTCCGGATAAAACGCTCGCCATGCAGGAACTGAAGGCGGACCCGGCTGCCCGCACGCTGAGCGAGCAGGCGTGCGCCGCGGCGCTGGACGCCGCCTGGAGCCTCGGTGAGACGACGGCCGGAAAAATCTGGGAAACCTCCGGGCACGAAGGCGATTTTCGAACTGTGCTGAAGAAGCGCGGCGTGAAGGTCAGCAGCATCTACGCGGACAACGTCGCGGGCGGACGGCGGTACTTCTCCGTGTACGAGACGGGCAGCGACGAAATCAAGCTGTACACCGTGGCCGTCCGGCTGTGGGCGGAAAAGAACGGCATCGCCTATGAGACGGCGGCCAATCTGATATTGGGGCACGAATTTTTTCACTATCTCGAGGCCAACGAGATCGGCTTTGCCAGCAAACTCGTTACGCTTCCCGTCATAAGGATCGGAGCGCACGGCATCGGCAAGAAGGGCGTCAGAGCCCTGTCCGAGGTGGGTGCGCACGCGTTTGCGAGGGCCTATTTCGCGCTCTCGAACCCGGAATACTTTCGGAAAGGAACGGATGAACAATGAAACTGGCAAACGGCGTGTGGTGCTGGACGAATATACCGGAGGATATGCCCTCCGGGGATTCGGTGTTCCGAATCACGGACGAGATCCGGAAGATCGGCTTCGAAGGGATCGATTATATCGCAACCGACGGGAGCCTTGCGGGATATTTCGATCCCGACACCTGCGTCCGTCTGGGCGAGCACGCAAGGAGCGTCGGCCTGGAGCCGAACGTCATGGTGTATCAGGCGTCGAAGAACTGGAACGACCCGGACCCGGCCGTGCGCAGGCATCTTGCGGAGAATTTCAGGAAAACCGCAAAGGCGGCGTCCCTGATCGGCTGCCGGATCGTGAGCACCATCGTTCCCAAGGCGTACGGGGCGATGCCCTGGCGGCTCAACCCGCGCGCGGCGGCGCAGAAGGAGGGCTTCCATCTGCCGGACGATTACGACTACGAACGGGACTGGGCGAATCTGCGCTCCGCCTATGCCGGGGCGCTGCAGAGCGCAAAGGAGTTCGGCCTGCGCTGCTCCATCGAGTGCTTCATCTTCAGCATGGTCAGCACGCCGCACGCCATGCTGCAGCTTCTGAGCGAGATCGGCGATCCGGACTTCGGCATTCAGCTCGATACCAACCACCTGATCGCGCAGCGGATCGACCCCGAATGGACGATCCATATGCTCGGGGGGAAATCCATCTTCAATGTTCACTGCAAGGACCACGATATGCTCAGCCGCGGCAATATTCCGGCCGGGTGCGGCATCACGGATTTTACGGCGGTGATCCGTGCGCTGCGCGCCGTGGGGTACGACGGGAACCTGACCGTCGAACTGGAGTTTACGGACAATCCCGCGCGCTATAACAGGCAGGCGTACGAGCACCTTGTGAAATGCCTGGCGGGGGAGTACTGATACGGATGGCCCTCATCTTTGACATCGAGCGATTTTCCGCAAAGGACGGGCCGGGCATCCGCACCGTGGTCTTTTTCAAAGGCTGCAATATGCGCTGTGTCTGGTGCCATAACCCGGAGGGGATCCACACGGCGCCGGAGCTGATCTTCAGCGCGCGTTCCTGCATCGCGTGCGGGCGCTGCGCCGGAGTCTGCCCGACCGGAGCCAACTCGATGTCCGGCGGTCTGCATCGGTTCGAGCCGGAAAAATGCGTGCAGTGCCTCGCCTGCGCCGGCGTATGCTTTGCCGGCGCGCTGAAAAAAGTCGGGACGGAGATGACCGTGGACGACGTGATGCGCGAAGTGGAGCAGGACGCGCTTCTTTACCGGAAATCGGGCGGCGGCGTTACCCTGACCGGCGGGGAAGCCATGCTGCAGGCCGACTTTGTGCGGGAACTGCTCCGCCGCTGCAGGGATTCCGGCATATCGACCGCGCTGGAGACGAATCTCAACGTTCCGTGGGAGCGGTATGAGCAAATTCTTCCGCTGACGGATTTCCTTTTTGTGGACGTCAAGCATGCGGACGGCGAAAAGCACAGGGAGTGGACCGGGGTTGGCAACGAACGCATCCTGGCGAATTTCCATAAGCTTGCGGCATCCGGGCATGCGTTCGCGGTGCGGACGCCGGTGATCCCGGGATTCAACGACACCGAGGCCGATATCGAAACGATCGCAAAACTGGTTTCCGGAGCGAAAAACCTGCGCTATTACGAGCTTCTGACGTATAATCCCCTTGGAGGGTCCAAGGGGGAACTGGCGCATCCTCCCGAGATCCGGTCGTTTGCCGTTCCCGCGCGTGAAAGCATGCGGCGGCTTGCGCAGACGGCCGCATCGGTCTGCGATTGTATCCGACTCGATGGAAACAGGATTGGTAAGAACGATGGATGAATTTGACAAGCGAAACATCATGGTATTCGACGCCGCGGCGGATTACACGTATCAAAAGCGTCTGGATGTGCTCCGCGAGCGAAAGAGCGACCAGACGCATTGGAAGATACAAAACACCGCCAATATGGACGAGGACGATTACGGGTCCGTTCCGCCGCCGGAAGGGTTTCGCTTTGTGCCCGAATGCAACGATCCTGAAAACCACACCTATTACGGCGCCGGGAGCTGGAGCCGCAATTTCTGCAATCTGCTCAGGGTGCATCCGGTTTACATCGATCTAAACGACGCTCTGTGCGGCCGCTGGATGTTCATCCTGCAGCGGTTTCGCCCGTTTGAGAGCGCGGTTTCCAAAAAAAATATGGAAATGGCGCCGGTTTTCAATTACGATTGGCTTAAGCCCGAACAGGAGTTGTACGATCTGCTGCCGGGGATCGGCAAGATGCATCATTTTGCGCCGGACTACCGCATCGGCCTGACGCTCGGCTGGAAGGGGCTCCGCGAGAAGGTCGAGTCCTGCCGAAAGAAGAATCTTTCGCAGGAGAGCCGGGAGCTGTATGACGCGGAACTGCTGACGCTGGACGGAATTCACAGCTGGATCCGGCACTCGATCGAGGCGCTCGGGGATGTGGAGAAACGCTTGCCGGACGGGGCTGTCCGGGAAAACGTCCGCCGTATGCGCGCGTGCAACGAATGGGTGATCGACAACCCGCCGCGGACGTTTCTCGAAGCATGCCAGTGGATGGCGTGGTTCAACATGGTCAACCGCACGTACGACAGGGCGGGCTCCGGGTGCCAGCTCGATATCGAGCTGCTCCCCTATTACCGGCGTGACGTCTCCGCGGGCGTGCTTACGCCGGAGGAGGCGAAATTCATCCTCGCGTGCCTGCTGCTCAACGACCCGGTGTATTATCAGATCGGCGGGCCGGACAGCGAGACCGGGGAGGACATCACAAACGAGCTGTCCTTCCTGATTCTGGAGGCGGCGCACAAACTGAAGGCGACGGTCAACCTCACCATCCGCTGCTTTGACAAGCTGGACCCAAGGCTTTTTTCGCGCGGGCTGGAGATCCTGATGGAGGACAGGCAGGCCTGTCCCCGGTTTTCCGGCGACCGGGCGCTCGTCGAAGGTTTTATGAAGAACGGGTATTCCGTCCAACTGGCGAGGCGGCGCATCGCCGTAGGCTGCAACTGGATGTCGCTGCCGGGGCTGGAATACACCCTCAACGATCTGGTCAAGGTCAATATGGCCAAGGTCTTCGAGGTAGCGTTCCACGAGTGCGCGGACGCCGGCGCGTTCAGCACCGAGGAGATGTTCGGATGCTTTGAAAAGCATTTAAGCCGGGCGATAGGCTGCCTGAAGCAGGGCATCGACTTCCATCTTCGGAATCAGTATAAAAACGCGCCCGAGCTGGTTTTGAATCTCTGCTCCCACGGGCCGATCGAAAAAGGGCTTGACGCGTCGCACGGCGGCATGGAATACTACAATATCGCCATCGACGCGGCTGGCATCGCCGTGGTGGCGGATTCCCTCGCCGCCATGCAGCAGCGTATTGAAACGGAGAAGGTCATCACCTGGCGGCAGTGCGTCGAGGCCGTGAACGGCAACTTTGAAGGCGCGGACGGCAGATACGTACAGGCCGTTCTGTCCTCGTCGCACCGATACGGGTACGGCGGAACGAATGCGGACGAATGGGCGCTGCGGACTTCAAAACTGTTTACCCATCTGGTGGCCGATACTAGGACGCCGGACGGCTATCTTACGATTCCGGGTCTGTTTTCCTGGGCGAACACGATCGCCTTCGGGAAGACCGTGGGAGCGACGCCGAACGGACGCAGGGCGGGCGAGCCGATCAACCATGGCGCGAACCCCAACCCGGGCTTCCGAAAAGACGGCGCCTTCTCGGCCATGGGCAACGCGATCGCCATGGTGCAGCCGGGCTACGGGAATACCGCGCCCTGGCAGCTCGAGCTCAACCCGACGATACTCAGCGGCGACGAAGCCATCAGGAATATCGCCGCCGTGATCGAAACGCACTTTGAGCAGGGCGGTACGCTGATCAACATCAATATCGTCGACGGCAAAAAGATCCGGGAGGCGTACCGGGACCCGTCGAAGTATCCGGACCTCATCGTGCGGGTCACCGGATTCACCGCGTATTTCGCGGCGCTGTCCCCGGAGTTTCGCAAGATGATCGTGGACCGGATCGTTACGGACGAATAGCGAAAACCGCGGACGGGAGGACGACAGGAGGGAACCGTTATGACGCGGGTCAGATACGACAATCCGTGCCCGGCGCGGGAGAGCATGGAGGAGCATATTGACTTTTCGTGGGACGTTCCCTATACGGTGCGTATCAGAACGTTCGACGTGGAGGACAGCGTGCCGATTCATTATGCCAAAACGCTCGAAATCCTCGTCTGCAAGGACCTCAAGGGGCATATCTCGATCAACGGGAAGGCATATCCGCTGGACGGGCAGAATCAGGTGTTCGTCATCACGCCCTATGTGCTGCACAGCAGCGAGATCGAGCCCTGCAGGGGCGCGGAGTACGTGATCAAGCTGGATTTCGAGGCGCTTTCCAGCTTTCTGAATGTTCCCAACATGCTCGCCTACGACGGTCAGCGGATCGACTGGCTCAACGTGCGGTGCCGGCATTTTGAAGAGGCGTTCGATATCACGATGAATCTCATCCGGATGGACGACGACTTTTTCGCCTGCATCGGACTGCTCGTGTCGCTGCTGAACCTTCTCCGGCGGGACGTGCGGCAGCCCACGGCGGCGGAGGAGAGCGAGAACGGCGCAAAAAACGAGAAGCTGCGGCAGATCATCCTCTGGACGGAGGAAAACTATGCGGGCAAAATCAGGATCGACGACGCGGCCGGTCTGATCGGATACAGCAAGTACTACTTCTGCACCTACTTTAAAAAGCTGACCGGAAAATCGTATCTGGACTATCTCAATCATGTCAGGATCTATAACGCCTGCCGGCTTCTGAGGACGGGCGAGTCCGTGCAGAACGTATGCAACATGGTCGGATTCGAAAGCGCTTCCTATTTTATCCGGCTGTTCAAAACCGTTCAGGGCATCACGCCGAAACTCTACGTGGAACGGGTCAATCAATAGAATTTTTCCCGCCGCGGTTTAGGGCGGACGGAGCAGCGATGGAACGGCTACGCATCTTTCAGAAAGGGTTCAACTTTTCGCAGGACGGCCCCGGCAATCGCCTCGTGTACCACCTGCAGGGGTGCCAGCTGCGCTGTCCGTGGTGTTCGAATCCGGAGGGGCTGCGCCCGGAGGGCGGAACGCCGTGCGAAACGGAGGAGATCGTCGCGGAGGCGCTGCGTTCCCGCGCCATGCTGTTCGACGGCGGCGGTGTAACGCTCACGGGCGGCGAGCCGACGCTGCAGTTCGACGCGGTGCTGGAACTGCTCACGCGCCTGCGTGAAAACGGGATTCATACGGCGCTGGAGACGAACGGCCTCTGCCGGCGTCTGCCGGAGCTGTTTCTCGTGCTGGATTACCTGATGGTGGACTGCAAGCATTATGATCCGGTTCTCCACGAGCGGGTGACGAAGGGTTCGAATCTGCCGGCGCTGGAGAATATCCGGGCGGCCGTCCGGACGGGGAAGGCCACGGCGATCCGCATCCCGCTGATCAACGGCTTCAACGCGGGGGAACGGGAAGCGGAAGGGTTTGCGGCGCTGTTTGAATCCCTGGGCGTGCGGGGGAAGGCGAGTATCGAACTGTTGCCTTACCACGAATACGGAAAGGATAAATACGCGCGGCTCGGCCTCCCGTATACGATGACGCCGGAAGCGAAGGTGCCGCCGGAAATGCGGCGGCGGATGGAAGACATCCTGCGCAGCCGCGGATTTACCGTCGTCCGTTCCTGACGGCGTGCGCCGCGACGGGGAACGGGGAAGGAACGAATATGAAGCTTTTTCAGACAAGCAGTCCGGAGCGTATATCGAAAAAGGCGCTCGCGCTCTTTCAGGAAGAGCGCGAAACGAAAAAGATCCTCAACGGCTGGCTTCTTTCGCGGGAGATCGCCGCGGACGCCTCCGAGGGGAAAGCGCTGGAACCGGAGGAAAAGGCCGCCGTCGAGCTGGAGGCCGTGATCGGCGCGCTGCCGCTGGAGCTTTCGGAAAACGCCGTGTTCGCCGACACGCAGCGGGACGCTTTCGCCGCCAGCTACGCGCTGATCAACCCCGCGTTCAGGGTGGAAACGTTCTGCGGTTACTGCGACCCGCTGGAGGTTTACGATTCCGCCGTCCCGGCCGGAGACATGACGAAGGAGCGCATCGCCGCGCTGCGGGAACGCGCCGCGCGAAGCGAGTATGTGCGCAGCCTGAACGCCGTCTACGCGCAGTATGCGGAATATACCGAAGAGGTCGCGTTTTTCTTCGAGCAGGTGACCGGGCACGTCGTTCCCGATTTTCGCGATGCGCTCCGATGCGGCGTGCGGCCGATGATCGCGGCGATCGACGGACGCCTCTCGTCGGAAACGCTCACCCCGAAACACCGGGCGAATCTTCGTTCGATGCGCCGCGCGCTGAACTGCGCGATAACGCTTGCCCGGCGGTATCGGGAAATCGCCGCACAACAGATGGAAACCGCGGATCCGGTCAGGAAGGCGGAATTGGAGAAGCTGATTTCCGCGCTGGAGCGGGTGCCCGCCGAAGGCGCGCGGGATCTTTTTGAGGCGCTGCAGTCCTATCTGCTGCTCTGGCAGGTCATGTGCCTCGAGCAGGCGCCGAATCCGTTCGCCCTGTCCGTCGGCAACGCGGACCGGATCTTCTATCCGTATCTGGGCGACCTTACCCGGGGCGAGGTGGCCGCGCTGTTTCGGCATTTTCTTGTGTTCTTCAACGTGGGGGAGCGCAGCTGGGCGATTTCACAGAACGTACTGCTCGGCGGCCGCGACGCGGCGGGGAACGACCTGAGCAACCCGCTGACGTACGCGATTCTGGACGCTTACTACGAGATGAACTTCCCGCAGCCGATCCTGTCCGTGAAATATCACCGGAATTCCCCCGGGGAGCTTTCGCGCGAGCTGGGGCGGTTTCTCTTTACGCCCGGCTGCCTGACGCCGTCCTTCTTCAACGACGATTCTCTGTTTGAAACGCTGCGGGAAAACGGCGTGGACGAGGCCGATCTGCCCGATTACAGCGTCGCTGGCTGTCAGGAGCCGCTGATCATGGGGAAGGACAACGGAAACACCACGAACACGTGGCTCAACCTCGGAAAGATACTGGAACTGACGCTTTCCGGCGGCAGGTCCGCTCTTTCCGGAAAGGCGATCGGTCCGCAGTCCGACCGGCCTGAGCGCGAGACGATGGAGCATCTCCGGGAGCTGTTCTATCGGAACGTGGAGTTCTTTGCGCAGCGGATGGCGGAGGCCGGAAACGCGGCGTCCCGGGCGCTTGCCGCACTGCGCGTGCCGTTTCTTTCGTGCTTCATGGGCGGGCTGGACTCCTGCGTCGATCTGCGCGACCCGGACGAGCAGGGGACGAAGTACAACGGCTCCGGATGCCTGATCCACGGGCTGTCGGTCGTTGCCGATTCCTTCGTCGCGGTGGACCATCTGCTGGCCGAGCGGCCCGAAAACGCCGGTGCGCTGCCGCGGGCCCTGCGCTGCAATTTCGAGGGCTTTGAGGAACTGCAAACGTACCTGCGCGGCTGCCCCAAATATGGGAACAACCTGCCGGAGCCGGACGCGGAGGCCGCCGCGGTGGCCTCCAGGGTGTCGGATATCGTAAAGCGGCAGAAAAACTATCTCGGCAACCCGTTCCGCCCCGACTGGTCCTCGCCGTCGACGCATCTGCTGTATGGATACTGCGTCGGCGCGACGCCGGACGGGCGGGCCGCGCGGGATATGCTCAACTACGGCGTCGATCCCCTGTACGGCGAAGCCGGAAACGGGCTCGGCTTTCGGGTGCTGTCCGCCATGCGCCTGCCGTATGAAAAGTTCAACGGCGGCGCTGCGGCGCATTTCGGCATCGACCCGAAGTATTTCCGGGCGGATACGCCGGAGGAGAAGGGTATCCTGTTCTTCCGGCGCGTGATCCGGCCGTTCTTTTTCAACCCGGAAAACAAACGCCGCGCGCCGTTTTATCTGTACGTGAACGTAACCACGCCGGAGATCCTGCGGAAGGTGCTGGCCGATCCGCATCAATATGCGCCGAGCGGCGTGTACATCATGCGTATCCACGGCACGTTCGTGAATTTCCTGGATCTTTCCCCCGCCATCCAGCAGGATATCATCCGGCGGCTGGATCTTGCCTCGACCGCCTGCTGAACGGAGGGCCCCGATGAAAGCGCCCGGACCGGCCGGCCCGCTCTGCTTTTGGCAGGACGAACGGGGGAAGCGGCCGCTTTCCGGCGGGGAAACGTATGCGCCGCGGATGCAAGAGCAAAACGGATATCCGCTGTGGTTTCCGGTTACGGGACCGTCACGCGCTGGCACCGCGCGCAAAACGGGCTCGTGCCGGCCGGAACCTCCCTGCCCTGCACGATGCAGGGCTGTGCCACCGGTTTCCGCGGCTTCGATTTCATGCGGGATCATTTTGACCGGGAGGCGTTTTAGCGCGCCGATACGGAGGCGTCCGCGCTGCGGCAGTTGGCGGCCTGTCTTACAAGGCGCGGATGTGTGCGATACCGAAGCAAGGGGGAAGACGCCCATGAATCTCATAGTCTGCTGTAAGCAGGTGCCGGGGACGAACAAGGTGGAAATGGACGAGGAGACGGGCGTGCTCAAACGCAGCGGGGTCGCGGCGAAGCTGAACCCGTACGATCTCTTCGCGCTGGAGACGGCGTTCACGCTGGCGGAGGAAACGAACGGCAGCGTAAAGACGCTGAGCATGGGCCCGCCGCAGGCGAAGGAAGCGCTGACGGAAACGCTTTGGATGGGCGCGGACGAAGGCGTGCTGCTGTGCGATAAGGCGTTTGCCGGCGCGGACGTCGCGGCCACGAGCTACGCGCTTTCGCTCGGGGTAAGGAAGATGGGGGGATTCGACCTCATCCTCTGCGGCAAGCAGACGACCGACGGGGACACGGCGCAGGTCGGGCCGGAGCTTGCCGAGCGGCTCGGGATCGAGCACGCGACAAACGTCGTGCGGATCGACGGGATGGACGAAAGCGGGATCACCGTCACCATCGACCTCGACAGCGCACTGCAGACGCAGAAGATGGCGTTCCCGTGCCTGTTGACCATCGACAAGGACGCGAACACCCCGCGGCTGCCGTCGTACAACCGCAAGAAAGTGATCGATGCGGAAAAGCAGATACGCGTACTGACCGCCTGCGATCTTGCGGGTGCGGATAGAACGCGGCTGGGGCTGAAGGGCTCGCCGACGCAGGTGGAGCGCATCTTCCCGCCGGAGAACAATGCGGAAAAGCAAACCCTGACCGGCACGGGAGAAGAACTTGCGGACGCGCTCTACGGCATGCTGCGCGAAAAGAAGTTCGTTTGAGGGAAGATCCATGGGCTTAGTCATCCATCAGGAAAAGATCACAAAAGAAATCGCCGGACAGCTGCAGGCGGTTTGCCCGTTCGGCGCGCTGGAATACGAAAGCGGCACGCTTCGCGTCAACGCCGCGTGCAGGAGCTGCCGGCTCTGCGTAAAAAACGGGCCGGCGGGCGCAATCACGTGGGAGGACGAGAAAAAACCGATTCTGGACAAGTCCGCGTGGCGCGGCGTGGCCGTGTTCGCCGAGCGGAGAGAAAACGACGTCCACCCGGTCACGTTGGAACTGCTCGGCAAGGCGAAGGAACTCGCCGCCGTGACGAACGAACCCGTGTATGCCGTGCTGATCGGCAGCGAAACGGGAACGCTTGCAAACGAGCTGCCGCATTACGGCGCGGACAGGGTGTTCGTCTACGACGATCCGGCGTTTCGTCGGTTCACGGTTTCGCCGTATGCCGCGGCGTTCTGCGATTTCATTCAAAAAGTCAAACCGTCGTCGATCCTCGTCGGCGCGACGAGCCTCGGACGTTCGCTCGCGCCGAAGGTGGCCGCGCGCTGCGGCACGGGGCTGACGGCGGACTGCACGGTGCTCGATATGAAGCCGAACACCGACCTCGTGCAGATCCGGCCCGCGTTCGGCGGGAACATCATGGCGCAGATCGTGACGCCCAACACGCGCCCGCAGTTCTGCACGGCACGGTATAAAATCTTCAGCGCGCAGCCGCGCAGCGCGGAATCGGGCGGCGAAATCGTGCCGATGCCCGTGACGGACGAAATGCGGCTTAGCAAAACGCAGGTGTTCTCCATCGAGGAGAAGCCGAAGGAGATCGACATCTCGGAGGCGGACGTAATCGTCGCGTGCGGGAGGGGCTTCTCCAGAGAAGCGGATCTTCATATGGCAAAGGAGCTTGCGGGCCTGCTGCACGCGCAGCTGGCGGGCACGCGCCCGATGATCGAAGCGGGGTGGCTGAACCCGAAGCGGCAGATCGGGCTGTCCGGCCGGACGGTGAAGCCGAAGCTGCTCCTCGCGCTCGGGATCTCCGGCTCGGTGCAGTTCGCCGCCGGCATGAAGGGCAGCGAGCGGATCGTGGCGGTGAACAATGACCCGAACGCGGGGATCTTCGAGATCGCGCACGTCGGGCTCGTGGGCGACCTCTACGAGATCGTGCCGAAGCTGATCGAGCGAATCCGGGAGGGCGCGCGGAATGTATAAGAAGATGACCGGCGCGGATATCGCGCAACTGAAAGAACTGACGTCTCCCGAACGCGTGCTCGCCGGCGGACAGATCGGCGAGGATTACAGCCACGACGAGCTTGGCGGCGTGTCGAGCATGCCGGACGCGCTGGTAAAAGTGCTGACCAAGGAGGAGGTCTCCGCGGTCATGCAATATGCCGGCGAACAGAAGATCCCGGTGGTGGTGCGCGGCAGCGGGACGGGGCTGGTCGGCGCGGGGGTGGCGCTCTGCGGCGGGATCATGCTGGAGACGACGGGCATGAATCAAATTCTGGAGCTGGATGAGGAGAACCTGACGGTGACGGTGCAGCCGGGCGTGCTGCTCATGGACCTCGCGGCGTTCTGCGAGGAACACGATTTTCTCTACCCGCCGGACCCGGGCGAGAAGAGCGCGACGATCGGCGGGAACATCAGCACGAACGCGGGCGGCATGCGCGCGGTGAAATACGGCGTTACAAGGGATTATGTGCGCGCGCTGACGGCGGTGCTGCCGAACGGCGAGGTGCTCCACCTTGGCGGCAAGGTGGTCAAGAACAGCACGGGCTATGCGCTCAAGGAGCTGCTGATCGGCTCGGAAGGCACGCTGGCGGTGATCACGGAGGCGGTTTTGAAGCTCGTGCCGTTGCCGAAGGTGACGGTTTCGCTCCTGATTCCGTTTCCGTCGATCAGGGAAGCGATTGAAACGGTGCCGAAGCTGATTCGGAGCAAGGCGTCGTTAACGGCGATCGAGTTCATGGAGAAGGGCACGATCCTGTTTTCGGAGGAATATCTCGGAAAGCGTTTCCCGGACACGAAAGCGCCGGCGTACCTGCTGTTGACCGCGGACGGGAACGAACGCTGCGCGGTGGACGCCGCGCTCGGCGGCGTGGCGGAGCTGTGCATCGAAAACGGGGCTTTGGACGCGTACATTGTGGACACGGAGGAACGCAAGGCGTCGGTGTGGACGGCGCGGGGGGCGTTTCTTGAGGCGATCAAGGCGTCGACGACGCAGATGGACGAGTGCGACGTGGTGGTGCCGCGAAACAAAGTGGCGGACTTCGTGCTCTACACGCACGAGGTGGCGCGGAAGCTCAGCGTCCGCATTCCGTCGTTCGGGCACGCAGGCGACGGCAACCTGCATGTCTACATCTGCCGGGACAACCTCGACGAAACCGCATGGCAGAGCACGCTGAACGCCGCGTTCGAGCTGCTTTACGCCAAAGCGAGGGAACTCGGCGGGCTCGTCTCCGGCGAGCACGGCATCGGGTACGCAAAGAAAGCCTACATGGCAAACGCGTACGGCGATGCGGCCATCGCGCTCATGCGGCGGATCAAGCGCGCCTTCGACCCCGACGACATCCTCAATCCGGGCAAGGTGATTTAGCGGGCGAAGAACAATCCGGCGAAATATGCCGAACTTTCACAATGGATCAATAGCGGCATCCGTTAAAATATGGTATATATGGATCTGTTAAGCCAAAGGGAAGAAGGCGTCCGCCATGATCGAACTGCCATACGGGCATACGACGGTCCCGTTTGACGAAGCGGGGGCCACCGTGCTCTGCTCGCGCCTCGGCGCGCTTGCCGGCGGCCGCGCGGGCGCGGAACTCGTCCGGGAGGCGATGAAACAGCCGATCGGCAGCAAACGCCTGCATCAGCTGGCAAAGGGAAAACGAACCTGCACCGTCGTCGTCTCCGACCATACGCGGCCCGTCCCCAGCCGGGACATTCTGCCCCCAATGCTTAGCGAGCTACGGCAGGGAAACCCGGAGATCGAAATCACGCTGCTGGTCGCAACCGGCTTTCACCGGAGCACGACGAAACAGGAACTGATTGCAAAACTCGGAGAGGACATCGTTTCGAACGAACGGATCGTCGTGCACGACTGCATGGATGCGGCTTCGAACGTTCCGATCGGCGTTCTGCCGTCCGGCGCGCCGCTGGTGATCGACCGCCTTGCGGCGGAAACGGACCTGCTTGTCTCCGAAGGATTTATCGAGCCGCACTTCTTCGCGGGATTTTCCGGCGGGCGGAAAAGCGTTCTGCCCGGCGTCTGCGACCGTGTGACCGTGCTGGGCAACCATTGCAGCAGATTCATCGACAGCCCGTTTGCACGGACGGGCATTCTGGAAGGAAACCCGATCCACGCGGACATGGTCGCCGCGGCGCGGCTGGCGAAGCTGGCCTTCTGCGTGAATGTGATCATCGACGAGAATAAAAAGACGGTCGCGGCGTTCGCGGGCGATCCGATCAGGGCGCATGCGGCGGGGTGCGCGTTTCTGCGGCCGTACTGTGAGGTGTCCGCCGCGCAAAGCGATATCGTGATCACGACCAACGGCGGCGCGCCGCTCGACCAGAACGTGTATCAGTGCGTGAAAGGCCTCACGGCCGCGGAAGCCGCCGCCAGGGACGGCGGCGTGCTGATCATGCTCTCGGAATGTGCGGACGGGACGGGCGGCGACGGATTTTACCATTCGCTCGCGGACTGCGAAAGCCCCGCCGCGCTCTATGATGCGATCATGGCGACGCCGCAGGACAGGACCATTCCCGACCAGTGGGAAAGTCAGATCCTCGCGCGGATCCTCCGGCGGAACCGTGTGATCTTCGTGACCCGGCCGGAGATGGCGCAGATCGTTTGCAAGATGAAGATGGACTATGCGCCGTCGCTCGAAAACGCGCTTGCAAAGGCGCGTAAAATCAAGGGCGGGTCCGCCTCCGTCAGCGTCATTCCCAACGGGATTTCGATCATGATTACGCCTGCGGCGCACATCAACTCCTGAGTCTTTCCAAATCGGATCAAACGACGTTCATATCCGACTTTCCGGCGAATCCGCCGGCATCGGACAGAAAACAGCGCGGTGCGGGCGGAATTCGTTGTAATCCCTTCCGCCGGCGCTCGATTTCGCCTTTGGCGTCCTCCGGAGATAAAAAAACGAGTTCCTGTTCAGGCATTCGTCCAAGAAGCTGCCGTTGAAGGATTCGAACTGCAGATGGCCCGTCGGTGCGCCGGGCCGGGAATCGTCCGGCCTGACTTTGTTGGCCTTCGCCCTGGCGTCCAATGTCCGCGAGAGGAAAGCAGGCCCGCTGTCCGCCTTGACCCGCTCCTTCGGACAGGGGGGGCTGCCCGTTTTCCGGCAGGCCTTCGGATTTTTTGTCAGCACGTCCTGCGCGATCCGCATGTCCAGCTTCAGATCCGCTGCCGGTCTCTTCCGCCTGGCGTTCTCTTCCTCGAGTTCATCCGTCCGCCCTGCCCGCCGGATTTTTGCGCTGCTTTACAATTGAATCAAACGTAATATCGCCTGGCGGCATTCAGAAATTCAGCAGCTGGCGCAGCGCTTTGACCTTGTCCCGCCCGATGGGAAGAACATCGGCAAATCCCTGCATGTGCAGACCGAAGTCGTTATTTGACCAGGGAAAGATGTCCTGAATATATTTGAGTTGCACAAGGCAGGTCTTGTGAATTCGGAAAAAGCCCGAAGAGGCTAGCTTCGCCTCGCAGCCGCCAAGAGAGGCCGTGGTGGTATAGGCGGCCTGATCGGTCATGTGAATGATGCAGTGCCGGCCGGAACCGGAACTTTCGATATAAGCGATTTTATCCACGTCGATCAACGTCGTATGGCGGTTGACGGTAACGGCCATCTTTTGCACCGGCACGGGAGCCGCATTGGGCGTATGAAAACTGGTTTGCAGCTCACGCAGCACCTGGCGGACCCGCTTGGGATCGAAGGGCTTGAGAATATAGTTGTGCACGCCCAACTCGAAAGCCTTGACGCCGTATTCGGAATAGGCGGTGGCGAAAACGACCCGGGCGTTCGGCTGCAGTTTCCGGGCAAGGGAGGCCACCGTGGTGCCAAGCATGTCGCCCAAACGCACATCGATAAAAAGCAGGTCGAACGCTTCCCTCTCAATCAACTCCAGACCTTCCACGCCGGAGCAGGCCTGGAGGATACGGGCGTCCGGCAGGACATCGAGGATCTGGTGAATCAGCTCTTCCCGTGAGTACTTCTCATCTTCGATCACCGCAATATTCATGAATTCCCGCTCCTTTCCGGCCGCGGCGGGGGGATGACGGGAATGGAGAAACGAACCGTGGAGCCCTCCGGCGAACTGTCGACCTGAACGCGACTGCCGGAGCCGTAGATGCTCACCAGCCGTTTGGAAACATTGAACAATCCGGAGTAGCGCTTGTTCTCCGGATCGTTCAAGTCGTCGAGCACCTGCTGGGGAAACCCATGTCCCTTGTCCGACACGGAGATGGTCAATCGATCCTCAATTCGGACGATCTTTAAAAACACCCAGCGGTTATCGACGGCGGACCCGCCGTGGCGCACGGCATTTCCCACCAGCGGCTGGATGATCAGCGGCGGCAGCTTGCAGGTTTCGGTGTCCTCCGGCACCTCCGAGGTAAAGTGGATGGCATTCACAAACCGGGTATTGACAATGGTCAGGTAGTCGTCCAGATTGTGCAGCTCCATCGCCAGCGTAACGAATTCCTCGTTGATCGACAGGGTCTGGCGGTAGTAATCGGCCAGCACCAGCAGCAGGCTGCGGGCCTTGTCCGGGTCGGTGCGGCACAGGGCGGAAATCGTGTTGAGTGTGTTGAAAAAGAAATGGGGATTGATCTGCGACTGAAAGGCCCGAAACTCCGCCTTCCGCCGCAGCGCGATCTCCCGGTCCAGATTGTTCAGTTCCAGAATCGTGGAAAAATACTCGGCCATGATCTCGGTGAAACGGATGTCCGACTTTGCAAGGTGCAGTTCCGTCTGATCCAGCAGCAGCGCCATACAGCCGATTACTTTTTCCCCGCATTTCAAAGGGGCGGCAATGGTATCGTCCTGGCTGAGCGCAAAAAGAAACCGCGTCTTGGCAGGATGTCTGTACACGGCCACGCGGTTCTCCGCCATGGAAGCGGTCATGAAATCCGGCAGGGTGCCGTCGCCGATGTCGCAGCCGCTGGTGGCCAGCAGCTGTTTCTGGTCGGACAGAAGGACCCGGTAGCCCGAGGCGTTCTCGCGGATGGTGTCCGCCATCGTCTGAAGGTCGGTGCCGGGGCGCAGACCTCCCCGCAGATAGGGCAGGCAGCAACTGGCAATATACAGCGCCTGGGTCCTGCCCTCGGTCGTCTCGTCCATCCTCTTTTGCCTGAACCTGGAAAGGGTGCCGAAAAACAGCACCATGCCCAAAGAATTAATCAGGAGCTTCGGCAGCAGAATGTGGGATTCCAGATTGATGACGGCGGAGATGGGGCGCGCAAGGATAAACAGCCACGCGGCCTGGCACAGCTCGCCCACGACCGTGATCAGCACTAAAAATATCCGGTTGTTGGCCAGATGCCGGCAGTATTTGTGGCCAAGGGCGCCGATCACCCCGAACGTGATGGTGCCTACACAACAGCCGAAAGCAGAGAAACTGCTCGGATTGTAAAAATACCGGTGAATGCCGCCGATCAAACCCGCCCCGATACCGGATATGAAGCCGCCCAACAGACCGGCGGCGGTGACGCTGATTACCCGGGTATTGATGATGGCGCCATAGGCGTCGACGCCCAGGTAAGTGGATAAAATGGCCAGCAGGCCGAAGACAATCGCCAGCAGGATACGGTCCCACAAGCGATTGTCGTACGGATGAAAAACCACGCGGAATGGTTTGAACTCCGTCATGAGCGTGGCCGCCAACAGCAGCAGACTGATATTTAACAGCAGGGAAAGCAGCCATGATTGGGTCATGCGCGCACCTCCTGTCAATTTTATCTGCCGATATAAATGCGATGATAAATACAATGCATATTTATGATATTACAATGCGTGTTTCGAATCAAGGAATTTTAAAAAGCTGATGTCTGGGAGAAAATGACTCTAAAAATGCGTCCCCGTTCACGCAGGGAAAACAACCGTTCCTGCAAAAATGGCTACCGGATACGCAGGAAATATTGACGCAGTTCCCGGATCCTTCATAATTAATTTTATCATTCCCGGCAGAACAAGCGCATTTTATGAAGCATCCCCATCTCAACGAAAAAAATGTACCCATCCAGCCCGTCTAAATGAAAAAGGAGGAAAAAGTAATGAAAAAGTTCCTGGCACTGATCCTTGTGCTGAGCATGGCTTTCAGTCTTGCCGCCTGCGCTTCCAGCAGCTCCACCACGAGCAGCGATGCCTCTGCCGCCAGCGAAACGAGCACCGAAGCCGAGACCAGCACCGAGGCCGAAACGAGCACCGAGGCCGAAACCAGCACCGACGTCAGCTCCGACACCGGTGTGACCCTGCTTACGGCGGAAGAACGCGCGCAACAGTTCATCACCATAGCGACAGGCCCCACCTCCGGCGTCTATTATCCCGTCGGCGGCGCGTTTGCCACCGCCCTGAGCGATTGGGGTTATAAGACCAGCGCCGAAGCGACCAACGCCAGCGGCGCGAATATTCAGCTGATACTGGACGGCGACGCCGAAATCGCCATCGCCATGCAGGATGCCGTCATGCAGGCTTACACCGCAACCGGCGCCTATGAAGGCTGCGAGCCCGCCACGGACCTGTGCTCCATGATGCGCCTGTGGCCCAACTATGTCCAGCTGGTCACCACCGCCGACACCGGCATCACGTCCGTCGAGGATCTGCGCGGCAAGCGCATCGGCGTGGGCGCCGCAAACTCCGGCGTGGAAATCAACGCCCGCATGATCCTCAGCGCCTACGGCATCACCTATGACGACATCGAGCCCGATTATCTGGCTTACGGCGAGGCGATCGACAACATGAAGAACGGCCAGTGCGACGCCGTGTTCGTCACCTCCGGCCTGCCCAACGCAACCGTGATGGAGCTCGGCGTCAGCTATGATATGGTGGTCGTGCCCATCGACGGCGAGGGCCGCGAAAAGCTGGTTGCCGATTACCCCTATTTTGCCGAGACGATCATTCCGGCCGGCACTTACAATAACACAGAGGACGTGGAAGGCGTATACGTTTATAACCTGCTGCTGGTGAGCAAGAATCTTTCCGACGATATGGTCTACGACATACTGACCGGTATCTTTGAAAACATCGATACCATCAAGGCCTCCCACAACGCCGCCGATAAAAACATCTATCTGGAAGCCGGCGTCAGCGATCTGCAGTTGCCGCTGCACCCCGGCGCTGCGGCATTCTGGAGCGAAAAGGGTTATACGCAGGATAACTGAACCCTGCTGTAAAGAGAACTCTTTTCCGGAGGGGCGGCGAACCGGCAGATTCGCTTTCCCTCCGGTCTCCGGACAAAGAGGCTTCAAATGAACCGTCGCACATGCCGTATCCTGATTTTGCTGGCCGTCGCCGCCGTATTGATTCTGACGGCATGGTGGGCATTTTGTGTGCCCCATACCTATTTTCAGCTCTACGACCGGCGCAATCAGGTCGTCATACTGGAAGTTCCGGCAGAGCCGGGCGACCAGCTCCGGCTGGAGATCGAGCATTCTTTTGAGCATATTCCCTGGTATGAGTATTATACCGTCACGGACGACCTTGCGTTTAATCTGGACGCCATCGCAGTAGCCGGATACGGCGCCGGAATCCCTGCGGAGATGGACGTACCCACGCGCATTGAGGACGGCCTGGTCTGGATGGAAGATATCAACAGTCGGTTCGAGGAATTCAAGTGGCTGACGTCCTCCACCTACATGAAAGGGCTGACGCTCAACGGGGAGGAGATTTTTGATTTTCGCTCTTTGCCTGACGCAAGCCTGATTCGCGGGGAAATCATTACAAAAAGGGGGTTTTTCTCCATTGGAAAAGGAAAAGAATGAAACGATGTCCGGAAATCCGACCGACGGGGCCGCTCAGGGCGCGGAAATCATAGAAAAATATGAAAGAGAATTCCGCACGCGCAAATTTGATGCGAAGTGGCTGGTAAAAGCGCTCTATATTCTCTGCCTGGCTTTCACCATTTACCATCTTGGGTATGCCTCCGGCGTGCGCTTTCTGCAGATGGTCAACATCAAGCATCACGCCATCCACGTAGGCCTGATTCTGGTGCTTGGATTTGCCATGTACCCGGCGTTCAAGAAAGCCAGCCGCACAAGGGTCGCCTGGTATGATTGGATCTGCATCGCCATGTCGGCGAGCATGCCGGTGTATGTATTCATCCGCTATCCGGCATTCATCTCCACCGGCTTCCGTCCCACGATGCTGGACCTGGTGATGGGGACGATCCTGATCCTGCTGGTTCTGGAATGCTCCCGCCGCGTCAGCGGCCCGGCGCTTTCCATTCTGTCCGCCGTATTTTTGGTCTACGGCATCTACGGCCGGTATTTTCCCGGCGTGTTTATGCACCGCGGCTACACGTGGACCCGGATCGTCACGTATCTGACGACCGATATCTACGGCATCTACGGCACCACCATCAAGGTCTCCGCCACTTATATCGTGCTGTTCATCATCTTCGGCGAGGTCATGAACAAATGCGGCATGGGTCAATTCTTCAACGACATTGCAAACGCCCTGGCCGGCAGCTCCAAAGGCGGCCCCGCCAAGGTGGCGGTTCTGGCTTCCGGTTTTCTCGGCTCCATCAACGGCTCGGCCGTGGCCAACGTGGTGACGACCGGCACGTTCACCATTCCCCTGATGAAGAAGACCGGCTACTCCAAGGAGTTCGCCGGTGCGGTCGAAGCGACCGCTTCCGTCGGCGGCCAGCTGATGCCGCCTGTCATGGGCGCCGCCGCATTCGTTATGGCGGAGACTCTGGGCGTCCATTACACGTCTATCATCCGTGCGGCGGTCATCCCGGCACTGATCTATTTTCTGGGCATTATCCTCCAGATCCAGATGCGCGCCAGCCGCAATCACCTGGTGGGGATCCCCAAGGATCAGCTGCCCAAGGCCGGCCAGGTGATGAAGGAACGGGGTCATCTGCTCATTCCGATTCTCTTCCTGCTGTACATGCTGATCTTCAGCGGCCATACGGTGCTCGTCAGCGCGTTCTGGACGATCCTGGTCACGATTGTGGTGGCCGAATTGCGTCCCGTCAGCCGGATGTCTCTCAAAGACATCGCCGACGCCTTCGTGGCCGGCGCCAAATCCACCGTCGCCGTGGCCGTCGCCTGCGCCTGCGTGGGCATCATCGTCGGCATCTGCGGGCTGACCGGCTTTGCGCTGAACGTGGCTTCCACAATCATCAGCATCGGCCAGAGCAGCATCTTCGTGACGCTGCTGTTCACCATGATCACCTGCATGATCCTGGGCATGGGTCTTCCCAGTATCCCGGCCTATCTCATCACGGCGACCATCGCGGCTCCCGCGCTGGTGAAGCTGGGCGTGCCCGCCATTTCGGCCCATATGTTCTGCTTTTACTTCGCAATGTTCGCGAACCTGACGCCTCCCGTGGCGCTGGCCGCGTTCGCCGCAGCCGGCCTGTCCGGCGGCAATCCGATGAAAACGGGTCTCATCTCGGTAAAACTGGCTTTGGCCGGTTTCATCGTGCCCTATATGTTCGTTTACAGCCAGCAGCTGATGCTGGCAGACATTACCCTGCTCACCGGCCTCCAGGTGACGATTACCGCCTGCATCGGCGTACTGCTGCTTGCCCTTGCGGCGGAAGGCTACCTGTTCACCAAGGCCAATTTTGTGATTCGCATTGTTGCTTTTGTTGCAGCGTTGCTGCTGATTTCCAGCACGCTGCTCACCGATGTCATCGGGCTGGCCCTGTTTGCCGCTATTTTTGTACTACAGCGGGTAAAGGGAAAGAAGGCTGCCAAAGTCAGCAGCTGACCGGCCTGCTGCGGCCGATTGCAGCGCCGCCCGGAATTCCGCAGCAAAGCCGAACCTTATACAGGCAACGGGACCGCTTGGAGAACAGCAGGCGGTCCCGTTTTTTATCTGGCTGTGCAAAGCCGCTGGTTATGCGCATGCAAAGCCAGGCATTCTGCTTTACGCAAAGCAGGCTTTTTGAACGAAATTTACGAATTATACAGCGAATGCAAGAAACCCATTCGGAGGCCGGGCGGAAAAATCAGTGCCTGCTCGTCTCATGCAGACGTCGGGAAACCTTAGAATTCCTGTGCGTTTACCCAATACTTCCGCACGCTCCCTGATACTCCTGCGCGTTTCCTCGGGACGGATGCGAAATTACCGCTCGGGCGCAGACGACTTCCTGTCCGGGAGCTTATTTGTGGCGCTTTGGAGGAGTTCAGGCGCGAAAAAGGCGGCGAATTCCACGCCGGGCAGTTTCGCGCACAGCCTGGATGGATTGGCGCCATGCCCGCTGATATTGAATCCGATACCGCGGATAAGGCGCAAACGTTGACGCGGCGCCGGATTCGCGATTACAATGAAACTGAGCTGTATTTGAGCCGGGCGTTCGCCTCCCGAAGCGCGGCCGCGATTTCCCGACACTGCCTTTAAACACAGATTCGGGGCAGATCCATCACGCGGGAATCCATGCAGCATCGTTCAGCAGAGAATGGCGTTTGTCCGCATCGCCGGAGGTCCTTATGCAAATCAGCAAAACAGGCGGCCTGATTGCAGCCGCGAGCAAAAAGGCAACCCAGCCAACGCTCAGGCTTGGCAGCATTACCGTCGTGCAGCAGATTGTTCTGACGTTTCAGCAGGCCGGCGTCTTTCCCATTGCGGTCGTGACGGGGTTCGAGGCGGACGAGGTGAAGTACGGTCTGGCGGGGCGCGGCGTGGTGTTTCTTTATAATGAGGAATATCAGGAGCCGGAGCTGTTCGCTTCGGTCCGTATCGGTCTGGAATTTCTGGAAAACATGTGCGAACGGATCGTTTTTGCGCCCGCAAACGTGCCGCTCTTTTTACCCGCCACGCTACGGGCGCTGCTTAAGACGCCGGGCGATATCGTTACGCCGTCCTTCCAAAACAAAGGCGGGCATCCGATCATACTTGCCAACGATGTAATTCCAGCTATCTTATCGTATCAGGGGGGAGGCGGGCTGAGAGGCGCGCTGGCGGAAATGGAGCGGAAGCGGCGCTGGGTGGAGGTTCCGGACGAAGGGATCCTGCTGAACGTGCATCAGCAGAGCGCGCTCAAAGCGCATCTGAAAAACAGCAGGGCGGAATTCATGCATCCCTGCCTGCGCCTGAGCATGGAAGGGGAAGAAGAACTGTTTAACGCGCGCGCCAAGCTCCTTCTGCTGCTGATCGGGAAGACACATTCCGTCCGCACGGCCGGCGATATGATGGCGATGTCCGCCAGCAAGGCGTGGAATATTCTCAACAAACTGGAGAATGCGCTGGGTTATGCGCTGATTGCAAGGCGCAGGGGCGGCAGCGAAGGAAGCGGCAGCGACCTGACACCGGAAGGATTCGATTTCCTCAGGGCGTTCCAGCGGTATGAGGAGGAGGTGCAGGCGTTCAGCGGCGGACAATTTGAGAAGATGCTGCGGAACAATGGAGCGCTTGGGCCGAAAACAAAATAAAATAAGCGGCAGGGGACAACGAGACGAAACGGCAGCCTTGGGACGCATTCGTCCCGGGGCTATTGCTTTGCCGGCCCCACAAAGCCGCCGGGCATGTTCCTCTGAAGAAGTATTTGGCACTGCGGTTCTCGGGCGGATATAATATTAGTAACGTTATCCAAAATAAGGATAACGCGCACATCTGAAAGGAGTGGCTGGTCTTGATCGAACTGACGGTAAACGGCAAACGGGTGCGGGCTGAAAAGGATAAGAAACTGCTGGCTTTCCTGCGCGAGGATCTCCGCCTGACCGCGGCGAAGGACGGCTGCGGCGAGGGCGTGTGCGGCGCGTGCACCGTGTTGGTCGATGGAAAAAAAGTCAAAGCCTGCAGGCAGATGCTTTCAAAATTCCAGGGCAAATCCATCCTGACGGTCGAAGGCCTTTCGGACAGGGAAAAAGACGTATACGTATACTGCTTCGGCGAAGCGGGCGCCGTGCAGTGCGGGTTTTGCATCCCCGGCATGGTGATGTGCGCTAAATCGCTGCTGGATCAGAACCTCTCGCCGACGCGCGAGGAAGTGAAGGCGGCCATGCGCGGCAATATCTGCCGCTGCACCGGATACAAGAAGATCGAGGAGGCAATCCTCATGGCGGCGGACTTTTTCCGGGACGACCTGCCCGTTCCCGAAGCGCCGGACCACACGGGCATGAACCAGCGCTATATCCGGCCGGACGTGCGGGAAAAGGTGCTGGGCACCGGCGAGTATGTGGACGATATCGTGCTGCCGGGCATGCTTTATGCAAAGGCGCTGCGCTCGAAATATCCGCGCGCGCGCGTGAACAGGATCGATACGAGCCGCGCGGAGCAGCACCCGGCGTGCGTGAAAATCCTAACGGCAAAGGACGTGCCCTACAACAAAACCGGCCATATCATACCGGACTGGGATGTGATGATCGCCGAAGGCGATATCACGCGCTACATCGGCGACGCCATTGCGCTCGTATGCGCAAAAACGGAAGAGGCGCTGGACGAGGTGCTTTCGCTCATCGATGTCGACTATACCGAGCTTACGCCCGTCACTTCGCCGACGGACGCGCTGAAGGCCGACGCGCCGCTGATTCACGAGGGCGGCAACGTGCTGAGCAGGGAGATGCTCAAGCGCGGCAACGCGGACGCGGCCATCCGGAAATCGAAATACGTCGTTACGAGAAAATACTATACGCCGTTCAACGACCATGCGTTTATGGAGCCGGAGTGCGCCATCGCCATGCCGGAGGGCGGGGACGGGATTCTGCTCTACAGCGCCGCGCAGGGGATCTACGACGAAAAGCGCGAAATCGCACGGATGCTCAGGATCCCGGAGGAAAAGGTGCACTGCCAGAGCAAGCTGGTCGGCGGCGGCTTCGGCGGCAAGGAAGACATGAGCGTGCAGCATCACGCGGCGCTGATGGCATGGTATGTCAAAGCGCCGGTCAAGGTGAAGTTCAGCCGGCAGGAAAGCCTGCTGTATCATACCAAGCGCCACCCGATGCATATGGAGTTTACGACCGCCTGCGACGAGGCGGGCAATCTCACCGCGGCGAAGGCGGTGCTGATTGCGGACACGGGCGCGTATGCGAGCCTCGGCGGGCCCGTGCTCCAGCGCGCCTGCACACACGCGGCCGGGCCGTATAACTATCAGAACATCGATATTCTCGGCATGAGCGTATACACCAACAACGTGGTCGGCGGGGCATACCGCGGATTCGGCGTGACGCAGAGCTGCTTCGCCATGGAGAACAACCTGAACCTGCTTGCGGAAATGGTCGGCATTTCGCCCTGGGAGATTCGCTATAAAAACGCGATCCGGCCCGGGCAGGAGCTGCCGAACGGGCAGATTGCGGACGAGAACTGCGCCATGGCGGAATGCCTCGAGGCGGTCAGGGACGTTTACGAATCGTCCCCCTATGCCGGGCTTGCCTGCGCGTTCAAGAACAGCGGCAAGGGCGTGGGCCTGCCGGACGAAGGGCGCTGCATCCTTTCCGTTGAAAACGGGAAGCTGAAAATCCGCACGAGCGCGGCCTGCATGGGGCAGGGGATCGCCACGGTCTGCACGCAGATTGCCTGCGAAACGACCGGCCTTGACCCGCGCCTGATCGTGCACGAGCGGCCGGACACCGTCCGTACGCCGGACAGCGGCACGAGCACGGCCTCGCGCCAGACGGTCATCACGGGCGAGGCGGTGAAGCGCGCCTCGGAAAAACTCAAAGCGGAACTCGACGCCGGAAAGACGCTCGCCGATCTTGAGGGCGGCGAATACTACGGTGAATACGGGCCGATCACCGACCCGATGGGCTCGACGAAGCCGCATCCCGTCAGCCATGTCAGCTACAGCTACGCCGCGCAGGTGGTGATCCTGAACGAGCAGGGCAGGGCGGAGAAGGTGGTCGCCGCATACGACGTCGGAACGCCCGTCAACATTCAAAGCGTGGAAGGACAGATCGAGGGCGGCATCGTAATGGGTCTTGGGTTCGCGCTCACGGAAGACTATCCGACCGAGAACGGCTATCCCAAGGTGAAATACGCAACCCTCGGGCTGATGCGTTCGACGGACGCGCCCGAGATCGAGGTCAAGCTCGTGCAGGCGCCGGGCGCAAAGCTGCCGTATGCATACGGGGCAAAGGGCGTAGGGGAACTCTGCCTGATTCCAACGTCCCCGGCATGCTCGCACGCCTACTACAGGCTCGACGGCAAATTCCGCACCTCGCTGCCCTTGCAGGATACGTATTACAGGAAGACGAAGATTACCGAGTAAAATAAAACGGGAGAAAAAACGTTTTGGTGGCGTGAAAAACAGTGTTTGCGCGGTATCTTATATGTTTTACTGCAAAAAATGGCGGATTTAAGCATTGTGCGCGATAAATAGCCATGCAGGGATTCGATTTTTACATTAGAACCATTTGACAAATGCAACAAACGGGACTATACTCGAGGCACAACAAAAACGTTTTAGTAATGTTGCGGTCTCTTTTTCAGGGTTTTTTATGGATAAGCGGACAACCATAACAGATATCGCCAAGCGAGCCGGCGTTTCGATCGGCACGGTGCACTGCGCGCTCAACGGCAAGCCCGGCGTGAGCGAGCAGACACGCCGGCGGATCACCGAAATCTCCAAACAGATGGGCTACCGGCCAAACGTCGTCGCCGCGTCGCTTAAACGCAAAACGATCCGTATCGCTGCGGCATTTCCGGGACCGACCGAGGAAAGCCGCTATTATTATTCATTCATCTGGCAGGGGCTGAGAGACAGCATCCGCGTAAGGAGCGACTATAATGTCACCTTGGTGGAAGTTCCGTTTTACATGGGCGCAAACAGCCAGGCAAACGAGCTTTCCGCCCTGCTGGAGACGGAGCGGATCGATGGCCTGATTACGACCGGATATACGGATCTGCGCGGCATGACCGCCGTGCAGGGTTTTGCTCAGAAAGGCGTGCCGATCGTCCTGGTCGGAGATGACAATCCGCAGAGCGGGCGGCTGTTCTGCGTGCAGCCGGATTACCAGATCATCGGCCGTACGCTGGCGGAACTGCTGACGCGTCAGATCCCCAAAGACGGCGGGATACTGGTTTCCGCGGGCGACGTGCTGGTTCCGTCCCACTATTTGGTTTTGCAGGGATTCGACGCATATTTAAGCGAAGGCGGCTACAAAAACCCCGTATACAAGGTGCACGAAAGCGACGGGTGGCGCATGGTGTACGATCACCTCGTGCGTGAACTGAGCAATCACGGGGACCTTGCGGGCTGCTGGTCGGTCAACGCGCGCGGCAGCGTCCTGCTTGGCGAAGCACTGCTGGAGACCCGGCGCGCGGGCAAACTCGCGGCGGTCGGCAGCGACCTGTTCGAGGAAAATGTTCGATTCCTCAGGGATGGCGTTTTTACAAATCTGCTCTACAAAAACCCATACGCGCAGGCATATACGGCAGTGAAACATCTGACCGGGTACCTGATCAAAAACGAGCGGCCGTTACAGGACGTAATTCATATCGGCAGCGAAATAATCTTCCGAAGCAGTTTGGCAATGTATGATAACGGCCTGTTTCGGCAGATAGATTGACCTGTGATAAAACAGCTTGAAAGGCTGCGGACAAAAAGGAGAGCAAACGATGGAACATGCGTTCAGTGAAGACCTGTTTCTGACCAACAGGACCGGCAGGCGTCTGTACGAGGCGTATGCAAAAGATATGCCCCTCATCGACTATCACTGCCACCTGCTGCCGCGGGAAATCTATGAGAACAAGCAGTTTACGGATCTGGGCGAGATGTGGCTTGCGCACGATCATTACAAATGGCGCGCCATGCGCACCTTCGGGGTAGACGAACGGCTTGTCACCGGAGACGCGAGCTTCCTTGAAAAGTTTATGGCATTTGCGGCGATTATGCCGGAGCTTATCGGCAATCCTCTGTATATCTGGTGTGCGCTCGAGCTCAAACGGTTTTTCGGCATCGACGAACCGCTCTGCGCAGAAAACGCCGAGGAAATTTACGGAAAAACCAAGGCGCTCATTGCCGAAAGGAACATGTGCCCCAGAAAATGCATGGAACTCTCCAATGTGAAAGCAGTCTGCACGACAGAGGACCCCGTGGACGATCTGCACTACCACAAGCTGCTCCGCGCGGACGCTTCTTTACATGTGAAGGTTCTTTCCGCATTCCGTCCGGATAAGGCGATGAACTGCGAAAAAGCGCCGTTCCAGGGATACATCGATGCGCTGGAGACCGCCGCCGGCATGAAAATCGACACGTTTGACGAACTGATCGCCGCGCTCGAAAAGCGGCTGCAGGTGTTCAAAAGCATCGGATCGACCATCAGCGACGCGGGTCTGGACAATTTCATCTGGCAGGAAGCTGTTCCGGGCGAGATGGATGCGATCCTGAAAAAGGCGCGCAAAGGCGAACCGCTTACGGAAAAGCAGACGAACCAGTTCCGCAGTGCATTCCTTCTGCATATGGGCAGGGTCTATGCACGGAACGGTTTTGTCATGCAGATCCATATCGGCGCATACCGCAACGCAAACGGCAGTATGGCCGCAAAGCTCGGCCCGGACACGGGCTATGACTGCACGGACAGTGCGAGCGATATCCGCAGCATGTCCGCGCTGCTGGACACGCTGAACAGGGAGGACAGTTTGCCGAAGGTCATCCTGTATCCGCTGAACGCTTCGGATGCGGAGCCGTATGCAACTCTGGCCGCGGCATTCTGCAGCGGCCCGGGGCGCGGGAACATCCAGATCGGCGCGCCCTGGTGGTTCAATGATCAGGCGTACGGGATCCGGCGACAGTTTGAGGCGGTTGCAAGCCTGTACCCGGTGAGCCTCTCCGTCGGGATGCTGACCGACAGCCGGAGCTTTTTGAGCTATCCGCGCCATGAGCTTTACCGCAGGGTATTCTGCAACTACCTCGGCGACCTGATTGAGCGCGGCGAGTATTTCTCCGATGAGAAATACCTGAAGGAAATCATCGAAAACGTATGCTACCGCAACGCAAAGGCGTATTTTGGCCTGTAACGCCGCGCGGTTTCGGAACGAATCGGGCGGGATTGCCGCGCCGGTCCCGCAGGGAGTAAAAAGTAAAGGAGATTTTTATGCAAACGTATCCCAAATCCACGCATCGCTGTGAATCAAGCGTCGTTTCCATGGTCCGCGGGGACGATGCAGACTATCTGCACGTTTCCGGACCGAACCCGGGTTTTGCCGGAGAAAAGAAAGACGGTGCGCTGCTTGCGCCGCTGACGCATGAGAACGCAGAACTTCTGCGCAAGCTCTTCCCGTTCACTGCGCCGCAGCCCGTGCTGACCCGCACGCGCACGTTCGGCGTGGGCGACCGGCTCGGCATCGCGGGGCCGGGACATCTGCGCGTGTTTGAACAGTACGACGCGACGCCGATCCTCGCCCAGCAGTCCATCCGGGAACTGAACCTGACCAAGCGCACGTTTGCCGATGTGCTGGACAGGGCGACGTTCGCCGTCTTCCGCGAGGACTTTCAAAGGGGATTCGGCGCGGACGGCGACCACCTCAAGACCGATGAAGAGGTCGAATATGCGCTTTCCAACGGGTACACGATGATCACGCTGGACTGCAGCGAGCAGATCCGCAACGATATCGACGACATGACCAACGAACAGGTGAACGCCGCTTATTGCCCGCATGCCGAATGGGAAGCGCTCTACTGCGGCAAAACGTTTGCCGTGGAGGATCAGCATGTGACGTTCGACGAGCAGGAGTTCCGCCGCGCCTGCCTGATTTACGAAGCCGCGCTGGACCATGCCGTGCATATCTATGAAAAGTACATCAAGGGGAACCCGGTCGATTTTGAAATATCGATCGATGAGACGATGACGCCTACCACGCCAGCGCAGCACTATTTTGTAACAAGCGAACTGCTCCGCCGCGGCGTAAAGATCGCGACGATTGCGCCGCGTTTCTGCGGCGAATTTCAAAAGGGCATCGACTACATAGGCGATCTGAAGCAGTTTGAGGCGGAGATGCGCGTGCATGCCGCTATCGCGCGCCAGTTTGGTTATAAGCTCTCAATTCATTCCGGGTCGGATAAGTTTTCCGTTTTCCCGATTATCGGACGGCTGACGCGCGGCAATTTCCACGTCAAGACCGCCGGCACGAACTGGCTGGAGGCTATGCGTGTGATCGCGATCACGGAACCCGAACTCTACCGCGAGGTGCACGCCTATGCGCTCAGCGTCTTCTCCGAGGCAACGAAGTATTATCATGTTTCCTGCGTGCCCGGCCGCATCCCGGCGCTGGAAGGATTGACCGATGCGCAGCTGCAGGAGCTCTTTGAACTCGACGATGCGCGCCAGCTGATCCACATCACCTATGGGCTGATCCTCAACGCAAAAGACGAAACGGGTGCATACCGCTTCCGCAACCGGCTTTACCGGAACTGGCGGGAACACGAACAGCTCTACTTTGACCGGCTCGAAGCGCATATCGGCAGGCATCTGGCGCTGCTCTACAGCGAAATACCGGAATAGCTGATCAAGAAGGAAGTATGTGAGGCGGGCCCATCCGGACAAACGGATGGGCCGTTTTCGGCAATATGGATTATCCCGATTTAGCGCCCCGAAACTTCAATTGGCCGCAGTGTTGGAAAAGAGAGAACGGTGACAATCAACGGAACGGAAAGAAGACGGGGAAGAAGGACGACACACTCGAGCAGATCCTCTCTATCTGCCGTTGAGTATCGTATCCAGTTCTCGCTGCGTGTTCTCCAGCGCCTGCTCCGGCGACTCCTGCCTGGAAAGCGCCCGCAGCAAATGCTGCCCCAGCACCGTTTCAAATTCACGCTGATCGAGGCTGATATTCATAGGGGAGAGGATGGGCTGCCGAATGCCCAAACGAATATTATTGGGCAACTCCGCCAACCAGGGATACGTATCCAGAATTTCGCGGTGCTCATATACGCAGCGGCAGGCAGAAACACCGCCCAGCATGACCAATTCCGGTGCGATCTGTTCCCCTGTTGCCCAGCGCAAGAAGGAATATGCTTCCTCGGCGGATTTCGTTTTTCGGTTGATACACAGGGAACCGCCGCCCAGCAGAGGATGCCGGCCGGGGATGGAGGCGAAGCCGATTTCAATACCCGCATTGGCGCTCTGGTTGCGGATGAAATGTGACGAATGGTTGGCAAATAGAATCGCGGTTGCGGTTTGCCCGTTCACAAAATTCTGTGCAATGTCGCTCCAGTTCTGCACCTTTTTGTTGCTCGTATAGGCGGAAAAAGCGATGTATTCCTTCAATGTCTGCAAGGCGGCGTGCGTCAATAAATTCAGGCAGCCGCTGCTGCTGTAAGATAATCCGCCCGCGGCAAGAAGGCGAGGCAGGTATTCCGCCGTGATGGAAGTAGGCCTTGCCGCGGCAAGGCTCGATCCGTAGCGGATAGGCGAATCCGGGCGGTGTTTTTGAGAGAAGAAGCGGGCCACCCGGTCAAAGTCCTCATAGGTGGCAGGCACCTCGAGGCTCTTTCCCGTTTCTTCGAAAAAAGCCCTTATCTGTCCGATATCTTCGAACGCCGACTTCTGGTAGAACAGCATCTGCACCGCTATATCAAAGGGCATAGCGTACAGCTGCCCGCGCACGCCGGAAAACTCATTCAAGAGGCCAGGCAAAAAACGATTGAACTCACTGGCGACCCCGCTGTCTATTTCGGACAGCGGCATAAACTGGCGCGGCCCGAAATACGGCAGGGAAGAGGGGTCAAGGCGTACCACATCCCAGATATCTGCCCGCTCGGAACAGAGCTCGCTGAACACCTCGTCCATACTGCAGGCATGCAGCTCCACATCCACGCCGTATCGCTTTGAAAACTGAGGCAACAGCTTTTGCAGCGCTAAAATGGAAGGGGTTTCATGCGCGAGCACATGCAGCGTGCGGTTCTTTGGAACGGCCGGAGCCGGCACGGGAGAATAAGCGGCGGCAACGTCATAGACGCGTGACTCGACCGCTTTCCCCTGCAGCCCGTGCAACGATGCCTCCACTGCTTCATGGCCCATGCGGCGATAGTTAAAGGCAAGCCCATGAAACCGCGGATCGGTCACCGGGCGCAGGGAAGACAGCGTATAGATCTCGGGAAGCGGCAGGCATGCCTGATAGAAAATCCTGGATACCCGTTCCGCCAGGGATTCATCCGTGCAAACGACCACGCCGGGCGCTTTTTTACGATGCAGCAATTCCAGCGGAGCAGAGGATTGATTGCTCCGTGCGCAGACATATAGGCTGGATTCAGGCAAATTCAGCCGTGCCTGCAGGGCTTCGCAGAACTGTTTTTGATCGGAGAACTGCAAATTGTGCATCACGACGCAAACCGTGTCAAGCTCTGCCGATGGCTGTAATCTGGCGGATATACGGTCGGCGGCTTCCTGCATGTTAAAAGAAAAAGAGGGGAAAGCCGCTTTTTGCGTCGGCCGCTCCAAAAACAAAACCGGTAATTTGCGTGCGCTCGCTGCGGCATATTCCTTTTTATGATTTTGCAGGCAGGAGACAGTCAGGATAGAAGGGGAGCCTGCTAAAATAAAAGACAATCTGCTAAGATGGAAGGGACGAACGGAAG
>CAZIQO010000014.1:0-39060 GCA_964541465.1 uncultured Oscillospiraceae bacterium
ATATCGGGCTTCTGCGACATGTTCGACGGCACCATCGCCAAGACGAGAAAGCGAAGCGCGCTGGAGAAGAAGTTCGGCATCCAGATCGACTCGCTGGCCGATCTCGTCTGCTTCGGCCTGCTGCCGGCCTCGATCGGCTTCTCGATCGGGCTGAAGCACTGGTACGAAGCGCTGGCGCTGATTGCGTACGTGCTGGCCGCGCTGATCCGGCTCGCGTATTATAACGTAACCGAGGACGAACTGCAGTCGGGCGGCGGCGCGTCGCGCACGCATTACGACGGGCTGCCCGTGACCACCGTCGCGCTGCTGATCCCTCTGATCTATACGCTGCGCCCCGTGATGCGCACGGGATTCCGGCTGATCTATCTTGTCGGGCTGCTATTCGTCGCGGCTGCGTTCCTGGCAAGGATCAAGGTAAGGAAGCTGGGCATGAAGGGCATGATCGTCGCCGCCTGCTGCGGGGCGGTGGTGCTGGCCGGCCTGATCGTCGGCTGGAACACGGTCGGCGGAGCGGTATAACGATTCATATACATAAGCTGAAAGAACCGGCCTGTGCCGGTTCTTTCAGCTTCTCGATAAAGGGGAGGCGTTGGGGGCTCCGCCTCCAAACCACTGCTTAGGACCGTAACGGCCCTGAGAACCCATTTTCGCAAGCGCCCTGGAATAGGGCGCTTGCCGGGTCAGGGATTCCCAAGGGATGTGTCCCTTGGGTGGGGTGCAGGGGTGAATCCCCTGCAAAAGAACCTTTGTGATAAACTGCAAGAACCGGCCTGCGCCGGTTCCTTATCTACGCCGCATTCCGCCGCCGTTTATGACGGCCGGATGCATGATATCCCGCTAGGTACTCTGCTTTTGCACGCTCTCGGCGATGCGGCCGATGATCCCCGCGTCCACTTGTTCGTCGAATTTCCGCGCAAAGAGCATGCCGCTGTTCTGGATCAGGTCGAAATCCTCGCTGCGAAACACGTACGGCGAGGAGCCGTCTCCGCGATCCCAGTCGATGAGGCGCATGGTGGCGCGGTTGTCGTTGTAAGACGAGACGGCGCGGTTTTTTAAAAACGGGGAGTGCAGCAGCAGCGTCTGAAAAAACAGCTCGTCCCCGCACTTGGAGAAGCGGAAGTACCGGCGGTACTCCTCTGCGTGCGCCAGAGAGTACCGCGCAAAATCGTGCGTGATGGAAAACCAGAGCGAACCCTTCTGAAACGTCATATCCCCGCGTTTCAGGCGGTCCACGCCGGCGAGCGACTGCACCCGCAGCAGCGCGCGGTCGACCGGCTTGAGAACGGGATATGTCTCGCGGTAATTCTGTAAAAGGTGATACGTTTTCAGACGGTCGGCAAGCAGCGCGGGGGAGACGGTTTCCGCACCGAAATCGATCCATTCGCGGCCCGCGTTCGCTTCGAAGAACGCGTGGATGTCCGCCTGCGGACGAAGCGGCAGGTCCATGCCGGAAATCAGGTGATAGTAGAGATGCTCGCGCTTTGCCGCTTCCCTGAGCAGATCCGTCATGCCGTCGATCAGCGGCGCGCCGCCCCAGCCGAGATGCCGCGTGGAATACGCGTAGATGCCGCCCTGTACGACTGCGGAGCGAATCGATCCCTCGTCGAAGCCCGTTGCGAGACGGTCAATATGCAGGTAAATATCATTCTGCGGATGATCAAGCAGACGAAGCAGCGTGAGCAATTGATTTGGATTCTGATGCGCGAACACCAGATATGCGTGCCTGTTGGCTGTCAAAGCAACACTTCCCCGGAGTGCAGTCTATATGATGTTTCCACTCTTTGGATAGTATATCGGCACGTGAAAGCAGCAATCAACCGGCCGACGGGGACGATACCGTGACAAATGTTGTACGAATTTACGAATTAACGTGTCAGCGGAGCAGAAAGGGATCGAGACAGCGCCGCCTGAACGAAGCGTACACGTCCAGCCGGGACTGCGGCAGCGCGTCTTTCACGCTGGTTCGTATTGCCCGCGGCGGTGTGCGCGCCGAGGAACAGCGTGCCGATGAAGCGGAAGATGCCGGCGCGCGAAAACGGTATCCGCCGGCCGCGTCGGTTTTGCCGACGTACCGCTGATCAAAACCGGTCAGGCGTCGACGAACCGTTCGAGGAACCGCTGCCAGACCTCGAACGCCTGCGCTTTGATTTCGTCGTAGGCGGCGAGCGCGTCGGCGGGGATGCTGTTGCGCACGCTTTCAATGATTGCGTACGCGGTCGAGTGGTCGGGATTGTGTGCATAGTTCGTGCAGTCGAGCGCGATGAGCAGGACGGCCAGCACGAGCGCGACGAGGAGAAGCGTGCCGATGAAGCGGAAGATGCCGCCAAGCACGCCGCCCGAGCGGCGGGATCGCTTTACGCCGTATTCCGCGCCGCAGAAGGGGCAGTATGTTCCGCGAAACCGGGTGCGGCACTTCGGGCAGGTATGCATGCGCCTACGACTCCTTTCGCGCGGAGTTGAGCAGTTCGAACGCGTCCTTTTTGCGGATGACGTGGCAGGCGGGATTCTGGAATTCGTTTTCCGGGCAGTAGCCGAGCGAAACGCAGTTCGGGCCCGCGTCCTGAAACAGCGCGGGCGAGGCCTCCTTGCACAGCCGCAGCATTTTCCAGGCCAGGTCGCGGATCTCTGCCTGCGCGTTCATGCAGCAGCGGATCTTGAACCAGTCCAGCAGCGCGTGCGCGTTCATGCCGATGAGCGCCTTGAACTCGGTGGCCTGGGGCTTGAGATAGCGGAGTTCCTCCTCCTTATAGCCCGCGTCCACGCCCGCGTCGTACCATTCTTCCAGCATGGAAAGAAGGTCCGCCGCCGAGAGGGTTACCGTTTCTCCGTTCGGCAGAGTGCAGTCCGCCCGGTGGCCAAGGATGGCGTCCGGCAGGACCACGTCGAAGGAGCGTTTGCCGTGCTTGTCCACGCGTCCGCTCTTGATGAGGTAGCTTGCGATGCGCTTGCGCACGAGCTGCACCTCGGTCACGCGGGAATACCCCTCCACGCCGAAGAGAAAATAGTCGAACTCGGTCGCGGCGAGATGCCCCTTTTCCACGATGCTGCGCACGAGCTCGGCGTTGTACGGCGAGGCGATGATCTCCCCGAGGCTCCGTTCGCTGCGCGTGAAGCGCGCCGCCACGTCGGTATACACCTTCCCGCCGCCTGCGATGAGCACGACCGTGCCGTCCCCGACCCGCATCTGATTCATTGCGCTACCTCCCCCTTCAGATTGACGACCTTCGCGATGCCGGCGTTCTTGATCAGCCGCGCGCAGATCAGGCAGGGAACCGGCGCCTCGATCGGATGATCGAGCCCTTCGAAGCCGTACAGATACAGGGTGCTGCCGAGCATTTCGCTGCGGCTCGCGCTGATGATGGCATTGCACTCGGCGTGGACCGCGACGCACTTTTCATACTGTTCGCCGTGCGGAATATGGTTGATGTCCCGCCAGCAGGCGCCGACGTCGCAGCAGTTCGGGTCGCCGCGCGGCGCGCCGTTGTAGCCCGTGGCTACGATTTCGTCGTTCTTTACGATGACCGCGCCGTACTGGCGCCTAAGACAGGTCGAGCGCTTCGCGACCTCCGCCGCAATGCCCAGATAGTACGCGTCTTTTCCGATTCGTTCCATTTCCGCATCCACACCCCTCTCTGACATATTTTCGCATATGCGGCGGTGTCCGTCAAGCGCGGGAGCCAACCCGGCGCATCGTTCGCTCTCGCATGCAAAACGGGCGAACGGGCAACGCTACCGGTATGCTGACGTTGTTTTTCCGCGCGGTTTTCATGTATCTGTTTGTGTTCGTGGTGCTGCGGCTGACCGGCAAGCGGCAGGTGTCGGACCTGCAGCCGTTCGACCTGCTTATCATGCTGCTGATCGCGGACCTCGCGGGCTGCGCCATCGCGGATACCGACACGCCGCTGGTCTACAGCATCGTTCCGATTTTCGCGATGTACCTTTCCCAGCAGCTCGTCACCTGGATCAGCCTCAAGAGCGCCGGCATGCGGCATGTAATCTGCGGAAGCCCCGCGGTCCTCGTGCGCGACGGCCTGGTCTGCGAAAGCGCGATGCGGAACACGAGCTACACGATTGCGGACCTGCTCGATCAGCTCCGCGCAAAGGAAGTCTTCAGTCTCGACGACGTCGCCTACGCGATACTGGAAACGAACGGCACGATGAGCGTCCTGCTCAAAGGCGAGGCGCAGACGCCCACGCTGCGGGACCTCGGACTGCACGGAGGCAGGGCGGGGCTTTCCCATATGCTCGTGCTGGACGGCCGGTTCTGCCGCGAGGCGATGGACGCGCTGTCCGTGCGGGATGCCGATGTCGAAGCCATGCTTTTCCAGCACGGCGCAAAGCGCGTGCGGGACGTGTTTTTTCTGCACGCGTCGTACGACGGCACGATGACGATGCAGCGTAAGGAAAGCGCGGGCGGCGGGCGGGAGGTCTGGCATGTTTAAACGCGTGAAATGGATCTGCTTTGCCGCGATCGCCGCGGTGCTGCTGTTTCTGTTTGTCGTTCCGCGCATCTACCTGACCAGAACGTGCGACGAGCTGCTTTCGCTTACGCAGGAGGCGTCCGCCGCGGCGCGCGCGGGGGAGGATGCAAGCGGCTGCCTGGAGCGGATGAACGAGCTCTTCGAATCCCGCGCGCCCGTTCTGCGGCTGTATCTCGACCACAGCTCGGTGGATGAAGCGGCGGTCGCGATCGCCGCCTGCGTGCCGGTCACCGACCGGGAAACGCTGCTTGCGGGACTCGGCGTGGTCGATATCGTGCTGCGTCATCTGGAGGGAATCGAGAAGTTCGGCTTTGCCAATCTGCTCTGATTGCGCCGGAGCCGGCCGGAACGGAACCGCGTACTTGGATGCATAAAAAATCGTTCCCGGCAAGGCCGGGAACGCCGTATCTGTCGATAAAGGAGGTGCGTTGGAGGCTCCGCCTTCAAACCGTTGCTTCGGGCCGTAATGGCCCTGAGAACCCGTTTCCGCAAGCGTCCCGAAACAGGACGTTTGCGGGGTCAGGGATTTCCAAGGGATATGTCCCTTGGGTGGGGTGCAGGGGCGAAACCCCTGCCGGCGGAATCAGACGGTCCCGACGGCTTCCGCGACGGAAGGCGCCGAGCCGAGGGGACGGATGCGGGTGCGGTATACGAGCACAAACAGCGATACGCTCAGCGAGATGGATACCAGTTCGGCGATCGGGAACGACCACCAGACCGCGGTGACGTCGCCCGTCAGCCGCGCGAGCAGCCATGCGGCGGGCACGAGCGCGACGAGCTGGCGCGCGAGAGAAACGAACATGCTGTAGGAGCCCTTCCCGACGGCCTGGAACATGATCGAGCAACTGATGCTGATCGCCGAGAACGGCAGGCAGAGCGGCATGATCCGCAGCGCGGAAAGCCCGATGCGGAGCATATCGTCGGACGCGTTGAACAGCGCGAGGATCTGCCGCGGCAGAATCTGAAACAGCGTGGTCATGAGTACCATCATCACGACGCCGGAGATCACGGTCAGCCGCCAGGTGCGCATCATGCGGGGCTTGCTGCGCGCGCCGTAGTTGTAGGCGATGATGCTCATGGCCGTATTGGTCAGGCCGAGCAGCGGCATGATGGCGATCGACTGCACCTTGAAGTAGACGCCGAACACCGCGACCGCCGTTTCCGAAAACGCGATCAGGATGGCGTTCATTGCAAGGTTCATGACGGTGCCGATCGCCTGCAGCACGACCGACGGCAGGCCGACATCGTAGATCTGCCGGATCACCCGCCCGCTTGGGCGGAATCGGCGCAGGGAGATATGCACTTCGTTCTTTTTGCCGAAGATCATCAGCAGCGAGAAGATCATCGCAATCATCTGTCCGCCGACCGTGGCGATGGCGGCACCGGCGATGCCGAGTTTCGGGAACCCGAGCAGGCCGAAGATCAGGATCGGGTCGAAGATAATGTTGATCACCGCACCGATCAGCTGCATGAGCATGGCGTAGAGATTCTTGCCCTGGGCCTGCATGATGCGCTCGCAGCAGATCTGCAGGAACAGCCCCACGCACCAGGTGCACACGATGGAAAGATAGGTCGCGCCGTATTCGATCGTTTCGGGAACGTCGGTGTAGGCCATGATGAACGGCCTCGTGCCGAACAGGCCGAAGAGCACGAACGCCAGCGAGGAGACGAACATCACGAACAGGCCGTTGTCCGCCGCCCGCTCCGCTTCGGCAAAACGCTTCGCGCCGAGCTGCCTGGAGATCAGCGAGTTGACGCCGATGCCGGTGCCGACCGCGACCGCGATCATGAGCATGTAGATCGGGTACGCGAGCGAAACGGCGGTGAGCGCGCTCTCGCCGAGATAGGAAACGAAGATGCTGTCGACGATGTTATAGAGCGCCTGCGTGAGCATCGAAAGGCTCAGCGGGACACCCATCGAGACCAGCAGCCGCCCCTCCGGGAGAACGCCCATCTTGTTGACCGGCGCGGGCTTTATGGATTGCGTTGTCTGTTTTTCCATTATTTAATATCTTTCATCCGATCTTCCGTAACGGTTTCGGATTATACCATGATTCGACCGCGAATGCAACGGCGGCCTTACGGCTCTTCGCAGGCGGATAAAAAAACGCCCCGCGAAACGTCGCGGGAAACGGGCGGCTCCTGCCGGCGGATCGGCGCGCCTATTTGAGCGGCCGGTGCTCCGCAAGGTTGAGCACCGGCACGCCGCGTTCAAGCGCGTAGCGGACGGTATACAGCGTGCCGCCGCGCATCCGACGCAGATACGCCACGCAGCAGTCCGAATCGTCGACGAGCCGGCGGTTCCGCGCGCGCATGGATGCCGCGCTGCAGCGTTCGGCGGCGTACCAGACCTCGTCTGCGGCGGAACGGATCGCCTCGTAGCGGGCGGTTTCGTCCGCGCGCCATCCGTCGGCCTGATCGCGGCCGGGCAGCGCGAGGACAAGACGAACGGCGGGAACCGCCGCGCCGCAGCGGAGCACCGTTTCCGCGGCGAGCATATCGAACCCGCGCGCGCCGCCGGCCAGAAACGTCGTCACGCCCGCGTCAAGCGCAAGGCACACGGTTTCCTCCAGCAGCGCAGAGAGTGCGCGCATGCCGCTTTTTTGCTCGTCGCCGCGGTCGGGAAGCGCGTTTGGCCTGTGCCCGGTAAAGCAGCAGGCGGTTTTATTCCGAAACGGGTCTTGCATCCATCCTCCGCGCGCCGACCAGCGAGAGCGCATATTCCGCAGCGCCGCTTCGCATCGCCTCCGCCGCGGCGTCGAGCAGCGCCGGCGCTTCGGCGCACGCGCGCGCATACAGGTCGGGGAGCGATTCCGTGCGCGGGCGGTCCGTTTCCCACGGCGCGCGCCACTCGAGGCGGCGAAGGTTCATGCGGTCGTCCGGATCGTCATGCATTGCGACGAGATACTTCGTGAGCCGTCCCGGCGTATGAAACGCCCGGCCGAGCGCGGAAAAGAAGCGGAGCTTGCGGTTCTGCGGGTCGAAGGAGACCGTGTTGACGGCGATCCATTTGTGGAAGCTGCGCGCGAATACGCCCTTGGTCCGTTCATGGAAGAGCGCCCGGCAAAGGTCCGCGTGGAACGCGTCGAGCGCGCCGAGCGAGCGGGTGCGGTAGAACCGGCTCGGCGGCAGGACCGACGGGAGAATCCCCGCGCGCTCCGTCATCTGCAGATCGAAACAGATCTCCGCGGGCGTATGCGCCTTGCCCGGGAAACGCGCTTCGATATAGGGGTGCGCGTTCGTGTCCAGAAGGAAATGGCAGAGAAATCCGAGCGTGTACGCCGCGCGGACTTCGTCCCCGCGCGAGAGCGCGAACATCGCGCCAAAGAGCGTACGCGCGTCGAGCGTATGAAATTTTCCGGCAAGATCGGCGCGGCAGGGCGCGAACAGGGGCTTCGGCATGGAGTCGCCGAAGTACGGGTCGGGTCCCATGGTGCCGATCCGGAAAGCGTCCGTGTGCGCACCAGCGAGCGAGCGCGTCGACGCGCATACTTGTTTCAGCGCCGATTGTCCGACCGACGCGTGCAGATAATTATACGGCATATCCCTATTATAACGGCCGAGGCGCCGTTCGTTCAAGTCCCGGCGGGAAAAAGGCGCGCGGCGGTTCCGTGCGCGCCGGGGCAAAAATGCGCGGACAGGAAAAATCCCCGGCAGGGCGCGGCACAGGACGGGTGAGCGCACAGAAAATTCCGCAGCCCGTGCCGGCCCGGCGGTGACGATGTAACGATCTTCCAACTGCACTTTTTATTCGACAGTAATGAATTTTTTCCGACGAAAACGTGTAAATTTTGAAAATCTTCTATTTCCCTATGGTGCTTTGCGAAACGCGCGTGTTACAATAACTACGACAGCACGACAGAGGTGGAGAGCATGAAAAAGATCGTTAAGCGCAGGAGAACGTTTCGTATCAATAATCCGCTCGCATTCGGAATTCTATGCGCTATGATCCTGATTCTGCTCGCCGGCGTGACCTATGCGCTTGTCGCGGGCGTCATCACGCCTGCGGTACAGTCATACCGCGTAGCCAACGCGACGCCTTCGCCTTCTCCGACGGTTGCGCCGGTCACCGCAACGCCTTCGCCGACCGTCGACCCGAACGAGCCGACGCCCACCGCAACGCTGGAACCCGGCACGACGCCCACCCCCACGCTTCCGCCGGCCGGCAAGCTGGAGGGACACATCATCGGCATCGATCCTGCGCGCGGATACAGCTCCACGGTGCGGGGCGTTTCCACGAAAATCTATGCAAACCGTCTCAACTACGCCGTCGCCACGTTGGTAAAGGATCTGCTTGAGGAGGAAGGCGCGACGGTGGTGTTTACGCTCTCCGATGTTAAGGACAGCAAGGAAGCGAGCGAACGCGCCTCCATTCTCAACAACGGCAACGTGGAGCTGGCGGTGCGCATCGAGTGCAACTTTATCAGCGCCTCCGATACGCGCGGCGCAATGGTCTGGGTGCCCGAATCGCACGACAAGAAATCGGAGTGCGACAAACTGGCTTCGGCGGTGCTGAACGCGTACCTTGCGGCGACCGGCCTGTCCACGCGCGAGATCAAGGGCGAGTCCATCATCGACAAGTCGGACGAAACCTTCCTGAATAAGACGGAAGCCCCCGTCTGCACGCTCATCATGGGGCATATCAGCAACTCGACTGAGGACAAGCTGCTCAACGACGAAGACATGCAGCAGAAAATGGCCGCCGGCATCGTCAACGGAATCCTCGATTACCTCGGCATCGATTAGGCGAAAACGGCTTATAATAAAAAGCCGCGGCTCGGTGTTCGCCGCGAAGATACAAAACCGCCCTTCGGAGCGGTTTTTCAGCTTATCAACAATGTCCCAGTCAAATTGCTGCGTCAATTTGACAATATAAAAATGTAAGTTTAACCAAACAATTTGTCAAAACCAGCGGTGTGTACGGTGGTTTTGACGCGCTTCATGCAGCAAAACCGACAGTCGGCGTAGCCGACCGAGGTCGATGCTGCATGCAAATTCCCGCCACAGCGGCTTCCATCGAAAAGCCTTGGTTTTTCGATGGAACGAACCGCCTTTCGGGGCGGTTTTTTCTGCGGGGAAGCGAGACCGGAATTCGGATACGGCGGCATCCTGCCATGCCGCGCGCGGCGGTTGCGCAGAGCGGCGAAGAGCTGCGAAACCGAACGCCGGACGCGGAGAAAAGGCGGCGCGGCTGCGCCCGATTTCCCGGGAAAACGGCGCGGGAAACGGCAGAGAGCGCAGGGAAAATCATGCCGCCGGTGCAAGAAATATGCGCAATGTAACTGTACATTCGTGCCGATATGACGTATACTGATTTTCGGTGTTGGGTTTTTACGATTCGGACAAGGCAGGTGGGAAGGTTTGAAAAAAACGTTTCACGGCGGCGTGCATCCCTTGCGGCAGATCGGCGAGGGGAAGCCGCTGACCAACGCATCTCCCGTACGCGCGGTCGCGCCGGAGACGGTTGTGATTCCCGTGGGAATGCATCTGGGCGCGCCGAGCAAGCCGTGCGTGGAGGCGGGGCAGGAGGTCCGACTGGGCGAGGTCATCGCCACGCCCGTCGGCGGACTGGGACTGCCCGTGCACGCGAGCGTCTCGGGCAAGGTGCTGTTTGTGGAACCGCGGCAGGAGCTGCGCGCCGCGCCGGAGCTCTGCATCGGCATTCAGAACGACGGGCGGGACGACTGGACGGAGCTTCACCCGCTCGGGAGCGCGGAGGACGCGCCGGCGGACAGGATCGCCGAGGCGGTGAAGAACGCCGGCATCTGCGGCATGGGCGGCGCGGCGTTTCCGACGCATATCAAACTCTCGATCCCGGAGGGCAAACACGCGGACACGGTCATCCTCAACGGCGCGGAATGCGAACCGTACCTCACGGCCGACCATCGGCTCATGCTGGAATCGCCGAAGCGAATCGTGGACGGGCTGCGGCTGATCCTGCGCGCGACGGGCGTTTCCCGCGGCGTGCTCGCCATCGAGAGCAACAAACCGGACGCGATCCGCTCGATGCGGGAAGCAGCGCGCGGGATCCCGGGCGTAGAGGTGCTCGAACTGAAAACGAAATATCCGCAGGGCTCGGAAAAGCAGCTCATCCATGTCGTGACGGGCCGCGAGGTGCCGCGCGGGAAGCTGCCGATCGACGCCGGGGCGCTGGTGTTCAACATGAGCACGGCGGCGGCGGTCTGCGACGCGGTGACGCGCGGCAAGCCGCTCGTTGAGCGGATCACGACCGTGACCGGGTGCGTTTCGCAGCCTTCCAACCTGCTGCTGCGCGTCGGAACGACATACGACCAGGCGCTCGCCGCGTGCGGCGGGCTGCCGGAAAACGCAAGAAAGATTTTCGCAGGCGGGCCGATGACCGGACTTTGCGCGTTCGGCACGAGCGTTTCCGTCACCAAGGCGACGAACGGCATCGTCGTGTTCGACGAACGGCAGGCGGTCGAGATCGAGGAAACGTCCTGCATTCGCTGCGCGCGGTGCGTGCGCATCTGTCCGATCGGGCTGTATCCCTACCAGCTCCGGGCGGACACGGACCGCGCCGATCTTGAGGGCGCGAAGAAGCACGGCCTGATGGACTGCGTGCTCTGCGGCGCCTGCTCCTATGTCTGCCCCGCGCGGCGGCACCTGACCGCGTCGTTCAAGGCGGCGCGCGAAGAACTGGCCGCAAAGGCAAGGGCGAGGAGGTGAGCGCGATGGAGAAGAAACCGGAAGAGAAAAAACGGCTGCTGGTCTCCGCGGCCCCGCATATCCATGCGAAGGATTCCACGGCGCTGCTGATGCTGGACATGATCACCGCGCTGGCCCCGTGCGTTGCGGCGGGCATCTGGCTGTTCGGGTGGGACGCCGCGCGCGTGCTGCTCGTGAGCGTCGCCTCCTGCGTCGGGTTCGAGTTCCTCTGGCAGGCGCTTTTGAAAAAGCCGATCCGCATCGGCGATCTTTCCGCCGTGGTGACGGGCCTTCTGCTCGGGCTGAGCCTGCCTTCCACCGCGCCGTGGTGGATCCCGTTCATCGGCGCGGCGGTGGCCATCGTGCTCGTCAAGCAGCTCTTCGGCGGGATCGGCGATAACTTCCTCAACCCCGCGCTTACGGCGCGCGCCGTGCTGCTGGCGTCCTGGCCGGCGCTGACGTCCGGGTCGGCGTTTGTAACGCCGTTCGACGGCGTTTCGAGCGCGACGCCGCTCGCCGCGGAAGCCGCTTCAAAGATCTCCACGCTGAATCTTCTGGTCGGGCGCATGCCGGGCTGCATCGGCGAGGTCTGCAAGCTCGCGATCGTGCTCGGGCTGATCTACCTGCTGATCCGCAGGACGATCACCTGGCACATCCCGGTGACGATGATCGCTTCGTTTGCGCTCTTTTCGTTCCTCTTCGGCGCGGACCCGCTTTCAGGCATCCTGACGGGCAGCGTGCTTTTCGGAGCGGTGTTTATGGCGACCGATTATGTGACCAGCCCCATGACGCACGTCGGGCAGATGATCTACGCGGCGGGTGCGGGGCTTATGATCGCCCTGATCCGCGCGTACGGCGGATATCCAGAGGGCACGACCTACGCGATTCTTCTCATGAATATCGCCACGCCCCTCATCGACCGCGCGACGCGCCGCAGAATCTACGGGGAGGTGAAGACCCGTGAATAAAATCGCTGTCCTCGGACTGAAGCTGCTTGCCATCACGGCGGTCGCGGGGTTCGCGCTCGGCGCGACGAACGCGCTCACCGAGGAACCGATTCAGGAGCAGTCGATCGCTGAAGCGGACGAAGCGCGCAGGAGCGTGCTTGCCGACGCGGTGACGTTTGTGCAGCTCGACGCGCCGGAGGGCCTGAGCGAAGCCTACGCCGGCTACGACGCGGACGGCGCGCTGGTCGGCAAGACCGGCAAGGTGACGACGCGCGGCTACGGCGGCGAGATCGAGGTGACCGTGGGCGTGGACAAGAAGGGTGTAATCACGGGCGTTTCGGTCGGCGGGTCGGACTTTTCGGAGACCGCGGGCCTCGGCGCGCGGACGAAGGAAGCGTGGTTTGGCGCGCAGTTCGTCGGCAAGAGTTCGCCCGTCGCGCTGAAGAAGGACGGCGGGGAGATCGACGCGGTCACATCCGCGACCATCAGCTCCCGCGCGGTCACGAATGCCGTGGATCAGGCCGCGAGCCTGCTTGCGGCGCTTTCCGCGCCGGAAACGGAGGGTTGAGCAATGGAACGGAAGTCTTCCTTAAAAAGCGTATTCCTCAACGGCGTCCTTACGGAGAACCCGACGTTCCGCCTCGTGCTCGGGACCTGCCCGACCATGGCGGTCACGACGAGCGCGATCAACGGCGTCGGCATGGGCGCGGCGGCGACGTTTGTGCTCATCGGGTCCAACATCGTGATTTCGCTTCTAAGGCATTTTATTCCGGACGAGATCCGCATTCCGTCGTTCATCGTCGTGATCTGCACGTTCGTGACGATGGTTCAGATGTTTCTGCAGGCGTATCTGCCCACGCTCTATGAAAGCCTCGGCATCTTCATTCCGCTGATCGTGGTCAACTGCATCATCCTTGCGCGCGCGGAGGCGTTCGCAAGCAAAAACAGCGTGCTCTACAGCGCCATGGACGGCCTCGGCATGGGTGTCGGGTTCACGCTCGCGCTTACGCTCATCGGCGGCATCCGCGAGCTCTTCGGCAACGGAACGATCTTCGGGCTGGACGTGTTCGGCGCGTCCTATCAGCCGATGATCCTGCTCATCCTGCCTGCGGGCGGATTCATCGTATTCGGCCTGCTGCTCGCCGTGTTCAACGTGATCAGCGAAAAGGCGGCCGCCGGCAGGAAGACCGGGAAGGAGGCTGAGGCAGAATGAATCCGATCGTAAAGGCGCTGCTGTTCCTGTTCAGCTGCGTATTCACGCATAACTTCATCTTCTCGCGGTTTCTCGGCTGCTGTCCGTTCCTCGGCGTTTCCAGCCGGCTCGAGACGGCGTTCGGGATGGGTATGGCGGTCACGTTCGTCATGGCGCTCGCGAGCCTGTTCACCTATTTCGTCTATCACTGGATTCTGATCCCGCTCGGTCTCGAATACCTCTGCACGATCGCGTTCATCCTCGTCATCGCCGCGCTGGTGCAGGTGGTCGAGATGTTTTTGAAGAAATCCGCGCCTTCGCTCTACGGCGCGCTGGGCATCTATCTGCCGCTGATCACGACGAACTGCGCCGTGCTGGGCGTGACGCTGCTCAACGTGACGGAGAGCTACAACCTGCTCTACTCGGTGCTCAACGGCGTGTTCGGCGCGCTGGGCTTCCTGCTCGCGATCGTGCTCATGGCGGGCGTGCGCGAACGGCTCGAATCCGCCAAGATCGCAAAACCGCTCCAGGGATTCCCCATTTCGCTGGTGATCGCGGGGCTGATGAGCCTTGCATTCCTGGGGTTCTCCAACATGTTTTCGGGGGTGATGTGAGGTGGAGCTGTTCCTCAAGATCCTCTATGCGATCGTCGCGCTCGGCGGACTGGGCGTCGTGTTCGGTTTACTGCTCGGCGTTGCGGGCAAGAAGTTTGCGGTGGTGAAGGACGAGCGCGTCAGCGCGGTGCGCGCCGTGCTCGGCGGCGCGAACTGCGGCGCGTGCGGCTACGCCGGCTGCGACGCGTTTGCCGAAGCGGTGGTCGCCGGCAAGGCGAAGCCGAACGGCTGCACGCCCGGCGGAACGAAGACGGCCGGGGCGATTGCCGCGATCATGGGCGTGGAGGCGGAGAGCATGCGGCCCATGGTGGCGCGCGTGCGCTGCCAGGGCACCTGTGAAAACGTCAGCCCGCGCTACGATTACAACGGGCTCCCCTCCTGCCGTGCGGCGAGCGCGCTGTCGGGCGGACCCAAGGAATGCGAGTTCGGCTGCCTCGGCATGGGCGACTGCCTGCACCACTGCCCGTTCCATGCGATTTCGATCGTCGACGGCGTGGCCGTGATCAACGAGGACAAATGCACCGGCTGCGGCGTATGCGTCGGCGCCTGCCCGAGAAACGTGATCGCGCTGGTTCCGCGGGACGCGACGGTGCTGGTCCTCTGCCGGAACAAGGCGATCGGCCGCATCGCGCGGCTGCAGTGCAAAACGGCGTGCGTCGGCTGCAGACGCTGCGAGAAGCAGTGCCCGTCCGATTCGATCCACGTCGTAGACGGCGTGGCGGAGATCAACGACGCCACCTGCACCCGCTGCGGCGCGTGCGTCGGCATCTGCCCGATGCATTGCATCGTGAACCTCTACGAACCGGAGGAGCAGGAGCAGCCCGCCGCCGCGGAGGAAGCCGAGGCGTAACCGGCGTTCGGTCGCCGGACAATCAGGAAGAACACAAAGGCGGCTGCCCGAATGGGCAGTCGCTTCAAGTTGCCAAAGAAGTTTTTTGCAGGGGTTTTACCCCTGCACCCCACCCAAGGGACACGTCCCTTGGGGATCCCTGACCCCGCAAGCGCCCTATTCCAGGGCGCTTGCGAAAATGGGTTCTTAGGGCCGTTACGGCCCTGAGCGGTGGTTTGGAGGCGGAACCTCCAACGCCTCGCTTTATCGACAAGCAGAAACGGCTGCCCGAATGGGCAGCCGTTTCTGCTTGTGTTATGATTGGCCGTTCTGCGGCGGGCCGGGTTCGTTCTCCGGCGGCGCGGCGGCGTCCGCTTCCGGCAAAGCGGGCTGCGGGCGGCGCTTCCGACGGCGGACGAATACGACGGTCAGCACGATAAGCGCCGCGAGCAGCACGAGCGCAAGGACCACGACCTTCACGGCGTTGTAGATCTTCGTCGTGGTGGTGAGGTAGTAGCGAACGTAGCCGTAGCTTGCGGGCGTATCGTAATCGCTGTAGAGAACGTGGATGGTTGCGTAATCCTGCACGTTGTATTCGCTGAAGCGGAACAGCCGCACGCCGCGGATGTCGCTCTCGCCATAGCTGGTGTAGGAACTGCCGGGCACGCTCGCGATATCGACCCCGCGGAGCGTGCCGATGAACGAGTTGACGTGGTCGTGCCCGGAGACGGTCAGAAACACGTCCCCGTTGTCGACGAACGCGTCGAAGAGGCCGTTGTTCTTGCTCGAGGGACAGGGGGCTTCGTTGACATCGCCGAGGAAAATGCGCTTGTCGTTCGGCACGTAATAGCCGCCGCGCCCCGATCCGACGCCCTTGAACGCGCCGTCGGTTCCCTCGTCGACCTGCGTGAACAGCTCGTAAACTTCCGGGACGACGATATGGGAAAACGCGACCGCCGGTATGTTCTGGTTGGCGTTTGCCTCGCGCTCCGCCTGGCTCGTTTCGGTGTACCAGGCGACCTGCTCGGCGGAGACCGCGCCGTAATCGCCGCTGCTGTCGGTCGGACCGCAGTCGAAGAAGTAGAGATCGAGCGCCTTTGTCTGCCCGTCGTCGGTATAGACGGGCAGCGAGAACGCGCCGCTTTCGTCCGCATTTTTCCCGAAGCAGACGCCGACGCAGGTGTCGTACGATTCATAGATGGCCACCTGATCGGCGATGGAGATCGGCGCCTCGTTGTCGTGGTTGCCGAATACCACCGCGAACGGGATGCCGCTCGCCGCCACGGGCGCGAGAATCGCGCGGATCGTATCCTCACAGTTTTTGCTTCCATTGCCGAAGCGCAGCACAGGACTTGCGCCCTCGAGCTGATCGCCGAGCAGCACGATCAGATCGGCGGGATAATCCGCGAGCACATGCGTTTCGCCGCTGATGACAAGCTCGGTGGTGAACTGCGTCTCCTGCAGGTCGCTGAGCAGCATCACGGTAAACGTGCCGTCCGAATTGAAGCAAAGCCCATCCGCATCGTCGCCGTCCGCAAGGGCGGAAGCGGGAGCAAACGAAAGGCACGAAACCAAAATCAGGAAGGCAAAAAAGAACGATAATCGTTTCATACGCTCAGCGTACGACAGGAAACGCGGTTCTGTCAAGAAAACAATCTGTTTTGACGGCAGCCGCGGAAACGGCCGGCGGACTGCGGCGTGCGGGCGGAGGTGTTGTAATCCTGCCACCTGTGCGGTACAATAAGCCCGCGGCGGGCGAATCCGCCCATAAAAAGGGCGAACCGCCGGCAAAAGGCGGAGAGGGAACATGCAGTTTTTTTCGGATCTGATTCAGAATCGCATCCTGATCGCGGCGCTTGCGGGATGGGTCGCGGCGCAGGCGGCGAAGGTCGTGCTGTATACGATCGTCAATAAGGAGTTCAAGTTCGAGCGGCTCGTCGGGAGCGGCGGCATGCCCAGCTCGCACGCGGCGACGGTCTGCGCGCTGGCGACCGCGGCGGCAAGGCGGTACGGCGCGGGTTCGTTCGAGTTTGCGGTTTCGCTGGTCCTCGCGGCGGTCGTGCTCTACGACGCGCGCGGCGTGCGGCTGGAAACGGGCAAGCAGGCGGTGACCATCACGGCCATCATCGATCATTTCCTCCGGGAGGGAACCATTATCGAACTGCCGGAGTTCAAGCTCAAGGAGCTGATCGGCCATACGCCGCTGCAGGTGCTGATCGGCTCGCTCATCGGTGTCGGCGCGGGGCTCTGGCTCGGATGAAGCACGAACAGGAGGGGAAGGGGCATGTGCGGACGCTTCTACATTGACGACGAGGACGAGCAGTATCGGCAGATTCTTTCGCTGCTGTATCAGCAAAATCCGAACGACGCGGCGCTTCTGACCATGTCGAAGGGCGAGATCTTTCCGACGAACGCCGTTCCGGTCGTTGAGGCCAACGGGCCGAGGCTGATGGGCTGGGGCTTTTCCCGCTTCGACGGGAAGGGGCGCGTGATCAACGCGCGGAGCGAAACGCTCGCCGAAAAGCCCATGTTCCGCAGCGCGCTGCAGTCCGGGCGCTGCCTGATCCCGGCAACCGGCTATTTCGAGTGGGATCGGCGCGCCGACGGAAAAAGAAAGTACCGCCTGCGTCCCGCGCACGGCGGCATGTTTTACCTTGCGGGCCTGTATCGAACGGAGGCGAGCGCCATGCTTCCGCTGTTCGTGATCCTGACCGCGCCTGCGGCGGAGGAGATCCGCTTCCTCCACGAACGCATGCCGGTGATCTTCTGCGGCGACGCGGGCGGAGGCTGGCTCGACGGTGCGAACGACCCGGCGCGGACGATCGCCCGCGCGGAGCGGCGCATTGCGTACGAACTCTGCGGCTGACGCGCGGCGGGCGGACAGCCGCGGCGCACGGGAGGGAACGGACCATCCCGGAGAAACATAAAAAAGCGGGCGAAGCGGAAACGCTTCGCCCGCTCAGGCTTTACATTGTCAAATTGACGCAGCAATTTGACTGAGACTTTGTTGATAAGCTGCGCGGGAGTTCGGCGGGTCCGGTTCAGGCGCGTCCGTACAGGCGCGTCATTCCGCCGATCCGGTCGGCAAGCTGCTCCGTGAACTCGCCGGGGAGCAGGCGCCATCTCCAGTTGTTGCCGCCGAGCGTGCCGGGGGTGTTCATGCGCGCGGACGAGTCGAGGCCGAGGTAATCCTGCATCTGCGCAATGAAAAGGTCCGCCACCGACCCCATGCCGCCGCGCAGGACGCCCCAGACATAGCCCTCGCGCTCGTTGAGCCCGAGATAGCGCGTCGCCATGGCCACGTCCGCCGGGTCGGCCTCCGTAAACCAGCCGGCGGTCGTCGTGTTGTCGTGCGTTCCCGCGTAGCAAACGCAGTGACGGTTGTAGGTGTGCGGCAGGTAGTTGCTCGGCTCGCGCGCGTCGAACGCAAATTGCAGCACCTTCATGCCGGGGAAACCGGATTCGGCGAGCAGCGCGCGCACCTCGTCGTTGAGATACCCCAGATCCTCGGCGATGATCTCGAGCTGCGGGAACGCCGCCTTGATCGTTTCGACAAAATCCGCGCCGGGTCCGTCCAGCCATACGCCGTACCGCGCCGTTTTCGCGTCCGCGTCTACGCTCCAGTAGGACGACAGGCCGCGGAAATGATCGATGCGCACGCAGTCGAAGAGCGTGGAGGCCGAGCGCATGCGCCTCAGCCACCAGGCGTAGCCGTTCCGCTTCATATGCGCCCAGTCGTAGATCGGGTTGCCCCAGAGCTGCCCGTCGTCGGAAAAATAGTCCGGCGGAACGCCCGCCACGCAGCGCGGACGGCGGTCCGCGTCGAGCAGGAACTCGTCCGGCGCGCTCCAGACGTCCGCGGAATCGAGTGGAACGTAGATCGGCAGATCGCCGATGATCTTCACGCCGTGCGCGTTGGCGTAGGCGCGCAGACGCGCCCACTGGCTGAAGAAGAGGTGCTGGACGAACCGGTAGAACCGCACGCTTTCCGAAAGCCGCATTCGTTCGGCGGCCAGTTCGCCCTCTTCGCGCAGGCGAAGCGCGGACGGCCATTCCGACCAGGCCCTGCCGCCGTTGTCGTCCTTGAGCGCCATGAACAGCGCGTAATCCTCCAGCCAGTCCGCGTTTTCGTGCGAAAAATCGGCAAGGCCGCTCTGGAGCGTCTCGTTCGACTGCGCGCGGGCGAACGCGGCGCGCAGCACGTCGAAGCGCTTTTCAAAGATCAGCCCGTAGGAAACGCGCCCTGTCTCGGATCCCCAATCGGCCGCTTCCAGCGCGGACCGGTCCAGAAGGCCCAGGTCCGAGAGCTCGTCGAGGTCGATGAAATACGGGTTGCCGGCAAACGCGGAGAACGACTGATATGGCGAATCGCCATAGCTCGTTGGTCCGAGCGGCAGCACCTGCCAGCAGCTTTGATGCGCGCGTGCGAGCCGGTCGACGAACGCGTACGCCTCCTTCCCGAACGTGCCGATGCCGTACGGGGATGGGAGCGAGGAGATAGGCAGAAGAATGCCGGAGGAACGTTTCATAGCCATACCATTTTCCGATGTATTTCGTATTATTATACTCCATTTCGGCAACGCGGCAAGAAGAAGTTCCGAACTTACCTCCTCTCCCGACGCGGCGGAACCGGCCGCGACGAACAGGTAACGGAAGAAAGGCCGAAAGAACGGTGGGGCCGCGGGAAAACAAGGCCGGAATGCACACGAAAACGGCGCTGCAGGCGGCCGCGGCGGCGGTTATGCAGGAAAGCGCGCGTCGTATTTGCGCGAAAAAGGAGAATTCTTGAAAAGTTTGCCGAAATTTCACGCGCTCGGTTTCGACGGCTGGTATAATGATAAAAATGGCCGGAACAGGTGAGGGAACGAAGGAATCCCGCGGCAGGACGCAGGGCGGGCGACCGGCGCGGCGCGAAGCGTGCGTTTCCCGGGCGGGACGAAGGAGCGAGAATGAAATCGGTGTTATACCGCATCGTTTGCGGTTTTGCGATCGGGATCGGCTGCGTGCTGCCGGGGGTGTCGGGCGGGATCCTTGCCGTCAGCCTCGGGATGTACGAGAAGATCATGTCGGCCATCGGCAATTTCTTTTCCGGCATGCGGGCGAACTTCCGCTATCTGCTGCCCATCGCGATCGGCGGCGGCATCGGCGTTCTGCTGACAAGCAACGTGCTCAGCATCGTGATCGAGCGGTACGAGGCGCCGTTGCTGGCGCTGTTTTCCGGACTGGTGCTCGGCAGCATGCCGGAGCTTTACAAAGAGGTGAAAACCGGCGGGCGCGTACGGCTGCGGCATGTGATCGCCGCGGTCTGCGGGCTTGCGTTCGTGCTGATCTTCGCGCTCGGCGAGTCGAGCGTATCCGCAAACGAAAAAGTCGTGGCGCTGACGATCCCCGCCGCGCTGATCGCCGGCGCGGTGCTGTCGATCGGAACCGTGATACCGGGCGTGAGCTCGTCGTTCATTCTGATCTATCTCGGCCTTTACAACGCGGTCATCACCGCGCTTGCGGGCATCTTCGATCTTTCCACTCTGGTGCAGGACGGTTTTTCCGCCGCGCTCGCCCGGCTTGGAACGATGATCGTTCCGCTGCTGTTCATGACGCTCGGGTTTGCGGCGGTGTCCATTCTGATCATACGCGGCGTCAACCGCGCGCTGAAGCACCATCACGCGCTTTCCTATGCAGCGGTGATCGGCTTCGTGGTCGGTTCGGTCGCGCTGATCGTCCCCGGCGTGGTGCGGCAGTTCACGTGGTCCTGCCCGATCGCATTCGCCGCCGGGCTCGCCGCAAGCCTCCTGCAATTCCGCTTCAAAAGCAGGCTGGCCGGCGCGGACGTCGGGGTGCAGACCGGCGTTGCAAAGGAGATTGCGCTGCAGCAGGTGCCGAACCAGAACGCGGACTGAAAAAACGGCGGCTTCCCGCCGCGCCGGAACGCCGGGCGGCCGGGCCGCCGCTTTTCACAGCATCCGGTTCGACGAGGTTTGACAAGTTTCCCGCGGGCGTGCTACAATCGTTTCGGCGGGCGAGTGGGATCGCTTTTTTTCGATTCCCGCAGTTTGCCGCGCGGCGGCCGTCCGCTCAGGAGCCGCCGGTCGCACGCCGATCAAACGATGAAAGAGGAACGCAGGGTGTCGAAGTTCTCTTTGAAGCGCTTCAAGGGCTCGCTGATCCTGTTGTGCAAGCTGGCGATCACCGCCGCTTCCGCGGGCGCCTTTCTGTATCTGGTGCTTCGCTACTATCCGGAAACGGATTTCTGGTTCAAAGGCTTCGTTGTATTCGAGTTTCTGTATGTGGTGGTCTTTCTCGCGTTCGCGTCGACCTACCGCTGCTTCAACATCGGCACGATGCGCTACCGCGAGCTGATTTTTACCTATATCCTTTCGACGTTTCTGACGAACTTCATCTTCTATTTCATCCTCTCTCTGACGGCCAAAAAGCTTTTGCCGGTGGGCCCGCTGGGCATCATGACGCTGGTGCAGTGGGGCGCGGCGCTGATCCTTTACTTCGGGGCGGACCGGCTGTATTACGCGCTGTACCCGGCGAGAAAGTCGATCGTCGTCTGCGCGGTCGGCAGGCATGAGATTGCAACGTTCAAAAAGATCGACTCGATGAAGGAGCGGCACGAGATCTGCGAGGTCGTGACCGAGTCCGAAGGGATCGAAACGATCGAGCGGAGGCTGGAGCCGTACTCGACCGTGTTCGTGGGGGATGTCTCGCGCTCGCTGCGGCTGGAGCTTACGGAATACTGCTTCGAGCACGACAAACGCCTGTTCGTCCTCCCGTCGGTGGAGGACATCATCTTTCACAACGCGCACGAGGCCGTCATCGGCGATTCGCTGGTGTACCAGTGCCGCAACCATGCGTTCACGATCGAGCAGCTTGCGACAAAGCGCCTGATGGATATCTGTTTCTCTTTGCTGGGCATCCTCATCACGAGTCCGATCCTGCTGTTTACCTCGATCATCATCAAGCTCCAGGACGGCGGGCCCGTGCTCTTTCGGCAGGAGCGCTATACCAGGAATCTTCAGAAGTTCACGCTCTACAAGTTCCGCAGCATGGTCGTGGACGCGGAAAAGGACGGCGCGGCCTTCACGCGTCCGAACGACGAACGCATCACGCCGTTCGGCCGGTTTATCCGCCGTACGCGCATCGACGAGCTGCCGCAGTTCTTCAACATCCTGCACGGCGAGATGTCGCTGGTCGGCCCGCGCGCGGAGCGGATCGAAAACGTGGACTTCTACTGTGAGCGCATGCCGGAATTCCGCTACCGCATGAAGGTCAAAGCCGGGCTTACGGGCTACGCGCAGATCTACGGAAAGTACAATACGAATTTTGAGGACAAGCTCAAACTCGACATGCTCTACATCGAGACCTGCTCGATCGAGCGCGATCTGCAGCTGCTGTTTATGACCGTCAAGGTGCTGTTCCTGCCGGAAAGCACGGAGGGGTTCCGCGTTTCCAAACTCGACGAGCTTGAGGAAGCGAACGCCGGACAGCCCTGTGCGGAAGCGGCGGCGGGCGCTGCGGAAACGCGCGCCGAACGTCAGGCGGCGGAGGCGGCGCCGGAGCCGTGCCGGCAGGGAACGCACTGGAAGGGCATTCTCCTGGCGGGCGGCAAGGGTACGCGCCTGTATCCGAGCACCAAGTCGGTCAGCAAGCAGCTTCTGCCGATCTACGACAAACCGATGATCTACTATCCGCTCTCGGTGCTCATGCTCGCGTCGATCAAGGACGTTCTGATCATTTCAACGCCGGAGGATACGCCGGTGTACCAGCGCCTGCTCGGGACGGGCGAGAAGCTCGGCATGCATTTTTCCTACAAGGTTCAGCAGACGCCGCGCGGGCTTGCGGACGCGTTCATCCTCGGCGAGAAGTTCATCGGCGGCGACCCCGTCTGCCTGATTCTGGGCGACAACGTATTTTACGGGCAGGATCTGACCGCGAAGCTGCAGCTTGCCATGAAGAGGGAACGCGGCGCGACGGTGTTCGGCTATCCCGTCAAGGACGCGCGCGCCTACGGCGTGGTGGATTTCAACGCGGAGAAGCGCGTGATCTCGATCGAGGAGAAACCCGAGCATCCGAAGTCGAACTACGCCGTCCCGGGGCTGTACTTCTATGATAACCGCGTGGTGGAGATCGCCAAGAAAGTGCGGCCGTCCGCGCGCGGCGAAATCGAGGTCACCGCGGTCAACAATACGTATCTCGAATTGGGAGAACTGCAGGTCGAGCTGCTCGGACGCGGCATGGCCTGGCTGGACACGGGTTCTCCCGAGGGCATCCTCAAGGCGGCGGAGTACGTCGAGGCGGTCCAGTCGCGCCAGGGGTTCTACATCTCCTGCATCGAGGAGATCGCCTGGCGGCGCGGGTTCATCAACACGGAGCAGCTGCTCAGACTCGGCGAAGAGCTGCAGATGACCGATTACGGCAAGTATCTGATCACGCTGGCCGGGGAGGGCGGAGAATGAACATTCTGGTTACGGGCGGAGCGGGCTTCATCGGAAGCAATTTCATTCACTGGATGCGTGCGAACGCGCCCGGACACCGGATCGTCAACGTGGACGCGCTGACCTACGCCGGGAATCTGGAGAACCTTTCGGACATTCCCGCGGACGGAGCGTACGCGTTCGTGCGCGCGGATATCCGCGACCGCGCCGGGATGGACGCGGTCTTTGCAAAATACGACATTACGCACGTGGTCAACTTTGCGGCGGAATCGCACGTGGACCGCAGCATCGTGGACCCCGAGGTGTTCCTTACGACGAATGTCATCGGAACCCAGGTGCTCCTCGACACCGCGAAGCGCCGCTGGAAAACCGCGCCGGACGACAAGTACAGCCGGGCGTACCGCCCCGGCGTGCGGTTCCTTCAGGTTTCGACCGACGAGGTGTACGGCGCGCTCGGCGCGGAGGGGAAGTTTTCGGAGACGACGCCGCTCTCGCCGAACAGCCCCTATTCGGCCGCAAAGGCGGGCGCGGACATGATCTGCCGCGCGTATCACGAAACGTTCGGCCTGCCGCTCAACATTACGCGCTGCTCGAACAACTACGGGCCCTATCAGTTCCCGGAGAAGCTGATCCCGCTCATGATCCACAACTGCATGGAGGGAAAACCTCTGCCCGTCTACGGGGACGGAATGCAGGTGCGCGACTGGCTGCACGTGTCCGACCACTGCAGCGCGATCTACGCCGTGCTGACGAAAGGCGTTCCGGGCGAGGTGTACAACATCGGCGGCAACAACGAACGCGCCAATATCGAAATCGTGCGGCGGATCCTGCGCGCGTTCGGGCGGGACGAGTCGCTCATCTCGTTTGTGCGCGACCGGCCCGGGCATGACAGGAGATACGCCATCGACAATGCGAAGATCACGGCGGCCCTCGGCTGGTCGCCCGCCTACACGTTCGAGCGCGGCATGGACGAGACCATCGCCTGGTATCGGGGCCATACCGAATGGATCTCCCATGTGCTGACGGGCGAATACGCGGCGTATTACGAACGCATGTACGGCTGACACACCTGAAAGTCCGACAGCATTCCGCAAAAATCCTGACGGCCGCCCGGCGGCGATACGCAGAGTGCGCGTGAAACGCCCTGGCTGTCGGTTTATTATGATGATTTCATGCAAATAACCGGTGCATGGGGTTCTGCCTGTTACAATTTATGTTACATTTGATCGTATTGAAGTTGATATTTGGTGTATTTTGTTGTATTATGAATTATAATGCATGACATGTACTGGAGACAGCGCCGGCTATGAATTATATCGTGGCTCCCGAATATATTGCCTGCGTGCTGCTGACGGTGATCGCCGGTTACGCTCTGTTTGACAAGAACCGTCCTTCCTTCAAACAGACGGTGTTCCGGATCAGCCTGATCATATCCCTTTTTTCCATTTTAACGAACATCGGCGCGGTCGTTCTGATGCAGCGAGCGGCGAACGTGCGGCTCCGGCTCAGCATTACGGTCAATACGTTCAGCTTCCTGCTCACGCCGCTGATGACGGCGTCGGTCGCCACTGCTTCGGTCGTGCAGATCTTCGAAGGCCGGTACGAGTCGCTCCGCTTCCGGCGCGCTGTCGCGGCGGTGCTGATCCTCTGCACGCTGCAGATGATCCTTGCGTTTGTGAATCTGTTTACGGGGTGGCTGTTTTCGTTCGACGCGGACGGGAACTTCATACGCGGGCCGCTGAACGACTCAAACGCCGGATATCTGCTCATCTGCGTACTGATTACGCTTCTGTGCTATGTGATGGAACGAAAGAACCTGAAACGGTCCTTCCGGTTCATCATCTATACGATTCTCGCCCTGATCGTTGGAATCGGGCTTTTCCAGTATCTGCATCCGGAGATCATCCTGTCCGGCACGATTGCGGCGTGTGCGCTTCTGGTGCTGTTCATCTCCGGACAGCAGCAGCGCATCAACATCGACCCGCTCACGGAACTGCCCAGCCGCGAGGCGTTTTATCAGACGCTCGAGCGCCTGGTGACCCGCGGCATCATCTTCCGCGTGGTGATCATCAGCCTTCGGGATTACAAGATGATCAACAATCATTACGGGCAGCGCATCGGCGACGGATTTCTGCAGGCGATCGGCGAATATCTGCTCAAGGCGGAACAGCGGGCGGCGGCGTACCGTTTCTCCGGCGTGGAATTTGCCGTCGTTGTATCCGATCTGCCGGAGGATCAGTATGAGGCGTTCTTTCAGAAACTCCTCGCGCGGTTCAACGAGCCATGGATGTACAAGGATTATTCGATCGAGATCCACGCGGTGCTGGCGGACATCGCCTGTCCCGAGCATGCGGGCAGCGTCAACGAGCTGGTCGCTTCGCTCGAATATGCGGTGCGGCTGGCGAAGGAGGGCGTGCCCGGCAAGCCGGTGCGGTTCGATAAAAAGCTCAGAAACGAATTCGGCCGCAGGAATTATGTGCTTTCGCAGCTGGAGACGGCGCTCAAAAAGGACCGCTTTTTCCTGTATTTCCAGCCGGTGTACGACTGCGAGCAGAGACGCTATACGGGCGGCGAGGTGCTGCTGCGGCTCAACGAGGAGAGCGGGCTTCCGATTTCGCCCGGAGAGTTCATCCCGCTGGCGATCGAAAGCGGGATCGCGAACGTGCTCGGATGGATGGTGCTGGAAAAGACCTGCCGCTTCCTGCATGACAACGCGGACTCCGGCATCGAATGGCTCTCCGTCAACGTTTCCGCGCAGCAGTACGAGTTTGACGAGACCTTCCGGCGGCTGGAGGTCCTGCTCGAGCAGTATCAGATCCCGCCGTCGCGGATCAAGCTGGAGATCACCGAGCGCGTGCTGATCGACGACGTCGATACGGCGGCCGCCACGATGACGAACCTGAACAGCCTCGGCGTCGGAATCTTTCTGGATGATTTCGGCACGGGATATTCCAATCTGGTCAACGTGATGTCGCTGCCGTTTGAATGCGTGAAGATCGACAAGGGGTTTATCCGCGGGGTCGCGCAGAGCAAAAAATCATACGGCATGCTGGAAACGGTGGTCAGAGGACTGCGCGCGCTGCGGGTGGTGGTCCTTGCGGAGGGCATCGAAACGCCCGAGCAGGACGAGATCGTGAAGGGCCTCGGGATCGACAGGATTCAGGGCTACTATTATGCGCGCCCCATGCCCGGCGAGGAATTCGCCTGGCTGCTCAGGCAGAGCAGTCCGTCCGGGAACACGCCGGCGTAACCCGGCCGGAACCGCCGCGGACGGCGGATCTTCGCTCAGCCGTCCTGAACGGTCGAAAGCGGGACGGTATAGGTCTCGAGCGTCTCGTCGTCATAATAATTGTAATCGTCGTGGATCGGGGAATAGGCGGTCACGCGGATCTCCCGCAGCCCCGGATCGAACGTCAGCAGCACGATATACCCTTCTCCGCCGTTTGTAAATCCCTGATAATCGCCCATAATCGCCTCGACGGTGCGGTCCGGCGTTCCGTCGCCGTCGTCGTCAAACGTCTGCTCCTCGCGGCGCAGGCCGTGTTTGTGGCCGCAGAGCACGTAGCGGACGTTCGGGTTGGCCGCCACGACTTCGGCCTGCAGCGCGGCGTCGTTCTCCGGCTGGGAGCTGTCGAGGTTGAGGTAGTAATGCGCCAGCAGAATCGCCGTGCGGTCGGCATACTGGGCGAGCACGGCGTTGAGCCAGTCGATATCGGCCCGCTGGATGGAATAGCCTACGCCGATGAGAATGAAATCGTCATGCCCGATCGTAACGAGATCGTACCGCCTGCGCCCGTTCGCTTCCTCGCCGCCGAAGGTGGGGTAGGAGGTGTAGTTCTGGCGGAGCATGAGCTCGTGGAAGCGCGTGTAGTCGTGCACCACGCCCTTGATGTCGTGATTGCCGGCGATGGCGATGACCGGGATCTTACCGACAAACACGTCCATGGCCTCGGTCGCGGCTTCCCATTCGCTGTTTCGGAGCATGTCGTTGACGACGTCGCCCGTGTGGATGACGTACTGAATGTTCCACTCCGCCTGATGATCCACGATCCACTGCGTCATGGCGAGGAACGTTTCCGGATAGCTCGAGGCATACCCCTGCGTGTCGCTGATCCATGCGTACGTGACGGGATCGAGCGCGGGGTCCGGCGTGGGCGTGGGCGTCGGCGTTGGCGCCGATGTCGGCGATGCGGTCGGCGTTGCAGCCGGAGCGGCGCTCGCCTCGGCCAGAACGGGCGCGGCGGACGTGCCGCAGCCCCCTGGAATCAGCAGCGCGGCGCACAGGGTGAGCGCGAGGAAAATCGCCCAAAGCCGTCCGGGCCGCATACCGCTCCTCATTTGAGTTTCCCTTCGATTTCCGAAAACAGTTCTTTCTTCAGCGCCAGCGCGGCTTCCGTCGCCTCGCCGACGGGGACCATCCGCTTGATGCGCTTGTCGCGCGTGGTCAGCTCGACCGCGCCTTCCTTGAGATTCCTCGGGCTGACGGTGAGACGGATCGGCGCGCCGAGCAGGTCGGCCTCCGAAAACAGCACACCCGCGCTGACGACGCGGTCGTCGATGAGCGTTTCCACGCCCGCCTTAAGCAGCGATTCATACAGCGCTTCTCCGACCTGCCGGGGTTCCTCCTGATCGGCGCGCAGCACGCAGATCTGCGCCTCCCAGGGCGCGATGGTGATCGGCCAGATCGGCCCGTACGCGTCGTGGCTTTCCTCGCAGACCGAAGCGCACAGCCGCCCGACGCCGATGCCGTAGCAGCCCATGATCGGATAATGCAGTTCGCCGTTTTCGTCGAGATACTGCATGTCCATCGCCCGGGTGTACTTCGTGCCGAGCTGAAAGATGTTTCCGACCTCGATGCCGTTTGAAATCGAGAGCGTGTGTTTTCCGCAGACGGGGCAGATACCGCCTTCGACGGCCTTCGCCACGTCGTGGTACGCCGCTTCTCCGTAATCGCGCGCGACATTGAAGCCCGTATAATGATATCCGAACCGGTTCGCGCCGCAGACCAGCGCGCCGATGCCCTCGAGAGAACGGTCGAACACGACGGTGACGTTGCTTTCGTCCAGCCCCTTCGGACCGATGTAACCGGCCACGATCCCGCTTTCGGGCGTGATAACCCCGGCGTGGACCTCCGCGCAGAGCAGGTTTCTAAGCTTTGTTTCGTTCACCTCGAGATCGCCGCGGATGAAAACCACAACAAACGCGTCGTCCGCGTTTTTCTGATACACGACGGCCTTGCAGGAGGTTTCGCGCGGACGTTTGAGGTAATTCGTCACATCCTCGATGGTGGCCATGCCGGGCGTGGGTACGAGGGCGAGCGGCTCTGTGGCGGCGTAGGCGGCGTTGTCCAGTACGCACGGCGCGGCCTCGAGGTTCGCCTTGAAGTCGCAGTTGGTGCAGAGCGCGAGCGTGTCCTCGCCGATATCGGCCAGCAGCATGAACTCGTGCGAGATGCTGCCGCCCATCATGCCGGAATCGGACAGCACCGCGACCACGTTCCTGCAGCCGGCGCGCCGGAAGATACGTTCGTACGCCTCGTAGCAGCGCGCGTAGTAGCGTTCGAGGTCCTCCTGCGAGGTATGGAAGGAATAGGCGTCCTTCATCGTGAATTCGCGCACGCGGATCAGGCCGCCGCGCGCGCGGGGTTCGTCGCGGAATTTCGTCTGGATCTGGTAGACCATGAACGGATACTTTGCGTAGGACTGCGCCGCGTCGCGCGCAAGGTGCACCGCGGCCTCCTCGTGCGTCATGCCGAGCACCATTTCGCCGCCCATGCGGTCGGTGAGCCGGACGAGCTCCTTGCCGACGCTCGTATAGCGGCCGGATTCCTTCCAGAGGTCGGCCGGGAGCACGACGGGGAAGAGCACTTCCTGCCCGCCGATACGGTCCATCTCCTCGCGGATGATCCGCTCGATCTTCTGTGTGATCCGCCGCGCCGGCGGCAGCAGCGTGTATACGCCCGTGTTGACCTGTTTGATGTAGCCGCCGCGCACCATCAGCGCGTGGCTTTCGATCGTGCAGTCGGCGGGCTTTTCCTTATAGCGCTCGCCGATAAGTTCGCTCATTCTCATAGCCGATTCTCCTCGTGTATTCAATCGTCCACCATTATCCCGCAGATTCCCGGATTTGACAAGGGGGGGACGGGCGGAACCGGACGGGTTTGCGCCGTGCAAAAAAGCCGGAATCCGGTCTTGACAAACGGAGCCGGTATCACATATATTGTTATATAAATGAAAAGGCGTTGACCGGGGAAGAGTAGACGCGTCCCGCATGCCGCCAGAGAGGATCGGTCGCCGGCTGAAAGCCGATCCGGGCGGGGAAGCGTTCAAGTGCGTCCCGGGAGCCGCCGCCGACAAAGAGCAGGCCGGGTTCCGGCCGGAAGCGATCGAGTATCGGCGGACGTGTCGCCGCGTTAAGGCTTGGAGCGGGGGAGCAGATCCCCAAATAAAGTGGGACCACGGAGCGTATTCGTCTTTATGAGCGGATGCGCTTATTTTTTTCGACCAGGCGCGCCGCGCGCTTTTTCGACGGAACGAACATTGCGCGGCGCACTATCCCCCAAAGCAGGGGGAGGGAAAGGATTGAAACGGGAATGTTTGAAACGCTGAAAAGCGATATTAAAGTAGTGCTGGACCGCGATCCCGCCGCGCGGACGGCGCTGGAGGTGCTCTTCTGCTACCCGGGATTTCGCGCGGTGCGGATGTACCGCAAGGCGCATTTTTACCATACGCACGGCATGAAGCTGCTCGCGCGCATGATCTCGGAGTGGTGTCGTTTCCGCACCGGCGTGGACATCCATCCGGGCGCGGCGATCGGCAAGCGGCTGTTTATCGACCACGGCACGGGCGTCGTGATCGGCGAAACGACCGTTATCGGGGACGACGTGACGCTCTACCAGGGCGCGACGCTCGGCGGCACGGGCAAGGAAACGGGCAAGCGGCACCCGACGGTCGGCGACCATGTGACGATCTCCGCGGGCGCCAGCGTGCTGGGCCCGCTGACGGTCGGCGACCACGCCAAGATCGGCGCGGGCGCCGTGGTGCTGCGGGACGTGCCGCGGTTTTCAACGGTTGTGGGCGTGCCGGGCCACGTGGCGCGGCTCTACGGCTGCAAGGTCCCCTGCGATCACGTCGGGCAGTGCAGCGACCGGTGCGAATGCGCAAACACGGATCGCTGCATCAAAAGAACCGCAAGTCTCGGCGGCGAGGCCGGCGTGGATCTCGATCAGGTGGATCTGCCCGACCCCGTGGAGCAGCAACTGGAGGCGCTGCAGCGCAGGGTCGAGGCGCTCGAACGGACGGCGCGGGAAGAGGCGTAACGGGAAAGTTCGCGCCGCGGCCGGAACGGATTTCCACTTTCCGGAGAAAGTATGATATAGTATAGCAGCAAGGGAGGAACTATGCAGATTTACAATACCATGACGCGCCGGAAGGAAGAGCTGGTGCCGCTCCTGCCGGGACGGATTTCGATGTACGCGTGCGGGCCGACGGTGTATAATTATTTCCACATCGGCAACGCGCGTCCGTTCATCGTGTTCGACACCCTCCGCAGGTATCTGGAATACCGCGGCTACAAGGTGCGCTTCGTGCAGAACTTCACGGACATCGACGACAAGATGATCCGCCGCGCGAACGAGGAAGGGATCACCGTAAAGGAACTCGGCGAACGCTTCATCCGCGAGTATTATGTTGACGCGGACGCGCTCGGCGTGGAGCGGGCGAGCGTAAGCCCGCGCGCCACCGAGCACATCGGCGATATCGTCCGGCTCGTGGAGACGCTCGTTTCCAAGGGAAACGCGTACGTAACGCCGGACGGGGACGTTTATTTCTCCGTGCGCAGCTTCCCCGGCTACGGCAAGCTCTCCGGGCAGAACATCGACGATCTGGAGAACGGCGCGCGCGTGGAGCCCGGCGAGCAGAAGCGCGACCCGCTTGATTTCGCGCTCTGGAAGGCGGAGAAGCCCGGCGAGCCGAGCTGGGATTCGCCCTGGGGCAAGGGGCGGCCCGGCTGGCACATCGAATGCTCGGCCATGAGCATGGCCATTCTCGGGGAAACGTTCGATATCCACGGGGGCGGTCAGGATCTGATCTTCCCGCACCATGAGAACGAAATCGCGCAGTCCGAGGCGGCGACGGGCAAGCCGTTTGCGCATTACTGGATGCATAACGGCTACATCAACGTCGATAACCAGAAGATGTCCAAATCGGCCGGGAATTTCTTCACCGTGCGGGACATCTCGAAGGAGTTCGACCTCGAGGCCGTGCGGATGTTCATGCTCAGCGTGCACTACCGCAACCCCGTCAATTTTTCGCGCGCGCTGATCCAGCAGTCCGAAAACGCGCTGGAGCGGCTGAAAACCGCGAAACGGCGGCTGGAGGAAGCCCCCATCGCACCGGACGGCACGGACGCGGACGAAGCGTTTCTCGCTTCGCTGGAGGAGTACCGCACCCGCTTCTGCGCGGCCATGGACGACGACCTCAACACGGCGGACGCGCTCGGCGTGCTCTTCGAGCTTGCGCGCGCGGCGAATACGTTCGTGACCGAGCCGCGCGGGAAAGCGGCCATCGACGCGGCAAAGGCGCTGTTTGGCGAACTGACGGACGTTCTCGGGCTGCTGCGGGAGAAGGCGGAGGAGACGTACCCGCCAAAAGCGCTCGATCTGCTCGAGGAACGCGGCAGGGCGAGGAAAGCCAGGGATTTCAGGCGCGCGGACGAGCTCCGCGACGCGCTCAGGGACATGGGATTCGCCGTGGAGGATACGGCGTCCGGTCCGAAACTAAAAAAACTGTAAGGAGCAACGCATATGACAAACTCATCTTCCTTCTTCGATATTCTGCTGCTTGCCATCTCCGTATACGTTCTGATCGCGGGTATTCGCGGGAAGGGACGTCTTTTCCAGGTTGAAAACGTCAAGAAAGGCATGGAGGAGAAGCTGAAATCCACGTCCCGCAAGATCTATATCTCGCTCGGCGTCGCGATGCTGATCAACTGCGCGTCGTCGCTGACAAGCGGCCTGTTTTACTCCTACGAGGAAGTGACCGCCGCGACGGACACGGAGGACGCGGTGTATCAATGGGTCCAGACCCGGGATCTTGGGTCGTTCAGTTTCATGACGCGGGAGGTATTCAGCATCATTTCCTGGGTCGCGCTGGCGATCACGATGGGGCTGATCGTGCTGCTGGTGGTGCTTCTCCGCAAGTATGTCGACAAGGATGCCCAGAAGAGGGCCTCCGCGTCCGGCGCACGCCAGGCCGATCCCAGACAGCAGGGGCATACACTGCCCGTTTCCGCGTTTGAGTTCGACGAACCCGAACAGACGGCGGACCGGAAGAAATAAACGGGCGGAGTCGATCCGCCGAACAGGAAGCAGACAGATCCGGCAGGAGAACTGCGCGGAGGTCGGACGATACGCCGGCCTCCGCTTTGCGTTCGGCTGCAGAAAGACCGGGGCGGAATCGCCCGGCCGGAAAGGGACGGGAAACCGCTCCGTGGCCGCCGCGGCGGTTCGGCCGGAACGCACGTGTTGGAGGCTTCGGCTGCCGGCGGGCACAAAGGATTTTCCCGACAGGAAGCGGGCCGGAGGACAAGACGCCTCCGGCCCGCGTAACGCTTCGCAGCCAAACTTACGAGAGCTCGAACATTCCCATATAGAGCTGGAAGTATTTCCCCTGCTGCAGGAGCAGGCCGTTATGGTCGCCGCGCTCGATGATCTCGCCGTGCTCGAGCACGAGGATCGCGTTCGAGTTGCGGACCGTCGAGAGGCGGTGCGCGATCACGAACACCGTGCGGCCGCGCATGAGCCGGTCCATGCCTTTTTCGATGAGCGCCTCGGTGCGCGTGTCGACGGAGCTCGTCGCCTCGTCGAGAATCAGCACGGGCGGATCGGCCACGGCGGCGCGCGCGATGGCGAGCAGCTGCCGCTGCCCCTGCGAAAGATTCGCGCCGTCCGCGGTCAGCACGGTATCGTATCCCTGCGGCAGGTGGCGGATGAACGAGTCCGCGTTGGCGAGCTTCGCGGCCTTTATAATCTCCTCGTCGGTCGCGTCGAGCCGGCCGTAGCGGATGTTCTCGCGCACGGTGCCGGTGAAGAGGTGCGTATCCTGCAGCACCATCGAAAGCGAGCGGCGCAGGTCGTCCTTTCGGATGTCCCTGATGTCGATGCCGTCGTAGGTGATCGAACCGTGCTGCACGTCGTAGAAGCGGTTGATCAGGTTCGTGACCGTCGTCTTGCCGGCGCCCGTCGAGCCGACGAACGCGATCTTCTGGCCGGGCTTGGCGAAGAGGTTGACGTTGGAAAGCACATCGACCTTGCCGTCGTAGCTGAACGTCACGTTGTTGAAGCGGACGTCGCCCTTGAGCTCGGTGTACGTGAATCCGTCCCCGGCCGGGCGTTTCCAGGCCCACATGCCCGTGTGGCGGTTTACCTCGTTCAGACTGCCGCCGGGGCCCTTCTCGATGTTGACGAGCGTTACGACGCCGTCGTCCGCTTCGGGCGCCGTGTCGATGAGCGCGAAGATGCGTTCCGCGCCGGCGAGCGCGCTGATGAAGCCGTTGAAGAGCTGCGAGACCTGCGTGAGCGGCTGGCTGAACGAACGCGTATACTGCAGGAACGCCGCGAGCGTGCCGATATCCGCACGGCCGATGATGGCGAGCGCCGCGCCGGCGGCGGCCGCCGCCGCGTACAGTCCGTAGCTGAGGTTGCCCATGATCGGCATGAGGATCATCGCGTAGGTCATGGCCGCCGTGGAGGAGACGCGCAGTTCCTCGTTGCGGCTTTCAAATTCCGCGCCGACGGTATTTTCGCGGCAGAACACCTTGACCTCGCGCTGACCTTCGATCATCTCCTCGATATAGCCGTTGACGACGGCGAGCGACTGCTGGCGTTTGGTGAAATAGAACGCGGATTTCCCGCCGAGCTTCTTCACGATAACGAGCATCAGCACGAACACGACCAGCACGAGCAGCGTCAGGATCGGCGAGAGGACGAGCATCATCACGAGCACGCCGACGACGGAGATGCTGCTGGAGATGAGCATCGGCAGGCCCTGGCTGAGCATGTCGCGCAGCGCGTCCGTATCGTTTGAAAAGCGGCTCATGATCTCGCCGTGCGTCTGCGAGTCGAAGTATTTGAGCGGAAGCTTTTCGAGTTTTGTGAACATATCCACGCGGACGGCCTCCAGCGTTGCGGTGGACACCGTAACGACCAGGCGGTTGACGAGGTAGGTCGAGAGCGCGCCGGCGCCGTAGATGCCCGCGAGCAGGACGAGATACCGGATGAACCCGGAAAGATCGGTCGACTGTCCCTTCGCCAGATCGCCGATGAGGTTGATGATGGGTTTGAGCATATAGGTTCCGGCGATCGCCGCGCCGGCTGAAACGAGAAGGCCGAGCAGGATCACCGCGATCCGCCAGCTGTGGCGCTTCATATAGCCGAGCAGACGGGCGAACGTCTTGCCGACGTTTTTCGGTTTTGCCATTCCGCGGCCGTGCGGGCCTCCCATGGGACCGGGCATGTTACGCCACCCCCTTCTGCTGCGAAAGGAACACGTCGCGGTAGATTTCGTTGGATTCGAGCAACTCCGCGTGCGTGCCGACGGCGTTGATCTCCCCCTCCTGCAGCACGACGATGCGGTCCGCCTCCATGACCGAGGCGATCCGCTGCGCGATGATAAACGTCGTGATGCCGCCGTGGTGCTCCCTGAGCGCGGTGCGGATCGCCGCGTCTGTGGCGGTATCGACCGCGGAGGTCGAGTCGTCCAGAATCAGGATCTTCGGGTTCTTGATCAGCGCCCGCGCGATGCAGAGCCGCTGCTTCTGTCCGCCGGACACGTTCACGCCGCCCTGCCCGAGCTCGGTGTCGTATCCGTTCGGGAACGAGCGGATGAACCCGTCCGCCTGTGCGGCGGTGCATGCGGAGAAGATCTGCTCGTCCGTCGCGTTGGGGTTGCCCCAGCGGAGGTTGTCCTTGATCGTGCCGGAAAAGAGCACGTTTTTCTGCAGCACCATGGCGACGCTTTCGCGCAGGACTTCGATGCGGTAATCCCTTACGTCGCGTCCGCCTACGAGCACCTGACCGGAGAGCACGTCGTAGAGACGGGGAATCATCTGCACGAGCGTCGTCTTGGCCGAACCGGAGCCGCCGATGATGCCGATCGTTTCGCCGGAGCGGACCGAAAGGTTGATGTGCGAGAGGGTGAGGTTATCCGGGTTGTCCCCGTAGCTGAAGCATACGTCCCGGAACTCGACGCGTCCGTCGGCGACGGTCAGCGCCTCGTTTGCGCCGTCGTCGTTGATGGCGGGCGTTTCGTCGAACACCTCGAGGATGCGCTTGGCGGACGCGCTGGACAGAACGAGGTTGACGAACACCATCGTGATCATCATCAGCGACATCAGGATCTGCGTGATATAGCTCAAAAAGCTCATCAGCTCGCCGGTCAGCAGCTTTCCGCCGAGGATGTCGCTGCCGCCGAACCACAGCACGAGCAGGATGCAGGCGTACATCGTCAGCTGCATGATCGGCATGGCGAACACCAGCAGCTTCTCCGCCCGCCGCTGCGCATTTTTCAGGGCGGCGGCGGCGTCCGCGAATTTTACGGTTTCATAGTCGCCGCGCACGAACGCCTTGACCACGCGGATGGCGATGAGGTTCTCCTGCGTGCGTGCGTTCATCAGATCGTACTTTTTGAGCATGATCTCAAAGCGCGGGAACGCGAGTTTGGCGAGCACGAGCATCGCCAGCGCAAGCACGGGGATCGCGCAGAGCAGGACGGCGGAGAGATGCACGCTGATGCGCAGCGCCATGACCGTTGCAAGTATGAGCATGATCGGCGAACGCGCGAGCATGCGGATGCACATTTGAAACGCCTGCTGGATGTTGGTCACGTCGTTCGTGAGCCGGGTGATCAGCGAAGGCGTCGTGAAGTGATCGGTGTTCTTGAAGGAGAACGACTCGATCTTGGCAAACAGCCCGTTGCGCAGGTTCCGGGCCAGACCGTTGGAGGCCACGACGGCGTAGCGCGCGCAGAGCGCGCCGAAGAACAGCGCGCCGATGGCCATCACGACCATCAGGCCGCCGGTTCTGAAGATGTAGGCGTAGTCGCTGTTTGGGATGCCGTTATCGACGATCTGCCCCATCAGAAGCGGAATGAACACCTCAAGCACGACCTCGAACAGAACGAGAACAGGCGCGAGGATCGCGTAGCGGCGGTAACTCCCGACAAACGCCGAAAGCCGTTTTATCATGTTTGATTCCTTTCCCCCGCGAACCACGGCGGGGTGTCTTCGCCGTCCGACAGATTGGCGATCATACGGTCGGCCAGAGTTGCCATATCCAGAAGCTCCTCGTTGGTAAAGCCCCGGAAGGTCTGCTCGTCGACGGCGTCGAAGACGCTGCAGGTCGTTCTGAACGCTTCGTAGCCGGTTTTTGTAACGGAAAGCCGGTTGCACCGGAGGTTGTTCGGGTCCGCGTGTTTCTCGATCAGGCCCGCCTTCTGCATGCGCTTTGTCGAGAGCGCGACCGATGCGGGCGTAACGAACAGTCCTTCGGACAGTTCCTGCTGCGTGGCGTCCGGGTTTGCAACCAGGTACCGGAGCAGCGGGAACTGGCCCGGCGCGAGCAGACAGGCGCCTGCGGCCGCGGCCTTGTGGATCGATTTGCGCCGCAGGATATGCAGCATCAGCATCTTTGCGCCGAGTTCGCGCGGCAACATGAGATCTCCCCCTTTTTAATTGATAAGCGCTTAACTGTTAAGCGCTTATCAATATAGCAGGTCCGTATAGGATTGTCAAGCAAAAAAGAAAGGGGTATGATAGTTGCGAATATCGGCCTGTCGGAGCGGTTAAGGTCGAAAAAGCGGCCGCTCCGGGCGGCCTGTGCGGGAAAGGATACGAATCGGCCGGAAACATGAAACGGGAGATTCACGGAAATACCGCGGGCATCCGCGAGAACATGCTCGGCGAGATGCTCGCACTCTACGATCTGACGATGCCGTCGGACGAGTTTCTTTCCAACGAGGTGTGCGATGCGCTCGTGCGCTTCACGGCGCTGATCAACCGCGAGGTGCTCGTCTACGTGTCGCGCGCGGGCACGATTGAGGACGTGCGCGTGGGGGACGATCATTCCGTCCATATGGAGGAGATGCGTCTGGTGCGCAACGTCGACCGTCTCTCTGGCGTGCGGTGCATCCATACGCATCCGAACGATACCGGGTATCTTTCGGACGTCGATATCGGTTCGCTCAACGCCCTGCGGCTCGACGCCATGTGCGCCGTCGGCGTCCGGGACGGCCGCGCGGGCAGCGTGTACGCCGCGTTTATCGGAGAGATGGAGGGCGAGGAGCGCCAGGCGGTCTGGTACGGGCCGATGCGTGCGGGGCACCTGCCGCAGAAGACGCTCATGGACGCGATCCTCGAAGCGGACAAACGCCTGCTCACGGAGACGTACAATATCGCCGAGATCCGGCCGGACCGCGCGGTGCTGGCGGGCATCGAATCTGCGGACGGCTACGATACGCTCTCGGAGCTTGCGGCGCTCTGCGAGACGGCGGGCATCAAGGTTGTGGCCAGAGAGCAGCAGAGAAGGCGCGCAGTCGACGCCTCCACCTATATCGGCTCCGGCAAGGCGGAGGATCTGGCGCTGACCGCCTCCGCGTGTGAGGCGGACCTGTTCGTGTTCGACGACGAGCTGACCGCGATCCAGATGCGCAATCTCGAGGGGATCCTCGGCCTGCCGATCGTCGACCGCACGATGCTGATACTGGATATCTTTGCGCAGCGCGCGCAGTCGCGGGAAGGCAAGCTGCAGGTGGAGCTCGCGCAGCTCAAATACCGCCTGCCGCACCTGCTCGGCATGGGCAAGGTGCTTTCCCGGCAGGGTTCCTCAGGCGTGGGCATGCGCGGGCCGGGCGAGAAGAAGCTCGAGATCGACCGCCGCAGGATCCGCCGGCGCATCTTTGAGCTCGAGCAGGAGTTGGACGAAATCGACAAGCAACGGGGGCTGCGGCGCTCGCGCCGTACGGCGAATCCGATCCCCGTGGTCGCGCTCGTGGGGTATACGAACGCCGGCAAATCGACGCTTTTAAATCTGCTCTCCGGCAGCGACGCGCTCGCCGAAGACAAGCTCTTCGCCACGCTCGATCCGATCATACGGAAGATCGTTCTGCCGAACGGGACGCAGTGCCTGCTCTCCGATACGGTCGGGTTCATCAACAAGCTGCCGCACGATCTGGTGAACGCGTTTCGCTCCACGCTCGACGAGGTGCGGGACGCGGACCTGATCCTGCATGTGATCGACTGCGCGAGCGAGTATTACGATGTGCAGATGCGCGTGGTCGAGGACGTGCTCGGCGAGCTTGGCGCGCTCGACACGCCGCGAATCAACGTTTACAACAAGATCGACAAACCGGACGCGAAACCGCGCCGCGGCGACGGCGTCTGCATCAGCGCGGCGGACGGAACGGGTGCGGACGAACTGCGCGCGGCGGTTCAGGACGCGCTGGACAAGGCGAAGATCCGGCTCGACGTCGTCGTGCCGTACGATCGCTACGAGGCGATGCGCCTGATCCGGCAGACGGGGGCGATTCTCTCCGAGTCGCACGAGGACGACGGCACGCATCTGACCCTCCTGCTTGACGAGGCGGAGCTGTGGCGCGTGAAGCACGCGCTCTCGTAACCTTCTTTTCTTGAAAGAAAAGAAGGCAAAAGAACTTTGGGGATGTGGAGAGCGGGGCCAAACGGAGAGACGAACGCTCTCCTTTTCTTGTAAGAAAAGGAGACAAAAGAACTAACGGGATGCGGAGAGCGGGGCCAAACGGAGAGACGAACGCTCTCCTTTTCTTGTGCCAGATTGTCAAATGAAGTGCAACAAGCGGTGAAGGGGAAAGACTTCGGCAGGG
>CAZIQO010000015.1:0-38885 GCA_964541465.1 uncultured Oscillospiraceae bacterium
GTCGTCACCACGATGGCCGGGAAGAGCGCGTTCCCGGAGGATCACCCGCTCTACGGCTATCACACCGGCTCCAAGGGCACACCGGTGGGGCTCGACCTTACGAGAAACGCGGACGTGATCCTCGCGCTCGGCACGCGCTTTGCCGACGAGACCACCTGTTCCTACAGGGACGGCGTTGCGTTCTCGTTTTCAAAAACGAAGCTGATCCACGTGGACACGGACGCAAACGAGATCGGCAAGAACTACCCCTGCGCGATCGGTATCGTCGGCGACCTCGTTCAGGTGGCGCGGCAGATCATCGACGCGTACGGCGAACCCGCCGACTGGCGTAGCAGCGCCTACGCGCGGGCGCTTCTTTCCGACAAGGCCGCCTGGCGCGCCAAAATCGAGGAGTTGAGGCGCGAAACGTTCGATCGGATCACGATCTCCCAGCTCGTCGGCGAACTGGAGGAATGCCTGCCGCCGGATACGATCATCACGACCTCCTCCGGCAACACGCAGGCGCAGCTCTTTCAGGAGTACAGCTTTACGAAGGGGCAGCGGCACCTCACGACCGGCGGATTCTCCACCATGGGCTGGACGCTGCCGGCCTCCATGGGCGCCAAGCTCGCCGCGCCGGAAAAGCCCGTGATCGCGCTGCTCGGCGACGGCGATTTCATGATGACCATGCAGGAGCTCTCCACCATGGCGCAGTACGATATCCCGGTGGTCGTCGTCGTGGCGAACAACCGCTGCTGGATGGCGATACGGGACCTGCAACAGGGCATGCTCGGGGAGGAGCGTGTCTTCGGCAACGACTTCGAGCAAAACGGCGAACCCTACTCGCCGGATTTCGCCGCCGTTGCGACCGCTTTCGGCATCCACGGCGAGCGGGTTTCCCGGCGCGGCAGCGTGAAGGAAGCCGTGCTGCGCGCCCTTGCGTCCGGCAAACCCGCGCTCATCGAGGCGGACGTGTACGACCGCTACCCCGAATCCGGCGGCGAAGCATTCGGCTGGTGGGACGTGCCGATCCCGGCGTACCTCGAAGAGCGGCGCGTAAAGTACGAAACGGAACTTTCCGGGGAAACCGTGTGAGGAGGGAAAAAGCATGAGGATCGCGGTCATCAACGAAGTCAGCGCCAGCCCCAAAAACGCGGACATTCTCTCCGCGCTCGCGGAATTCCCCGCGCACACCGTCCGGAACGTCGGCATGACGTCGCCCGACGACCGGCCGGAACTGACCTACATCCAGACGGGGCTCATGGGCGCGGTGCTGCTCGGCGCCGGCGCGTGCGACCTCGTGGTGGGCGGCTGCGGCACCGGCCAGGGATTCCTCAACAGCGTCATGCAGTATCCCGGCGTGTTCTGCGGGCTGATCACGAACCCGCTCGACGCCTGGCTGTTCATGCAGATCAACGCGGGCAACTGCGTTTCCCTCGCGCTCAATAAAGGATACGGCTGGGCGGGCGACGTCAACCTGAAGCTGATCTTTCGGGAGCTGTTCCGCGACCCGCCGGGCGCTGGGTACCCGCCGCACCGCAGCGAAAGCCAGGCCGAAAGCCGCCGAAAACTTGCGGGCGTCTCCACAGCGGCGCACCGGGACATGACCGAAATACTGGCCCGCATGGACAGGGACGTCCTGCGTCCTGCCGCGCAGAGCAAGGCGTTTCGTTCTCTGCTGGAGGAAACCGCAGAGCACTCGCCGAAAGCGCGCGAACTCTGTGGGTTCTTTACTGAACTGTAGCCGAAAAGGAGGCGGGGCGATTGATCCAGTCGCTGGACAGGGGCATCCGGATCCTGCTGATCCTGGCCGAACGGGACTGCGCCGGGATCACGGAGCTTGCCGAGACGCTGGGCGTGGACAAGAGCACGGCCTCGCGGCTCGTGGAGACGCTGCGCGCGCACGACATGGTACGCCTCGACCCGGAGACCAGGAAATACCGGCTGGGCTTCCGCATCCTCCATCTCGGCGAATCGCTGAAGGGAAACCTCAACGTCATCGCCATCGCGCGGCCGATGCTTACAGAACTCAGCGCCCAGCTCGACGAGAGCGTCCACCTCTGCGCCTTCAACAACAACAGCGCCTACGTGATGGATCAGGTGCGCTCGAACAAAAACTACGCGCTTTCGGCCACGGTCGGCATGGTGGAACCGTTCCACTGCTCGTCCGTCGGCAAGTGCATCCTCGCGTTCCGGCGGCAGGATACGATCCGCGCGCTGCTGGAAAACTACGAATTCACCCGATACACCGAAAACACGATCACGACGAAGGAAGCGCTCCTCGAGGACCTCGAGCGCATCCGCGCGCGCGGGTACGCGGTGGACGACGAGGAGATGGCGCCGGGCGTTCGCTGCCTGGCGGTCCCGGTCTACGACTACCGCAACAGCGCCCGCTACAGCATCGGCGTATCCGGCCCGAGGGAGAACATCAGCTCCGTCACCATGGAACTCTACATCCGGCGCATGGCGGAGATGGCCCGTAAACTCAGCAGCGCGATCGGCAGCACACGCTGAAACAAATCCGTACCCGAGTTTCGTTTCACTGCACCTATACCAATCCCTTTCGTAACTTTTCAAGGCAGTTCGGCCGCACGGTCTTTACTTCAGATTCATTTCGTATTGATGGAAAAGAGGAAAAGCGGATGGAAAAACACACAGCGGAAAAACTCAGATTCGTTTTAGTCGGCTGCGGGCGAATCGCCACGCTGCACGTGGCGGGCTACCGCGACCGGGAGGACGCAAAGCTCTGGGGCGTCTATGACAAAAATCCGCAGGCCGCGAGGCGCTTTGCGGCGGAATACGGCATCCCGACCGTCTACGCCAGCTATGAGGAGGTGCTCGCGGACCCGACCGTCGCCGGCGTGGAGATCCTCGTGCCACACCACCTGCACTGCGAGCTGACCGTCGCCGCCTGCAACGCGAAAAAGCACGTGTCCGTGCAGAAGCCCATGGCGCTGAACCTCGCCGAATGCGACCGGATGATCGCGGCGGCGAAGGCAAACGGCGTGATCCTCAAGGTGTTTGAAAACTTCGTGCATTACCCGCCGTACCTGCTGCTCAAGCAGATGATCGCGGACGGCGAGATCGGGGACGTGGTCGGCGTTCGCTACAAGATGTGCAACGCATCGCTGCAGTCGAACAACATCCCCGCCGCGGGCGCGCGCGCGGCGCTGGCGGGCGTAAAAAATGCGGGAGCATGCGAACGCACCGGCTGGAAGGTGGACGCCTCGAGCTGGCTCTGGCGGCTCAACGACACGCTCTGCGGCGGCGGGCCCGTGGTCTTCGACGACGGATATCATAAGTTCTCCCTGTTCCTCGATCTGCTCGGCGACGTGGAGAAGGTCTGCGCGTGGATCGACGAAACGCCGGTGCTGCCGGGCCTGATGCAGGACGTGCCGGCGGTGGTCATGTGGAAATATGCGAACAAAAAGGTCTACGGCGTCTGGGACGTAACGTCCGCGCCCGAGCTATACGTCAAGGGAAAATACTACACCTGCGACGAGCGAATGGAGGTCACCGGCACGCGCGGCGTGCTGTGGCTGACCCGCTGTACGGCGGAGATGCTGGACACCGTAGCGCCCGTTGTGCTCTATAAGGACGGCAAGCTCACCGAATTCCGGGACGTTCCGAGCGACTGGCAGGACGCGTTCATCCATTCCACGCACGACTTCATCGATTCCATACGCGAACGGCGCGAGCCCGTCCTCTCCGGAGAACGCGGGCGCACGGTGCTGGCCTTTGCGCTCGCGGCCATCGAGTCGTCCGCAAGGAAGCAGGAGGTTTACCTCGGGCAATATCAGGACAGGCCGACGGCCGCCCGCCGGGGGCTGCTCGCGGCGATTGGGAGGAAGAAACATGGGTAAGAAGAAAAGCGGCAACCTCAAAATGATGCTCTGTTACGGCGCGGGCGATATCTACGGCGGCGGCGCGTTCCTGATCTTCAGTCTGCTCTACATGAATTTTCTCGTGCTGGTCGAGGGCCTTCCGGTCGTCGCCACGTCCATCATCGTGTTCGTCGGGAAAATCTGGGACGCGATCACCGACCCCATGATGGGGCGTATTTCGGATCGAACGCGCTCGCGGTTCGGCCGGCGCAGAATCTACTTCCTGATCGGCATCCTGCCGGTGTTCGTTTCGTTCATCATGCTCTTCTACTCCTTCGGGATGCAGAGCACGGCCGCGAAAGTCGTCTACTACACGTTCGCCTATATGTTCTTCGGCACGGCGTTCACCATCGTGATGGTCCCCTATAACGCCATCCTTTCGGACATGACGAGCGACTACAACGAACGCACGAGCTTCACCACGGTGCGAATGCTGTTTTCGGGCGGCGCTTCGCTCATCGCCGCGGTGGTGCCGGGCCTGCTGATCAAGGGCGTCGGCGGCAGCGTCAACGGCCCCGCCCAGAAGCCGGGCTACCTCGTGATGGCCATCGTGATGGCGACGATCTTCGGGCTCTGCTGGCTCGTGACGTTCCTCGGCACGCGGGAAAAGGAGAATCTGCCGCCGCCGGAGAACGTTTCACTGCGGGAGTGGATCGGCCTGTTCGACAACAAGGCGTACCGCAACTATCTCGGTATCTTCCTCTCGTTTCAGGTTGCGGTGGACCTCGTGCTTGCGCTTTTCATCTTCTATATCGATATCGTCGTGCTCAAATACGCCAGCTACGAGCTGATCATGGGGATGCTGCTGGTCTTTTCCATGCTGTTCATGGCGGTGATGGGCGCGGTTGCGAGAAAAAAAGGAAAGGCGTTTCCGCTCTATATCGGCATCCCGATCTGGATCGCTTCCACCATCGCGTTCCTGTTCATCGACAGCGGCACGCCGGTGTACGTGCTCTGCATCCTCGCGGTGCTGATCGCGGTCGGTTCGGCAAGCGGCAACCTCTCGACCTGGTCCATGCTCACGGACATCTACGATATCGACGAGATCCGCACCGCAAAGCGGCGGGAAGGCGTCTACAGCGGTCTAACCACGTTTTTACGAAAATTTGCAAGCGGCGTCGCGGTGCTGCTCTTAGGCTTCGGCCTGCGGCTGTTCGGGTTTGATCAGACCGAATACAGCATGCTCAAGGCGACGAATGCGAATTTCGACCCGGCGACGTACGCGCAGAGCACTCTGGTATCCGGGATCCGGTGGATGTTCGTACTCATCCCCTTCCTCCTTCTGAGCGTCTGCCTGCTGTTTGCGATCAAAAACAAGGTCAACAAGCGCCGTTTCGACGCGATCCTCAGCGGCATCGACGCGTTCAAGACGAGCGGCGACCTCTCCGGCCTCTCGCAGCAGGAGCGCGACGACATCCATACCGTCACCGGCGAAGGCGAAGCGGCGCTCTGGGGCGGAAAGGCCTGACGCAAAGCGGCTCCGGCCGCACTGCCCGGCCTGCCGGCATGTGAAATGCCCGCGCCGCGCGCATCGCGGAATGCGGGCAATTCCCGCCGGTTACAAACCTGATTCTGACAAAGGCACGCGTCGTCTCCGTGCATGACACGCGCCTCAGCTTGTCGATAAAGGGAGGGGCCGTTGGAGGCTCCGCCTCCAAACCGCCGCTCAGGGCCGCAACGGCCCTAAGAACCCATTTCCGCAAGCGCCCTTAAATAGGGCGCTTGCGGAGTCAGGGATTCCCAAGGGACGTGTCCCTTGGGTGGGGTGCAGGGGTAACCCCCCCTGCAAAAGAACTTTTCTGGCCGGCTGCGGCGCGTGTCGTCTCCGTGCATAACGCGCGCCGTTTTTCTGCATACGTTACGCCCGCCGCGTTTGCGGCGGCGGTTTCAGCGCGTTTGGATCTGTTTCCACGGGCGTTCCCCGCCCAGCCAGCCGCGCTCGCTCCAGTACTCCCGCTCGGTCGGCGACGAACCCCGGCCGGCCTTCTGCATGTTCGCCATCAAGTAAAACACAGCCCTTGTCTTCAGCCCGACATTCGGCGCTCCGCGGCGGGAGAGCTTTTGCGCCAGCCTCGTCATGTCCCGCTCGATTTTCGCCTTTTTACCTGCTTTGACGCTTCCCCGGTTCATCGCCTGTACGCCGACGCCGTAGCGCCTTATCTCCGGCACGCCCCGGAAAACAGTGCCCGCGCCACGCCCCGGACCGCGCCGCCCGCCCCCGCTCCGGCCGCCGTGGAGACGACGGCCGCCCGCTTATGGAACATGCAGGCCCGCGGCCGATGCGAATCCGGCAGGTAAAGGTCAGATCGATCAGCGCCTTCATCGGCGCCGAAGGAGCCATGCAGTAGGCGGGCGTTGTGAAGATCAGCAGGTCGGCCAGCATCCTTCCGATGTGGCAGGAACTGCCCTCGTGGTTCTGCCCGTGAACGAGTACGATCTTCATAGTATCTCCCCTTCGTCTCAGCGAAACGCCGGCCCCGCCCGGCTTCCGTATCCGCAGCATATTTCGTCCGGCGCGCCTTTGTCGATCCCCTTCCTTCTGGGAATCGGTCGGATAAATCCTTCTTCCCGGAAACGCCGCGCGTTCCGGCGATTTGCCAGATTGGAATTGAAATCGGCTGAAAAACTTGATACGCTTTAGAAAATCGTGTTTCAATCTTACAGAAGAACGGCGCGGACATGCGCTTTTTCGGATGCGATCTTGAGGAGGTGCGGCTTTGATGGACGCCGAGAGCAGGGCGCGTTATCAGAAGTGGCTCGACAGGGCGGACGACGCAGCGATCCGGGAACAGCTCAAACAGCTTTCGGGTAATCCGGCCGAGCTTGAGGACTGTTTTTCGGAGGGCCTGCGCTTCGGCACGGGCGGCGTCCGGGCGAAGATGGGCGCGGGGCCGAACCGCATGAACGCGTACGTAGTGGCCCGCATCACGCAGGGGTACTGCAACTGCCTTTCGGCGCGCTGCGCCAATCCGTCCGTCGCCGTCGCCTATGATACCCGAGCCCACTCGGAGGAATTCGCGGCGCGCTGCGCGCAGGTATTCGCCGCCAACAGGATTCAGGTCCATTTATTTGCGGAACCCACGCCGACGCCCGTGCTGTCCTTTGCCGTTCGCGCCCTCGCGTGCGACGGCGGCGTCGTCATCACGGCGAGCCATAATCCCGCGGCGTATAACGGCTACAAAATCTACGGCGCCGACGGCGTGCAGATCGATCCGCAGGCCGCGGCCGAAATTCAGGCGCAGATCCAGCGGACCGACCCGTTTGACGACGTGCAGATTTTTTCCCGGGAGGAAGCGCTTGCTTCCGGCATGCTGCGCCCGGTGCCGGACAGAATAAAAGGCGAATTCCTGCGCAGCGTGTCGGAGCAGTCCCGGCTTTCTTGCTCGACGCCGCGCGATTTCCCCATCGTGTACACGCCGCTGAATGGAACCGGCGCGGCATACGTGCCGCAGTGCCTGCTTGAGCACGGTTACGCCGGCCTTTCCATCGTGCCGGAGCAGGCGTATCCGGACGGATCGTTCTCTACCTGCCCGCGGCCCGACCCGCAGTCCGCGGCGGCGCTGCAGCGCGCGCTCCGCCTGGCGGAGGAACAAAACGCGTATCTTGTGCTGGCCACGGACCCGGACTGCGACCGGCTCGGCGTTGCGGCAAGGGACGGGAAGGAATTGAAGCACCTCACCGGCAACGAAATCGGCCTGCTTTTGGCCGACTATCTTCTGACCGCCCGGCAGGAAGCGGGCGATCTGCCAGCGCGGCCGGTACTTGTGCGGACCATCGTCACCTCGGAGTTGGTGGACCGGATCGCGGCGCGCTTTCACGCGCAGGTCGGGCGCGTGCTGACGGGCTTCAAATTCATCGGCGAGGAGATCGGCCGGATGGAGCGGCAGGGCGAACTGGACCGATTCGTGCTCGGCCTCGAGGAGAGTTGCGGGTACCTTTCCGGCGGTTACGTGCGGGATAAGGACGGCGTGGGCGCCGCGCTGCTCGTGTGTGACATGGCGGCATGGCACCGCGCGGCGGGACGAACGCTGCCGCAGGCGCTGGAACTGCTCTACCAGAGCGTGGGCAGGCGCGAGGAACGCCTGCTGAACTGGCAGTTCCCCGGCGCGCAGGGCTCCCGCGTTATGAACGATCTGATGCATGCATTCCGGGAAACGCGCATGCGGGGCGAAACCACGCGGACGGACTATCTTTTGGACAGCGAAACGGGCCTGCCGAAGTCCGACGTGCTGCAGATCCGGTTTTCCGACGGCGCATCCGCCGTGCTGCGGCCCTCCGGCACCGAACCGGATCTGAAGCTGTACCTTTCCGCCGACGGGGCCGACGCCTCCGCCTGCCGCACAAGGCTGGACGATCTTACGAATGTTTTTTCGGGCGGCGTCGGCATGCCGCCGTCCAAAGCATACTGAATGGAATCCTTTTAGAGGGAAGCTGAATTCAGGCCGTCGCGCGGCCCCCGTGCGTTACGCCTCTTTATAGATACGCTTTAGAGATACTCCATACGAATCCCCGTGGTTATTTGCGGAGAATACCAGCTTTGTCCCGTCGTCGGCAGATCCTTCCAGATATGCGCCGGCATCCGCCATCTCAACGGTTTCGTCGCCCAAAAATTCTTTCGCATAATAGGAAGCCAGTTGATTCGTCTGCTCCTGATCGAGTTCCCAATCCAGCGACGTCGAGATTGTGCCGTCTTCCTCAAAGCTGAACGTGTGCGACGGTGCCGGCAGACCGTATTGATCGAGAACATCCTGCGATATTCCGAACGCCTCACAGGAAGAAAAATACTCCTCGTCCAGTTGGTAGACCTTGGATATCGTATCCATGCTGCATAATTCAAACCCGATGCTCAGCGTACCGTCGTCGTTCTCGCCGATGCTCATGTAATCGCCGTCGCCCACGAATCCGCTTTCCGTCTTAGAAAACTCCGCGCCTCCGTAGTTTTCCCGAAGCGTCTGATTGATCGTATTCATCACGTCGTCCGTAAGCGAACATGCATATGTCAGATAAATAAAGAATCCATCCGCCGAGATGCAAATCGTGCCGGACTGGAACGTATCGTCAAGGCCGTTCATGATGTTCGCTTTCCCCAGCACATCCGTGATCGTTTCATAGGACAGTTCGGTTTTCTGCAGCGGCGTCGGAGTCGGCTGCTCTGCCGTCTGCCCGTCTACCGTCCCTTCGGCGGAGGTTTCGGCATCCGCGTTCATCGCGTCGACCGTTTCGCTGAGCAGCGCAACCTCGCTTTCCAGCGCATCCAGCCGCTGCAGGATTTCCTGATTCCCGTCGCAGCCGGTCAGAAAGAGAAAAACAAACGAACAGACAAAACACAAAGCGATCTTCTTCACTTTTCCCTCCAGGTAAGTTTATTTTCGGAAAACACATCGATCTTATATGGAAATCGCAAAAGCGAAATCAAGGATAGGATCCTACCCGATCATCCCATGTTATTTTATATTTCCTGCTACGTCAAGTTCAGCGCCGCTCCTGCGTTCTCTCTTCGTAACCTCCGGCGCCAAGGCCGCTCCCGCGCCGGCCTTGCGAATCACGGGTGAACGTTCGCCGCGGCTGGCGCAAACAGATCAATCGGGCAGCGCAGGTCTGCAAACACCGGTTCAAGCCCGGGATCCGGCCTTGCAGGGGTCCGGGGCCGGCTCGTCAGGCGCGCAGCTCCCCGTCGTGCGCCATGAGGGAGACCGACCGCACGCCGGTCATCCCCGCGCAGTCGGAAACCAGCTCCGTTTCCCGCTTCGTATGCAGTTCAACGATCAGGTCGACGCCGCGCTCGGATATGGTTCTGGACTTGATCCGATAGTGATTCGTATACTTCTTCAGCAGGACGGCGAGCGCGTCGGCCACGGCCGGATCGGACGCGTTGATGATCAGCAGATAGGGCGAACGGGGGGCTTGCACCAGATCCAGCAGCAGCAGCACAATCGTCACCACAGCGCACAGCAGGACCGCCACCTTGTAAAGCCCGGTGCCGCAGATGATCCCGGCGCTGATCGACCAGAACAGAAAGAACAGGTCAAGCGGGTCCTTCACAACGTTCCGGAAGCGCACGATGGAAAGCGCGCCGACCATACCGAGCGAAACGAATACGCTCGTCTGCATGGACAGGACGATTCCGGTCGTAACCAGCGCCATCAGCGCAAGCGTTTTGTTGAAGGCCTTCGAATAGAACCCGCTCCGATTGCACAGCCGGTAGATAAAATAGATATACGCGGCAAGAAGCGTGGAAATGGCAAGTGCGACGACTACGGTGCTGGTTCGCAGTTCCGCCTGATTCACCGCACCCGTCAGCGCTTCCATCAGTTGGGCAAAGAACTTCTCAAGCTTTTCCATTTTCCATTCATTCCTTTATTCAGATAATGCCATTCGGCTCATGACGTACTTTGAAAACGTCGTCTGCATCAATTCCCCGATATCCATCGCCTCAAGCAGGTAGGACGGCAGCAGCTCGTCGTATTTGACCTCAAGGATGTGCTGTCCGGCGGGAAGCACGGGAATGCGGATCAGCTCGGGTTCGAAAAACCGTTTCAGTTCCCCCGAGCACGCAATGTTCCGATCGAACGTGACGCGGACGTTGCCGACCGGCGAAACAAGCGCCAGCCGCCTGTACTCCACCAGGATTCTGGGCCGGCACATCGCGGAGAGCATCTCCACACACAGCCTGCGCATCGGTTTCTCCGCCTGCGAGCTGAACCCGGGACACGTCCCGTTCAGCAGACTGAAAAATTCCTCCCGCGAAAGCGCGCAGGATTCCTTTTTCCCGAGGCCGCTCTTCTTCGTCTTCGTCTCCAGATAGATCGACCGGTCGGAGAGATCGTAGGCGCGGATGCGGTACTTTACGCGGTTGTCGAACCCGTAGAGGTTGTCCTTTAAGAACCGGTCGTCCGGATCGTCGAAATACACCGTCCGAACCAGATAGCCCCGTCCGGACGCGTCGTGCTCGTCCGGGGACATCAGCGGGAGCAGCCGCGCCCGGATGACGGTGAGCTGCGCTTCGGAACAAATGTACTTCCGTTCATGTCGGTAATCCATAGCCGTTCCTTCCGCTCAGGAAAAGTAGCGGTCCATAAAGGCCGCCCGTTCGCGAATGTAGGAAAGCATATACGCTTCCCCCCTCTGAACGCCCGGCTGCGTCCAGCGCAGTTCCTCGCGCGCAATAGCGCCGCTGTCCTCCATCCGGTCAAACGCCGCCTCGACCAGCGCGCACAGCGCGTTGTCCGACCATACGCCCTCGCGCAGTTCGGTCCAGCGTGCCGAAAGAAGGGTCTGAATTCCCGTTTCATCAAAGTTCTGCAAAACGCGCATCTGCTGCGGCAGCAGGACGGTTTCGGTTTCGGAAAGCGGCAGCGCCTCGCCGGTCCACACGCAGTCCCAGCTGTTGCCGAACGTCATATCCATATCCCAGGGAATCAGCGTCGTTTGATAGAGGTCCCCGTCCCGCCGGAACAGATAGTAGGTGTTGGTGAAATTATTGTCCCGCGCGGAAACCAGCATATAGAACAGCGCGTAATCGACGGCGTTCTCCATGTTCAGGTGCGCTTTGATCTCTTCGCATGTGATGTCCGGGCTTTGCAGATAGAGCGCGTCCACATACCAGTAGATCGGATCATACACCCCCTCTTGCCAGACCTTAGGAAACCGGATTCCGCTTTCCGAAAAGAGCGGCGGATCAAAATCATCCTCCCGGCAGTTCAGGAATTCGAACGACCGCGCCTTAAACAGAATATCCGTGTCCTCGTCGAGCCCGTACACGTCGGAATCGATCTTCGTCATCAGGCCGAACAGCCCGTAATAGGAATCGTCCAGAAACACCTCCGTATATCGAAAATCGGACGTTTCCAGATCCGCGTCCCCGCCGTCTTCGCAGATCGAATTCCATATTCCGGACGATACGCACTCCCGCGCGCGCATCGGGTCCATCAGCAGGCTCTTGAGGATCCACTGATCGTCCTTGCGCATATTGAGCAGCGGCAGGCCGCTCCGGACGCCCTGTCCGTCGTAAAGCGTGAGGTTATACGACTTCTTTTCATAGTTGATGCTGGACGTGCCGCGCAGCGTCAGCCGCGCCTGCGCAGTGTAGACCACGTAATTACCGGGCGTATCCTGATCCGGGTTGAAAACGGAAACCGACGCGATCGCCGTGCTGTCGAGATCAAACGTCGCGTTGTCGGTTTCCATATCGATCACAATCGCTGGCATGCCGGTGAAGACAACCTGCTCAACATAATATTCCGAACCGTTCCGGATCATCAGCGAAAACGACGTCCCGCTGCGGATCGCCTCCGCCTTGCCGGGAAACGACGAATCCATGCAGAGAACCGCCGTCTGCCCGCCGTTCGACCAGCTCAGCGCGCCGTCCACGCCGTCCGTCTCCAGCGACTGCGGAACATAATAGCAGTTTTCCGCCTGATCATAGGGTGCCGGGCTGCCTTCCATAAGCAGGCGGCCGCGCTCCGCCGACGGCGGATCCGTCTGCGTAAGCTGTGCGCAGATTCGATTGAATTCCGTTTCCCCCGCGAACTGTATGTCCCGCTGCTTTTCCGTAACCGCCGAAACGGCAAGAGCGGCGCACAGCAGAGCAATGCAACCGCAGAGTATCGTCCATTTGATGCAGCTTTTCTTCATGATCCGTCCCATGCGTTCCGCAGACGTCCGGTTCGGACGCGGCACCCGGAAAATCAAAATTTTACGTCGATTCCGTTCGTATTGCGTATCTTTTGGATAAATATACCACAGGCACCCGGCAAGCACAAGCAACGGCCCGTGCAGCGCCGAAAGGGCGGCTTTCGTGCCCGAATCGCGGGCGTGTATTTCATCAATGCAACGCGGTCCTTTTCCGTTTTCCCGGCGCAGGATTAAATGTTTTGCAAGTATATATATGTAACATTAGTGTGAACTCATACCGTATATTCTTGTATTTTTTAACAATTCCATTACAATATTTTTGTACCAGCATACAATTTCATTGTATTAAACGTTGTAACACTTCCGACCGCATTGTCTGAACGAACTGCAGCAGCATCTTCAGAGACGTCACATTACGTAACAATCATAGGGGGCATTGTATGAAATCGAATACCGTCGCGGCTGAAGCAAGCCAAAGCATAAAGGAAAAGATACTCGACCAGATACCGACTCCGGTCATGGCTGTGGACAAAAACTTCCATATGATGTATCTGAACCGGAACGCGCTGGAAATGCTTGATAAGGACTATTCAAAGGTGCTCGGATGCAATTGCTTCGACATCGTGCATTCGACGCACTGCAAAACGGACCGCTGCTGCATGCGCAAAGCGTTAGAAACCGGGATGCCGTATTCCGACCGCACCGAGCTTGATACGGCGCACGGCAAAGCGCAGGTCGCGTATTACGCCGTGCCGCTGACGGACGACAGCGGCGAGTTCATCGGCGGGCTGGAATTTGCCGTCGATATTACGGAACAGGTGCAGTATGAGGAGCGGCTCCGCGAGCAGAACCAGACCATTCGCCTGATGTCGACGCCCACCATCAAGCTCTGGGACGGCATCCTCGTGCTGCCGGTCGTCGGCGTAATCGATTCCCTGCGAGCGCAGAATATGATGGAGACCATGCTCAACCGGATCGTCGAAACGTATTCGAAAGTCATCATTCTGGATATCCAGGGCGTGGCCGCGGTCGACACCGCCGTTGCGAACCATATCATCAAGATCACGAAGGCGACCAAGCTGATCGGCTGCGAGTGCATCCTTTCCGGCATTTCCCCGGCGGTTGCGCAGACGATTATCAATCTTGGAATCGACATGAACGCCATCAAGACGAAATCGACCCTGAGCGACGCGCTCTCGGAAGCGCTTTCCATCATCAACCTGGAGGTAACGCCAAAGCAGTGAGGCGAAACGGTGAACCATGAGCGGAGCAGATCTTGATCTCAACGCGTCGATCACCGAGATCGATCGGTGCATGATCGTCACGCTTTCCGACAATATGACCGACGACCGGCTGGCCGAGATATCGGGCATCATCATCCAAAAGGCACACGAGCGCAGCATCCGCGGCGCCGTGCTGAACTTCGGCATGGTGAGCTTGGTCGACTCCTATATCTACAAGGTGTTTGCGGATACGTCCAGAGCGCTGTCGCTCTTCGGCGTACGGGTCGTATGGGTCGGACTCAGTCCCGGCGTCGTCTGCGCGATGATCGATCTCGGCATCGAACCCGACGAAACGGTGATCCGAACGGCGCTCAACCTCGAACAGGGGCTCTCCTGTCTGTCCGCTGCAGCGGCGTCAGTCTGATTTTTCAGCAGAAGGCCGATATGGACGATTTGCTTCGCGGTTTTGATTTAACGGCGGGTGCGGGCTGCACGATTATTAAAAGCAAAAATGTCAGGCTCATTCACTCCTACGACAACGAGCTGGTAATCTACCATATGCGCGCCATGCTGGCTGCCGCCGGATTTTCCCCTTCCGATGAGTATATCCTGTCGGCGGCGGCTTCGGAACTGGCGACCAATATCCTCCGCTATGCGGGAACCGGCGAACTGGAGATCAGCATCGTAAGGAACGTACACGATGAAACGGGCATCGAGATATTCGCCAGCGACAGCGGCCCCGGCATACGGAATGTAAAGGCGGCGATGGAGGAGCACTACAGCTCGCAGCAGAACAGCCTCGGGCTCGGTCTACCCAGTGTGAAGCGGATCATGGACGAATTCCTGATTGAATCGATTGTCGGAAAGGGGACCCGCGTGCTGGCGAGAAAATGGAAATCCTGTGGGCAGAATTGACTGTGCATACGCGATACGGCCTTTGCTGCGAAGCGCGTCGAAATGCGGCGATTCCGCCGTATGCCTTCCGGGCGAAGATACGTGTTTCCTCGCGCTGACCGACGTTCTCGGCCACGGCGAGCAGGCGCGGGACGTTGCCGCGCAGGCCGAGCGGTTCTTCCTCCGTCACAGCAGCGAGGACCTTCTCTCCGTCATCAACGGCCTGCACCGCTGTCTCGCCGGCACAAGAGGCGCGGTGTCGTCCATATGCCGCCTGAACATCAAAACGGGCGTGCTTGCCTATACCGGAGTCGGCAATGTCGCAATGAAGCTCGCGGGCCGGCAGTCGATTCAGTTGGTCACCTCGGACGGCGTAATCGGTTACGGACCGATCCATCCGCGCGTCCGTGAGCAGAGAATCCAGCCCGGAACGACGCTGCTTCTGTACAGCGACGGCGTCAGCGAGCACATCAGCTTTCTGGAATGTCCCGGGATCCTGCACAGAAGCGCCGACGAAATCGCCAACCGGGTGCTCGACCGGTTTGGAACAAACAGCGACGACGCATCCTGCATCGTCCTGAAGTACCTGAGATAAGAAATGCACGAGGTCCGCTCATGACAGAACTTGGCTGCCTGAAAGTGAACAGCAGGGAATCCGGCGTCAGCGCCAGACGCAAGCTGCGGCTGGCGCTCAATCTGCTTGGCTATTCCGAGATCCTGACGGCAAGAACGGAGACCGCGTTTTCCGAACTGTTTCGAAGAACCGTCGCCGCCGGCGACGAGCTTTCGCTGCAGCTCTTTTTTGACAACCGCGCCGCGAACCCCCGGCTGATGCTCGAAATACGGCCCGTTCCTCCGGAGGAACGGTGCGCCTGCATCAAGCGTGTTTTCCGCCGACTCGCCGTTTCCGGCAGCGGAAAAAATGAAAAAGCGACGGTCGCCGTCGAATTCTGCGGTTCGGCTGCGGTGATCAGCGACGAATGCATTCAGGAGATCATGCAGGAGATCGCCATGCCGTCCAGAGAGCAACTGATGGCCGAGCTTCAGCAAAAGAACGACGAGCTGGCGCAGGGCCGGCAGTTCTTTGAATCGGTTCTGGAAAACCTGCATTCGCAGGTCTATACGAAGGACGTTCACGGCAGATACACCTATATGAACGGCGAGTGGGAACGGGCGCTGGCGCGCGGCCGCAGCGAATCGCTGGGCCTTCGGGATGCGGATCTCTTCCCCGCAAAATTCTGCAAAGCCCGGCAGAAAAGCGACGCGCGCGTGCTGAAATCCAAATCCCCGGTCACCGCGGAAGAGCATTTCTGCGGTTCCGACGGGAAGGACGCCGTGTTTCTTTCGGTCAGGGTTCCGATGTTCCACGAAGACGAGATCGTCGGCCTCTGCGGAATCTCCACCGATATCACCGACCTTAAAAACATGGAGAAAGAGCTGGTCCGGGCAAAGCACATCGCCGAGGACGCCGCCCGCTCCAAGTCCGATTTCCTGGCGAACATGAGCCACGAGATCCGAACGCCGATGAACGCGATCATGGGCATGACCTTCCTGCTGAAAAAAACAGAAATGTCCGCAAAACAGACGGACTACGTTGAAAAAATCAATCAGTCCGGCCTGCATCTGCTCGGAATCATCAACGATATTCTGGACTTTTCCAAGGTGGAAGCCGGAAAGATGAAGATCGAGTCCGTCGAATTCAAGCTGCACAGCGTGCTGGAAAACCTCAAGAACCTGATCGGCGAAAAATGTTCGGCAAAAGGACTGGAACTGATTTTCGACGTGGATCCCGGGATTCCCGACACCCTGATCGGGGATTCGCTTCGCCTTGGACAGATCCTCATCAACTATACCAACAACGCCGTCAAATTCACCGATCTGGGCGAGATCATCGTCCGCATCAAAAAAGTCGAACAGCAGGGGGATTCCTGTCTGCTCCGGTTCGAGGTGCAGGACACAGGCATCGGCCTGACGGAGGAGCAGAAGAGCAGCCTCTTCCAGTCGTTCCAGCAGGCGGACACCTCCACGACGCGCAAATACGGCGGCACCGGACTCGGCCTCGCCATTTCAAAGAGGCTTGCCGTCCTGATGGGCGGCGAAGTGGGCGTGGAATCCACCTACGGCGAGGGCAGCACGTTCTGGTTCACGGCTCTGCTCAGGGAAAGCGCCGGCGGCGGGGACACGCCCTCATCCGCCGTCAGCATCGTAGGCCGCAAGGCGCTCGTTGTGGACGACAATCTGCATGCAAGGATGATCCTGCACGATATGCTGCTTGCGCACCAACTGCGCGTGGACACGGCGGAAAACGGCCGGGAGGCGATCGCGCTCGTCAAGAAGGCGAACGCGGCGCAGGACCCGTACGAAGTACTTTATATGGACATGCAGATGCCGGGGATGGACGGCGTGGAAGCCTACCAAAGAATAGAAAAGATCTGCGGCGCCGGTTCCTGCCCGAAGTGCATCATCATAACGGCGTTCGGGCGCGAGGAGGTCTACCGCAAGATCGAGAACGCCCGGATCGAACTGCTCCTGATGAAGCCGGTCAGCATGCCCATTCTGCTGGAGGCCACCTGCCGTGTGCTCGACGCGGAACCGGACGATTCCAACGCCGGCAGGCAGGAGGACGCGGCCGGATCCGTCGATCTGAGCGCAATCGGCGGCGCGCATATCCTGCTGGTGGAGGATAACGAACTGAATCGTGAGGTAGCGGCCGGCATTCTGGCCGAGGGCGATTTCGACATCGACGTTGCGGAAAACGGCCGGGTCGCGGTGGAAAAGGTGCAGAGCAAGGACTACGATATCGTTTTTATGGATATGCAGATGCCGGTCATGGACGGCGTGGAGGCAACGCGACAGATACGAAAGAACCCGGACATGCTCATGCTGCCCATCGTCGCCATGACCGCGAACGCGATGCAGAGCGATCGGGAGCTTTGCATGAACGCCGGCATGAACGACCACATCGCAAAGCCGATCGACCCGCAGCGGCTGTTCTCCATCCTGCTGAAATGGATCCCGCCGAAAGACGGCACTTCCGCGCCCCGGCAAAACCGCACTGCCCGTCCCGCGCAGCGGGAGGAGGACGCGCTGCACCTCGACGTTGCGGGACTGAACGTGGAGCTCGGCCTGCAGCACGTTCTTGGAAATCAGGAGTTGTATCTCAGTATTTTAAGAAAGTACGCGTCAAACTATAAAGACGCCGCCCGCACGATTCTGACCGCGCTCAGCGACGGCGACTATGAAACGGCCGAACGGCTCGCGCATACGCTCAAGGGCGTGTCCGGCAGTATCGGCGCCGAAGCGATGCAGAAGACGGCCGCTCTGCTCGAACAGCATATCCGGGAACACGCCGCGCCTGAAACGCTGGAAGCCGATGCTAAGGAAACCGGCCTCCGCCTGGGTCGGCTGATTGCCGGGCTGGAAGCCGCTCTGCCGGAGGAACGACAAAAAGCGGACGCCGGCGCGGCGCCTGCATCGAAAGAGGATCTCCTGCAGGTCCTGCAGATGCTCCGCCCGGCGCTCGAGGCCAGCAAACCCAAAAAATGCCTTGAAATTCTGACCGCCTACCGCACGTTGGTCTGGCCGGCAGGCCTTTGTGCGGACGCGGCGCTGCTGGACCGCCAGGCGTCCCGTTACCGGTTCAGGGAGGCGCTCGTTTCCCTGGATTCACTGGAAGAACAATTGCGAGGTTGACACGCTGTGAAAAAGCTCTCCGACTGCACCATACTCATCGTCGACGATACGGAAGAGGATATCGACATTCTGGTGAACGCGCTCGGCGACGATTACGAGCTCACTGCGGCGACCGACGGCGCCACGGCTCTGAACCTGATCGGCAACGAATTGCCGGATCTCATCCTGCTGGATATCCTCATGCCCGGCATGAGCGGATACGAGGTCTGCCGCAGGCTCAGGGAAGACAAGAAAACCGCCGATATCCCCATCATCTTTCTGACGGCGATGACGGACATCGGAAGCAAGACCCGCGCGTTCGAGGCGGGCGCGGTCGACTATATCACCAAACCGTTTGAAATCCTCGAAGCGAAAGCGCGGGTTCAGACGCATCTCTGGCTCCGACTTGCCCGGTCCGAGCTGTCCGGTCAGAACGAAGTGCTGGAGGAAAACGTCGCAAGGCGGACAAAGGAGCTCAACCTCACGCAGGAGACGACCATTGAGGCGATGGCGTTCCTCTCCGAATACCGCGACCCTGAAACCGGCGGCCACATCAAGCGCACAAAAAACTACGTAAAAAAGCTGGCCGAGAAGCTGCAGTCCTCGCCGAAATACCGGGACCAGCTCAGCGACGAGATAATCGATCAGCTCTATAAGTCCGCGCCGCTGCACGATATCGGGAAGGTCGGCATCCGCGACGAGGTGCTGCTCAAGCAGGGCAAGCTGACCAGCGAAGAATACGAGGAGATGAAGACCCATACGCTGATCGGGTATTCGGCCCTGCATCTGGCGTCCCTGAAGCTGGGGGAAAATTCTTTTCTCAAATACGCCATGGAGCTTTCCCGCCACCATCACGAGCGCTGGGACGGCAAGGGCTATCCGGATCATCTCGCCGGCACGGACATCCCGCTCGCGGCAAGAATCATGGCCATCGCCGATATCTACGACGCGCTGATTAGCAAGCGCACCTACAAGCCCCCGTTTTCCCATGAGCAGGCGGTGCAGATCATCCTCAATGCGAAGGGAACGCAACTGGACCCCGACCTTGTAGACGCGTTCCTGGAAATCAACGAGGAGTTTCGGCGCATCGCGCTGGATTTTGTTGATTTTCAGGACGAGAGTATCGGCAGCCTTGCGCTGTCGTAGCCGTCCTGAATTGTGATATGGCAGAGAAAGAGCGATCCGCTTAAGCCGATGCAGGCCGCCTTGGGAACCCCTGCCGAACCCGTTCGCCTTCACCGGTTTGGCAGAAAAGCAGCGTGTCCGAGGCGGCTCATTTACCGAAAGGACGGCCCGCGAACGCGGGCTGTTTGCGTTTCGCCTTCAACCAGCCCACGGCTCCCGAACATCGAAAATCCTTCCATCGGTGAAGCGCGAAACAGACAGAACGCATGAAACGTAAGAAAGGCAGGCTGATCGGGTATGTTCCGCTATGTTCATACGAATCTCATCGCAAGAGACATGAAAAAGCTGATCGGTTTCTATAAAGCCGTGCTGCGCTGCGAAAGTATCGGCGAAACGCACGACCTTCGCGGGCCGTGGCTGGACAGGCTTACCGGCATCGACGGAGCGCATATCACAGGAGAGCATCTTCTTTTGCCCGGCTACGGCGCGGACCATCCGACGCTTGAGATCTTTTCCTACGACGAGCCAAGAGACGCGGCGGCGCAAGAGATCAATCAGCCCGGCATCGCGCATCTGGCGTTTGAAGTGGACGATGTGGAGGCGACGCTAAGTGAGATCGTTTGCGCGGGGGGAAGCCGCGTCGGGGAACTGGTCACCGCTGCGTATCCCGACGGACGGGAAGCGGTCTTCGTCTATGCGCGGGACCCCGAAGGCAATATCCTCGAGCTGCAAAGCTGGAAGCGTACGACAATCGGTTCCTGACCGTCCGGGGTCTGCCGCGCAAACTGCATCCTGGTCCTACCTCGTCCCCCCATCCGGGCCCCGCTCCGGCCCGGTTTCTCCGTCCGCCGATCCCCGCGCGCGCAGCGCGAACGGCCGGATCAGATCCGCCTCGATGGCTGCGAACAGCACGACGGAGAGGATGTCCTCCCGCCATTTGTACAGCGTCGATTCCGAGACGCAAAGCTCCATGCTCAGTTTGATCATACGCTCCCGCACGCTCTGGCCGCGCGGAATCGGCGCCTCCAGGCCGAACATCCTGCACATGAAGCGTTCCTTCGTCGCGTCCGCCGCGCGGATGCAGGCGCGCGCCTCGTCGATGGCGCGCACCCATTCCTGCACCGCCCCCGCCTGCGCGTGCTGCTCCGCCCTGCGAAACGCGCGCGAACGGTTCCTTCTGTAATTCAGAAGCTGTGCTTTTGCCTCCGCACGCAGGCGCGTCAGTGTTTGTCCGTTCATACCGTACCTCCATCGTTCGCAATATACAAACATATGTTTGGCCTCCAGTATACTACGTCTCCCGCGGTCCGCGGTCGCCCTGCCGGTACAATTCTGTTTTGCAGCGTATCTGCCTTTTGCGCTATTTGTCGGTTTGTGTCGTTTCTTGTGCGTTTACGGCGTTTCCCGCCGGAAAGCGTGCCGCATCTACAGAAAACGGCGGATTGCCTGCCGGGGAAAATTCTGTTATAGTTAGTTCGAAAAATCCGGCCGGCTTTCAGCCGCCCCTCGAGGCGCTATGATATCTTTTTCACCCATTACCATTCAAAACGCTTTGTGCCTGCGTCCGTATCTGAACGTTCAGTCCTTTCGGACCTGCGATTATACGCTCGGCGCCGTTTTTCAGTGGCGCGCCTACTTCAGGTCCTCCTACGCGATCGTCTCGGACATGCTGATCATGCGCGCCACCTACCCGAACGAGGGCCCCTGCTTCGTATACCCGGTCGGAAACGGCAGCCTTGCCGGTGCGCTCGACGCAGTGGACGCCTTCTGCGCCGAATGCGGCGCGCCGCTGACGTTCTGCGCGGTGCCCGAGGAAGGCGTTCCGGCGCTGACCGCGCGCTACGGAGCCCGCGCCGCCGTCTCGTCGCACCGGGACTGGGCGGACTACCTCTACGAAGCGAACGATTTGATCACGTTTCCGGGTAAGAAATACCACGCACAGCGCAACCATCTCAACCGTTTTATGAAGGATAATCCTGCCTGCCGCTTCGTGCCGGTAACCAAAGAAACGCTGCCGCGCGCGATCGCCTTTCTGGGCGAATACGAGCGGTACGCGCCCATCGACAAGGTCATCGAGGCGGAGGAGATGCTGCGCGCCGAGGAACTGCTCGCCAACGCGCTGACGCTCGGCCTGAAGGCCGGATACATCGACGTGGGCGGGACGATCGTCGCACTCGCGGTCGGAGAGGTCGTGCGCGACACGCTGTACGTGCACGTGGAGAAGGCGCGCGTCGATTACGCCGGTTCCTACCAGGCCATTGTGTCCATGTTCGCCGGATACGCGGTTGAACCGGACACGAAGTTCATCAACCGCGAGGACGATTCCGGCGAGGAGCGGCTGCGCTATTCCAAACTGGAATACCGCCCGATCCGTCTGATCGATAAATACTGGGTCAGCGTCGGATAACAAATCCGTCCGGCTTTCATCCGTTCCGCCAGAAACAAGTCCATATGTCCGGCCGGCCGCCGCCGGGGCGGCCGCTTCGGCGCTTCGTTCCTCTGCGCCGCTGCCCGGTCCTTTTTTATATTTTCCCGTTTCCCTTCGACCGATTTCTCACTTCGGACGGACTTTTGCTTGCAGTATGTATTTTTCAGTTGGAATCCGCCGCCGCCGTATGGTAAAATCAAGTGTAAGTCAACGATCGGATATCCGACGAACGATTTGTTTCAGGGGCGTACGGCGCGTTTACGGCCGGCGCGTACAGAATGCGATCCCGCATCCGGAACTTTCCGGGGAAAAGCGGGAGATTCGCATTCCGGCCCGGGGGGGCTGTAACAAATGGCAATCAGAAAGGAGCCGTTATGAAAACCGTTGTGAAACCTTCGAAACGCTTGCTCTGCATCCTGATGACCGCGCTTGTCCTTTTGACGGCGGCCGGGTGCGAATTCTCCACGGCAAAGGTCGAGGACGCCTTCATGACCACGTCCGTCAGCACGGACGGCGTGCCCGGCGAAGCGGTCGAGAGCTTTCCGGCCAACGCAGAGATTCTGTATGCGGCAGCCAAACTGCTCAACGCGCCGGATCATACGTCCGTCAGCATCCTGTGGGTCTACGTGAAAACCGATGCGACCGTCGCCGATGTGTCCGTCGACAGCGGCACGCTGGCGAACCGCTACATCTTTTCAACCCTCGAGCCGAGCTCCGAGCTTCCGCTCGGCGATTACCGGGTCGAGTTCTATGTGGAAAGCCGCAAGGAACCCGACGCCACGGTCGAATTCACCGTGGTCGAACCCGAGGTGACGATCGAGGACGCGCATATGACGTCCTCTATGAGCGAAGGCGGCGTGCCGGCCGATACGATCTATGAAGTCGGGCCGTATGAAACCTGGTATGTCAGCGCCATACTCCGCAATACGCAGCCGGACACGACCATCCGGTTCGACTGGAAGACACCGGACGGGTCTTCCATGGGCGATTATACGCTCGATCCCACCGGGCAGAGCGACATCTATATCGCCGGCACCATGCAGCCGAACGGGTTCGCTCCGGACGGTGTGTATCAGGCGCAGATCTACATTGACGACGCGGCCGAACCCGCGGCAACGGTGGACTTCACCGTGTCTCTGCTGAGCGACACCTGCACGGCGCCGGTATCGGGTTTTCTCACGTACGCGCAGCGGCAGAGCGGCGTTTCCCTGCTATATCCAGGCGACTGGCGGATGTTGGAATCGAGCGATCTGCAGACCGCCGCGTTCTATCCGGATCCGAGCGTCTATTATATTCAGGACATGGACGAAGTTTACACTCTCTACTGCTGCACGCTGATCGATTCTCTGGATTCCTCCTCCACGCTCGCGGACATTCAGGAAAGCTGGATCGAGAAAACCGAAGAGGACAATCTGAAGGATTATCAGATCATCGACAGCTCGATTGAAACCGTAAACGGGCGCAATGCAGCCGTAGTTGTATATTCCTGGTCCGAAAGCGGCTACGATCTCTATACGTTCGACTTCCTGATCCCTTCCGGAACGGACCTGTACTACCTCACCTATACGACCACGCCGGACGAAATCGAGGCGCTTTACCCGCAGGTTGTCGCAATCGTGCGTTCGTTTGATCTTCTCTGACGCCGTCCTGCGGCAAAACATGAACCCGTGTCGGTTATGCGTCCGCCGCCCGATCTGGCGGCGGACGCTCCCGCATTTGCGCGTATCATCGTTCGCCGCGCCGCGCCGATCCGCGTGGCAGCGTGGTTAATTCTGAAATTTCCGCAGAAAATTCCATTCGACCCCACTTTTTTCTTCCGCCGGATCGTAGAAGTATAATGTCCGGCAAAACCGGTGAAATCTTTTCTATAAAGGAGACACGGTTATGAAGCAGAATCGCAGGGGAATCAAAAAAAGCGCGCTGCGCATACTGGCCGCCGCAGCGGCGTTTATGATGGTCTTTGTTTTCGCCGCCGGCGCGCTGGCGGATTCGGAGGATTCGACCGACGTGAGCGGCAGCACGGGATCGCAAAGCCACGGCAACGGAAGCAAGAGCGAAAACGCCGACAAGTCCAAAGATAATAAAGATAATAACGGACAGACAAAAACGAAAAAGAGCAAGAGCAGCACCGGCATCTCGGTCGACAGAATCCGGGAAGCCATCGATTCCGTCGAGGACGAAACCGTGAAGGCAAACCTGACGGCGCTGCTCGACACATACGTCAGCGCGCTGGAGGCAAAGGGCGAAGCGCTCGATGGGAAGACCGGCGATGTCAGTGATCTTTCGCAGGCCGTGTCCGACGCGCGGTCCGCGCTGAAAGCCGGTCTGGAAGACGCAGGCTACTCCCTTGGCGAGATCCTCGGCGTGCGCGGCGATCCGACGCAGGCCAACGGCAACGGAGTCGGCAACGCCACGGCGCTTGATCTGGACGCCATCGGCGCCGCCATCGACGCGCTGGACGATTCGGACGCCAATAAGGCGACTCTGCAGGCGCTGCTGAGCGCCTATGAAGCCGCTTTGGAAGCGGACGCTCTGGCGGATGCGGAGTCTCTCACCGCCGAAGAGCTCGCGGCGCTCAAGGACGCCCTGCAGGCCGCGCGGCAGGCGCTGCTGCAGGCGCTCTGCGACGCGGACCTGATCTCCGAGCAGACGCGGGAGCAGCTGGAACAGCAGGATCAGGAACAGGAGCAGACGCAGACGCAGGACCAGGACCAGGATCAGGAAATGCAGATGACCGTGCTCTCGAGCGGCGATGGTCCGACGGACGACGGATCGTCTCCGTTTCAGGCCGTGAACGATTTCCTCGCCTGGCTGAAATCCCTGTTCGAGTAACCGCGAACACCCGTGCAGCGCGGAACGTTTCGCACTGCGCAGAACGATAACCCGGCGCCTTCCCGGGCGGACCGTGCCGGGCCGGACTTTGGCCGGAAAATCCATTGCAGGGGGCAAATGCATTCGGACGTAACGGAGCTTGCTGTCCGCGCGGCAACGGACGAGCAGGCAAGGGAACAGCTGATACGAAGTCAGGAACGCGCCATCCTCCGCATCGCTTCTCGCGTAACGCATCGGTTCGTGAGCAAGAACGACGACGAATGGTCCATCGCTTTGTATGCTTTCTCACGGGCCGTCGATACCTACCGGATAGAAAAAGGCCCGTTCCTCCGCTATGCGGAAACCGTCGTCCGGCGGAGCCTGATCGACGAACTCCGCGGCAGCGCCCGCCGCGCAAGGGAAATCGCCGTATCGCCCCAGGTTTTTGAGGGCGAAACCGACGAAAACGATCCCGCCGGCGTACAGTATGTCGTCGTTCGCAACAGCGTGCGTGCCGCCAACGCTTCCCTGAAAGAGGAAATCGCGGCCGTGGCGGAGGCTTGCGCCCGGTTCGGATTCGGTTTTTACGAACTCGCCGCCTGCTCCCCGCAGCAGGAGAAAACCCGCGCCGCATGCGCCGCCGCCGTTCGTTTCCTCATCGGGGAACCAGGGGCGTTCGGTCAGCTCGTTCAGACGCGCCAGCTTCCCATGCAGGCGCTGGCCGAAGCAACGGGCGTTTCAAGAAAACTGCTGGACCGGTACCGCAGATACATCATCGCGGCGGCCGTGATCCTGTCCGGGGACTATCCCGGGCTGAAGGAATATCTGCACGATATCGGAGAGGAGTCGAAAGCATGAGAGCGGTGATTCTGGACGTGCGGGATCGGACCGCAGCCGCCATGACCGACAACGGACGGTTTATCCGCCTGACCAACGCCGGTTACGAGGTCGGCCAGACCGTCGCCGTCCGTGCCGGAACCGTCCGGCACCGCGGCCGGATCGCGGCGCTCGCCTCGGTCGCCGCGGCGATGATGCTGATCCTGTTCGGCGGATTCAAGGCATATACGTCCCCCTACGGGCTGGTCAGTCTCGACGTAAACCCGTCGATCGAGTATACGATCAATCTCTTCGACCGCGTTCTGACGGTTGAAAGCGTCAACGGCGACGGGGAGACCGTTTTAAGCCAGATCGACGAAAAAGCGCTTCTGCACCGCCCTGTTGACGACGCGATCGCAATCACAATCGAGCAGCTTCGCGCCGACGGATATCTCTCGGAAGCGGAGGACAACTATGTGGTGCTGGCCGCAAACGCACGAAGCAGCGCGCACGCCGAACGTCTCGCCGCTTCCCTGCGCGCCTCTCTCGACACGCAGAGCGACCTGAGCGTGGAGTCCGTCACCGCTTCAAACGAAAGCGTGAACGAGGCGCACCGGCTTGGCACAAGTCCGGGCAAGCTCGCCGCAATCGAGCGGCTGCAGGAGTCGCTGGGCAATCCGGACTCGTTCGATCCGGCCGACTGGGTGGACGTGCCCGTGCGGAACATCCTCCGCGAATGCGTCAAGAACAGCCACGACCCGTCGAATTCAAACGCCGGCGGCAAAAACGCATCGCCCTCCGAAACGCCGGATCCGGCGCAGGGCGACTCTTCGTCCGACGGATCGCAGAGCTCCGGGAATCGGTCGGACGCGCCCGGAAACGGCGCGTCCAACAAAAAGGATTCGCCCGCGGCTTCGCCGGACGCTTCCTCCCACGGATCGTCCAAACGGAAAAACAGCGATTGAACGAACGGTCCGAAGGAACGCACCGCAGCGCGGCGGGCGCCCCCTCCGCCCTTTCTGCATCGTCATCCGAATGCGTTGCATGCGTTCTTTTTCAGACCCGCGGGCTGCGTCCCGCGGGTTTCAGCTGATCAACAAAGTCCCAGTCAAATTACTGCGTCAATCTGACAATGTAAAAATGGAAATCCAACCGAACAATCCGTCAAAACCAGCGGCGTGTACGGTGGTTTTGACACGCTTCATGCAGCAAAACCGACAGTCGGCGCAGCCGACCGAGGGCGATGCTGCATGCAAATTCCCGCCACGGCGGCTTCCATCGAAAAACTTTGGTTTTTCGATGACCGGAGACCCGCTGGCTGCGTCCCGCGGGTTTTTTCATGCGGGAAAACGCGCGGACCCGTTCCCCGTTTTGGCTTCTTCTGGTATCATGTTACCGGGAACGAAATAAAAATCGAGGTGCGCACATGAACGAACAGACGCTCAGAACCGGAATCCGGGGCGAAAAAAGCGCCGCCGTTACGGAAGCCAACACGGCGCGCGCGCTGGGAAGCGGCGGCCTCGCGGTATTCGCCACGCCCGCCATGATCGCCTTACTGGAATCCTGCGCCGCCGAAAGCGTGCAGCCCTTCCTGCCCGCCGGCAGCTCCACGGTCGGCACGCGCATCGATATGCGGCACGTTTCCGCCACGCCCGTCGGCATGACCGTCCGGTGCGAAACGGAGCTTGTCGAAATCGACCGACTGAAGGCCGCGCAGAAGCGGAACCAATAATTTCGCCGACGCCAGCCGACGGAGGCGGCATTGCGGCAACGCAGATTGATAAAATTCTGATCTTCAGCGGAATGCGCATTGAACCATACCGGAAAGAGGCTTGCCCGGCGAATGGACATGTCTGAAAATATGATTGCCTTTGAACTCTCAGGACTGTTGGACTGAGGATAAACATTCCGAAGCAAAATCTCCGTTAAAAATGCCGTTTTGACAGGCTTCGGCCGCGCCGCTTCAGGCCGCGGCCTTTTTTCGCGCTGCGGCCTATGCGCGGATCGTGCGCAGCATCGCGTCCGCGAAGGCGTCGATCCGTTCGCGCATGCCCGGCGCGCGCATGGCGTCGCCCGGGTCGTTGGCCGTCTGCATCAGGCAGAAGCGCGGTGGCAGCATGAAGGTCTTGTTCAGGCACAGCGCGCCGAGCACCTGCTGGGCGACCAGATCGCTCCCGCTGTAGCCGGACACCACGACGGCGTAGAGGTATTTATCGTAGAGCGCGTTGTAGACCAGCAGTCCCGTGAGGCGGTTGATGCACGCCATGATGTTGGCGCTTACGGAATCGTTGTAGTTCGGGCAGAGCAGCAGCAGCGCGTCGCAGGCCATGATCGCGGGATACACGTCGCTGACGATACTGCCGCCGTAGAAGCAGGAGTTCTGCGCCGCGTAATGCGCGCACGTCGTATACGAGCAGCCGCGGCAGTCGAGCACCGCGCCGTTCTGCAGGGAGATTTCTCGGGTGTCGCAGTGCGCCCGCAGCCGGTCGCACACGGCGTAGCCGATCTGCAGCGTGTTGGACGTGGCGCGGTCGGACGCATGCATGAGCAGCACCCGCGGGCGCTCCGTCTTCGGCGCGGCAAACGAGTCCAGCCGCAGCATGAGCTCCCGCGCGGCGAGGCGGTACGCCTCCGGCGGCTCCACGCCGCGCCGGCGCGCCTGCACGCGCCAGTTGTCCAGCGAGCCGGTGGCCTCCGCAAGCGGTTTGCCGGGAAACAGGCAGCCCGCCGCATTGGCCGCCAGCGCAAGCATGTTTGCAAGCTGCTTGGTGTAGAGCTCGCCCGCCCCGTCCACGATCATCGCCCCGACGGACCCTTCCATGGCGTTCGGGTCCGCGCGCAGTCGCGTCAGCAGCGCGCAGACGTCCGCGTCGAACCCGAATTCGTTCACCGAAAGCGCAAAGAGCACGCGCCGCCCGTTCAGCGGCGGCAGCGGTCCCGCGGCGGACGCCGTTTCATGCGGAATCCCCGCGAGCGCATAGCCCAGCGTCTCGCCGAGCCGCGCGCGGTTTCCCGCCCTGATCACGATCATGCCGTTTTTCCCGCCCTGTGTTCCTTCCGCCATTTCAGTCCGCCCACCCTGCGTCGAATTTCTTCAGCCGCTCGTAGCTTTCCCCGATGCGGCGCTGCAGTTCCTCGTGGAGCGGCTGCCGCATCAGTTCCGGGCCGTTGGGCGTAAACCGCGCGCGGCAGCCGAAGTAGACCCCGCCGATCGGGGCCGCCGCGTCGTGCCATTCCCCGCGCACCGCACGCAGAACCGAAACGCATGCCGAGGAAAGCCCCGGCGCGATGTACGGTTTGAACCCGATCTTCCGAATCTCCAGATTCGCTTCCTCGGTTTTTTTCGTGAGGTGTTCGGAATAGTCGTCCCAATAGCGCTCGCCCGGCGCGTTGGCCACGACAAGGCCTTTTCCGTGCGGGCCGAACACGCACAGCTCGGGCGATTTCACCCCCTCGCGCGCGTTGCAGGCGATCGCGCGGGCGCGCATCACGCCGAGCCCGAAGCCGCGCACCTGCTCCGGCAGCAGCCCCTTCCAGTCGTACGCGCCGCTTTCGTCCTGATTGCTCATGAGGAACACCGCGCGGGAAAGCTGATCCACCGGGTCGGAAATCTGCGCGAACATCCCCGTAAACCCGCTCTCGCGCGCCATGCGGGCGTATTCGCGCAGCAGTTCCCGGTTCGCCGCGTACTGGATCATCCGGACGTCCTTTTCCTCGCTGCCGACGTCCGGCACCCGGCGCGCCGCGGTGAAGAGCAGCGCATCGCACTCAAACAGCTCCGGCTTCGCAATCGAAAGCACGTCCGGGAGCCGTTCCCCGTCCCGGACCGGCAGCACCTGTCCAAGCTCCGCTTCGTAGCGCGCGCGCTGCCGTTCGTCCAGGTCGAAAACGCCGATCTCCCGGATGTCGGTCCCGAGGAGCTTGAGCCCGACGGCCACCGTCCCGCCGACGTTCCCGAGCCCCACAAGATTCAGCCTGCGCACTTCCCGGCAGCGTCCGCGGTAGTCCTCCAGAACGCGAAAACAGCGCGAAAACGCCGTGTTGAGCACACTCGCGCCGTTCTCGCTTACAAAGCGCGCAAGGCCCTCCGTTTCATCCGCCGCCCGGGCGGGGAGCAGAAGGCCGACCCCTTCCGCCTCGTCCAGTTCGGACAGCCGGCGGATTGCGTAGAATCCCCGCGTATCCATCGGATTGCGGCGGATGGTAAACACCAGCGGCGAAAACGGCGCCCCGACGGCCACGGCACCCTTCGGCAGCGCGCCGCCGCGCGGACACAGGCAGAACGCCCCGTACCGGTAAAACGCTTCCATCACACGTCCTCCGCGTTTGAGATGCGGCGCATATGCCGGATGTCGTCTTTCAGATACGCCGAGGCGACCATATTGAGGTCGTACTGCATATGCGCGCCCTTGTCCGGCAGGCGCGGCCGCGTGAGCGCCTCGCCGAGGCGCCGCAGCGTGAGCACGGTCCCGCAGGTTTTGAGGTAACGTTCCTCGAGCGTCGTGAGGATCGTCAGCGCGCTGCGCAGGGCGACCCGCGAATACTGCCGCACCGAAGGCGGCGTCGCGCCGTGCAAGTATTTCGGGTACTGGTACGGCAATATCAGGTTGATGCTCGGCGGGAAATCCCGCGCGGCCGAGCCGACCGACACGCTGTCGCCGCCGATGAACGGAAACAGCAGGCTCTCCGTGAACCAGTACAGCAGATTCGGGATGAAGTATTCGCACTCCACGCTGCGCCCCTGCTCGCGCATGAGGTCCAGCCCGCGGCCGGAAAGCACGCCGACGATGATGCGCTCGATCTCCACACCCTCCTGCCGAAACAGCGGATCCAGCTTCTCGAGGCGGTAGCCGTTGTGCAGCAGATCGTCCACAAGCAGGACGGGCCGCTGGAAGGACTTGAGTGTCTTGATCTGGTTGACGAGCGGCGAATAGCCGGGCGACTCGGTGATGTCGAAGCCGCTCTCGTCGGCGTGGAACACCTTGTCCGCGTGCAGCGTTTTCGTTACGGTGTTCGGCACGATGGTGTCGGCGAGGATCTTGCCGTAGGGCACACACATGCATCTACCGAGCGTCCGTTCGCCCGGCGGCACGTCCGAAACGCCGTTGCAGGCGCGCACCTTTTCGATGAGCCCTGCGTTGATCGTCTCGGAATCGAAGCTGAGCAGGAGTTTACCCGGAAACAGCGCGGCGATCGCGCGGCGCATGCCGGGCCGTATCGAAGTCACCGCCGCGCGCACGGCCTCGTCGTCCGCGAACGGTTCCTTGATGCGCTGAAACGTATCCTGCACCAGCGCGAGCGGCGCACGCATGTCCGCGCAAAGCAGGTCCGCCTGCCCCGGGACCGCGATAAAGCCCGTCTCCTCCGCGATGGCGCGCTCCTCCTCCCGGCGGCAGCGGTACAGCGCGTAGGTATGCTCGCGGTTGAGCGAGTGCGCCAGCAGATCGCACAGCAGCGCGCGCAGTTCCTCCGCCCCGCCTTCCGTTTCCTCGATGAGCAGGATGCGCCCCGAAGCCAGCCGCCGGACGATCTCCGCCGCGCCGCGCAGCCCGCCGAGCGCCTCGTAAAGGTCCGTCACGCCGATGCTGCGGCAGTGAATGCGCGCCCGCACCGTTCCGGTTCCGTCGCGGCAGACGGCGTCGTAAACGCCGTCCCGTTCGCGCACCTCGCGGCCGGTCTGCATTTCGGCGTTCAGCTCGCGCTTGTACTGCGGCATGCGCAGGTACAGCCCGCGCGCATAGATGAAATCCTGCACGACCGGATCGACCAGCATGCCGATATCCATGTCCTTATCGATATAGTCGCGTATCTGCGTGGAGCTTGCGGATTCGTAGTAGGCCGGGAGCGAGAGCGACACGACCCGCCCGCGCAGGATATCCTCGGCGCGGCGCGTATCGTCCGCATGGCCCACGTCCACGCGGCTGAAGAGGATATGGTTGTAGGTCGCGGCGCTGCCCGGTTCCGTCTGCCGGTATGCCGAGGCGTTGCGGATCACGTCGCTTCCCGCAACCAGATAGAGCTCTCGCCCGGAGAAGAGCTCGCCGAGGTTCTTCAGATCGTTCGGCAGCGCAAGGTTGACCGGAATATCGTCCGGGAAGAGATACGCGTTCGGGAGCGACGCGGCCGACATGCTCACAATCTGCCGCCGCAAAAGCTTCGGCAGCGTCTGCTTGCTCCAGGAAAACTCGTCCACCGCCAGGTATACCTCGAAGCCGCGGTTCTGTATCTCCTCCACGATGCGCTTGTGCCCCGCCGAGAACGGATCGAACGTGCCGGGAAAGAACGCCACGGGCCGCAGCGGCGGGAAATCGAACCCGCCCGTCGTCTCGCACAGCGTAAGAAAACGGTAAAGATGGTTGAGCATGGCGGCCTCGTTGAAGAAGCCCAGCATGTCCCCGCGCCGCTCGCCGAGCAGCGTGAGCAGCTTTTTGCCGAAGCGCACGAGGCACGCGCGCCGCGCCTCGAGCGGGCAGTCCCCGTTGCCGAAATAGCCGCGGCAGATCACCTCGAGCGCGGTGAGGCGGATGCCGTCGTTAAAGTGGGCCGCTCCCGTGAGCAGCAGCCCGAACACGCGCTCCGTCACGGCGTCCGCGCGCGCGCAGTTTTCCGGCGCGTAGACCGACAACAGCGCGCAGAGCGTGGACAGCGCGGCGCAGGCCGCGCGCGTATTGGACGCGCGCAGCAGTCCCTCCAGATAGTCGATCCCCTCGTCCATCTCCTTTTCCGGCACGCCGCAGATCAGCCTGCCCAGATATGGCGGGATATAGCCGGAGATCTCGCTCTGCCCGGTCTCCAGTTCGCGCAGTAGGTCGATCATGATCTCGTTTTTCTGATCGACGGAGAGATAACCGGAGATACTCACGAGCGCCTCCCCCGCCCGCTCGCGCACGGGCAGGTGCTCGCTCACCGAGAGCAGGTTGGAGAGGTGCATCGCAACATGGAACGCGTCCGGCGGGTGCTCGGCGACGTATTCGCAGAGCCGGTCGATATGCACCATCTTCATCATCCAGGGGATGCTGCTCTTGAGGTTGGAAAGATACATCTCCGCGACGGGGAACACCGGCTCCGGCAGCGGATCGATCCCGGCCGTATGCCGCAGGCGGTTGAGCAGCCATACGGACGCGAAGTCCGCGTCCGCCGACAGCCGTACGGCCTCCGCCGCGCGCTTCGACAGCCCGGCGTCGCCCGCAACGGCGGCCTCGAGCGCCCGCAGCGCGCAGATGCGCATTCTGGCCTCCTGCGAGCCGGCCGCGGCGGCGAGGATCGGCAGCATCCGCTCCGCCTCGGCGCGCTGCACGATGTCGGAAGGCACGTGCGGCAGCGTGTCCATCAGCACGAAGAGATCCTCGCTGCCGCTCGAGAGAATCCGGTGGCAGAGCTTCTCCCAGTAGCCGCGCCGCTCCTCCGGCATGCAGTGGGAAAACAGACTGCCGGCGATCGTCTTAAGCGAGTTCGAGATACGCGCGGCGTGCTTGGCGGAGATCTTGTAATCGGGATGCAGGCACAATTCGATATAGTCGTCCCACAGCGTCGCCGACTCGCTGAGCACGGCGTGCAGCGCCGGAGCGACCGCCAGCGCGCCGGCCCCCCGCGGCAGTTCCTTGCGGTAGCGCGGGCCGGAATTGGCCAGGATCGCGCCCATGATGCGTCCGGCGTGCCTGCGCACGTCCCCGTCGTGATGCATGAGTAATTCGTAGAGAAACCGCAGGGCGAGCAGTTTGTTCCTGCGGGTCATATAGGTGCTGTATTCCTCAAAAAGCAGCAGATACGTGCGGATGCGGCTGAGGTTCTTCTCGTCCCGCGCCTGCTCGAGCAGCGCCTCGAACGAGTCGCTCACCGTCACAGTGCGCATCAGATGCACGTTGTTGTCGAACGCAAGGTTCCTTAATGCGCGCGTCACCTCGCCGCGCGTGAGCAGCGCCGCGTCCTTTTTCCCGACCGGCAGCGGTTCGTCGGACGCCGGGTCGGTGTTTACGCCGTTGGACTCCAAAAAGCGCTCGAAATCGTCCAGCTTCTGGTAGACCGTTTCGTACCGGCGGCGCTTTTCGGCCGTCATGTCCGCGAGCTTGACGAAAATGCGGTCCCGCGCCTCCTGCAGCGTGCACACGCGGGCCTTTTCCTTGCCGTCCGGCCCGCGCTCCGCGCGCACCCGGAAGTCCGCGTAGATGAGCAGCAGCGACTCGATCGGCAGGTTTTCAAATTCCAGATCCCAGGTGGAGTGGTTCGCCGCGATGTGCGCGATATCCGGCATACCGCCCGCCTCGAGCCATTTCCAGGTGTAATAGTAATGCAGGTACGGAATGCGCTGCGTATCCTCGCCGCGGCAGCCGAACTTGCCGATATCGTGCGCGAGCGACGCCGCGCCGACCAGCGCCACGTCCACGGGCAGCCCCGCGCGCGTCGCCTGACGCGCCGTATGGACCGCCACGTTCCGCACGCCGAACGTATGCCCCGCCGGGTCGAACGGCATGATCTCCCGGCCGATGCGCAGCAGCTCGCGGTATCCGCTCTTTCGGATGACCTCCGTGAAGCGCTCGCACTGCCCGGCGATCGGGCTCTGCGTGATCTCCTCGTCGGTTACGGGTCGGTAGTCGAGCAGCGGATCGAACGCGCTTTCACGTTCCAGATCCAGCAGCCGCGAAAGCACGGCAAGGTAGAATTTCAGCGCGCTTCTGAGTGTTTTGTTCGACTTCGGCGTGCCCGAATACGGGTAAAGCCCCGCGGAGAGCGACTCGTATGCAAACCGCAGCAGGCCCTCCTCCGGCGGCTCGCTGATGCGCGCGATCACCGGCTCGCATATCCGCGCAACCGCGGCGCAGGATACGCGCCTTCCGCACATGCCGAGGAACTGATTATCGAAATCCGTGCTTGTCAGAAATCCGCGCAGTTGCTTGACCGGGACGCCCGCGCTCCGCGCAAATTCCGTGCAGAACGCGTCCGATACGCCCGTACTGCGATTCCGTCCGTTCATGATGCACCCTCCGTCGGCCGGCCGCGGCGCGCGTCGCCGCAGCGGCTCTGCTACTTTCTATTTTAAAGAAGAACGCCCGCCGTGTCGAGGGAAAATTGCGTTTTCGCCGCGGTCAACCCCAAAAGCGACCCACGCCGCTTCGGGCCGCCCGTCCTGCACGAATGCAAAGAATCCTGCAAACCATCGCCATACGCGTGCCCATAAGGGAATTTTCCCGGTTTCGGCCGGACGGTACGCCCCGGTTTTTTCCCTGTACACCCGCTCTGCCTGGATTTTTGCGCCGGACTACGTGTGTGGTCGCTTCTTTCGCGCCGCTTAAACTCCGCGCCGCGTTTCAGTAAAAAACGGCGGCTTCGGCGCGCGCCGCCCCCGTGCATCGTGCTGCTGTCATGCTTTTCTCGCTTTTTCGCAGGATTTCCTGCGTATCGTGAAATTTTCCCTGCAAAAAATGGTATATTGTGCTCGGTTCGATTGACTTCGCCGACCATGGGCTATACAATGAAATTGGCCAATCTCTATACATTTCAGGAGGAAGATATGAGCGCGTACGTACAGAAAGTGATTGCCGACGTCAAGCGGAAAAACGCCGACGAACCCGAGTTTCAGCAGACGGTGGAAGAAGTTTTTTCTTCGCTCGCCCCCGTCATCGACATGCATCCGGAATACGAAAAGGCCGCCCTTCTCGAGCGCATGGTCGAGCCGGACCGTGCGATCGAATTCCGCGTCGCCTGGGTGGACGACGCGGGCAAGGTGCAGGTCAACCGCGGCTACCGCGTCCAGTTCATGGGCGCGATCGGACCGTACAAAGGCGGACTCCGGTTCGCCCCGAGCGTCAACCTTTCCATCATGAAGTTCCTCGGCTTCGAGCAGTCCTTCAAGGACAGCCTCACCGGGCTTCCGATCGGCGGCGGGAAGGGCGGCAGCAACTTTGACCCGTCCGGCAAGTCCGACGGCGAAGTCATGCGCTTCTGCCAGTCGTTCATGACCGAGCTCTACCGCCACATCGGCCCGAACGTGGACGTTCCGGCGGGCGACATCGGCGTGGGCGCGCGGGAAATCGGCTACCTGTTCGGCCAGTACCGCCGCATCCGCGGCACCTACGAGCCGGGCGTGCTGACCGGCAAGGGCATCAGCTTCGGCGGCAGCCTGATCCGTCCGGAAGCGACCGGCTTCGGCGCGATCTACTACGTACAGGAAGTCCTGCATCACATGCAGGATACGATCAAGGGCAAGACGCTCGCCATCTCCGGCTTCGGCAACGTGGCGTGGGGCGTGGCCAGGAAGGCCGAGGCGCTGGGGGCCAAGGTCGTGACCCTCTCCGGGCCGGACGGCTACATCTACGATCCGGACGGCGTGGTGGGCGAGAAGATCGAGTACATGCTGACCATGCGCGCCTCCGGCCGCAACAAGGTGCAGGATTATGCCGATCAGTTCGGCTGCGAATTCCACGCGGGCAAAAAGCCCTGGGGCGTGAAGGCGGATATCATCATGCCGAGCGCCACGCAGAACGACGTGAATCTGGAGTCCGCCAAGGCGATCGCGGGCAACGGCATCAAATACTATATCGAGGTCGCCAACATGCCGACCACCAACGAAGCGCTCGCGTTCCTGATGGCGCAGAAGGGCATGATCGTCGCACCCAGCAAGGCGGTCAACGCCGGCGGCGTGGCGACCAGCGCGCTCGAGATGTGTCAGAACTCGATGCGCTACAGCTGGACGGCCGAGGAGGTGGACGCAAAGCTCCACCAGATCATGAAGAACATCCACGATAATTCCATGCACGCCGCCGAGCGCTACGGCCTTGGTTACAATCTGGTGGCGGGCGCGAACATCGCCGGCTTCCAGAAGATCGCGGACGCCATGATGGCGCAGGGCATCTTCTAAGCAAGTCCCGCCATACCGACGCAAAAGACCGCTTCCGTCCGGATTTCGGACGGAAGCGGTTTTCGCATTGTTGAAACGGCTGCAGAGGCTTCACCTCTGCACTCCACCCAAGGGACACGTCCCTTGGGAATCCCTGGCCCCGCAAACGCCCTGTTCTGGGGCGCTTGCGGAAATGGATTCTTAGGGTCGTTACGGCCCCAGGCGGCGGTTTGGAGGCGGAACCTCCAACGGTCCCCCTTGATCGACAAGCCGACGCACTCGCAGAATGCGGTTTTTCCGCACCCGCCGCGGAACGCTCAGCCGACCAGCGATTCGAGCCGTTCGCGAATGGCCTGGATGAAAACGCGGCTCGTGACCGGCTTCGGCTTTTCGCCCTCGACGAGACCCACAAGGTCCTTCGTCATGATCCCGTCGCCGAGCGCACGCAGGGACGCCTGTTCGAGCTTCCCGGCATAGTCCGTCAGCGCGGGGAGATTGTCCAGTTCGCCGCGCTTTCTGAGCGCGCCGCTCCATGCGAAGATCATCGCCATGGGGTTCGTGCTGGTCTCCTCGCCCTTGAGGTAGCGGTAGTAGTGCCGGGTGACCGTGCCGTGCGCGGCTTCGTACTCGTACTTGCCGTCCGGGGAAACGAGCACGCTCGTCATCATGGCAAGCGACCCGAACGCCGTGCTGACCATATCGCTCATCACGTCGCCGTCGTAGTTCTTGCAGGCCCAGATGTAGCCGCCCTCGGAGCGGATCACGCGCGCGACCGCGTCGTCGATGAGCGTGTAGAAGTAGGTCAGACCCAGCTTTTCGAACTTCTCCTTATACTCGGCTTCGTAGATCTGCTCGAAGAGATCCTTGAAGGTATGGTCGTACCGCTTGCTGATGGTGTCCTTGGTGGAGAACCACAGATCCTGCCTGGTATCCACCGCATACTGGAAGCACGCGTGCGCAAACGAGCGGATCGAGCTGTCCTTGTTGTACATGGCCTGCAGCACGCCCGGGCACTCAAAATCGTACACGGTCTGCCGGAAGGACGCGCCGTTTTCGCCGGTAAAGAGCAGCTCGGCCTTCCCCTTTTCGGGCACGCGGTATTCCGTGGCCTTGTATACGTCGCCGTAGGCGTGACGGGCGATGGTGATGGGCTTCTTCCAGTTCTTCACGACCGGTTTGATCGCGTCGATCAAAATCGGCGAACGGAACACCGTTCCGTCCAGAATGCTGCGGATGGTGCCGTTCGGACTCTTCCACATCTCGTGCAGATGATATTCCTCCACGCGCTGCTGGTTCGGCGTGATGGTGGCGCACTTGACGCCGACGCCGTACTTCTTGATGGCGTTCGCGCTGTCCACGGTGATCTGGTCGCCGGTTTTGTCGCGCTCTGGAAGCGCGAGGTCGTAATACTCCGTTTTCAGGTCCACGAACGGCGTGATCAGCTCTTCCTTGATCATCCGCCAGAGAACGCGCGTCATCTCGTCGCCGTCGATCTCAACGAGCGGGGTCTTCATGGAAATCAGAGTCATGGTCGGTTTCCTTTCAAATAATATTTTTTATTTTTCGCCGCGCTGCCGGCGTTTCCAGAGCAGCCATTGCCGGTCCAGCAGCGTCGCCTTTTCTGAAGCGAGCAGTTCGTCGCAGGGGAAACGCGCGCACGCGCCGCAGTACGTCAGTCCGTTCCGGGCGGTGCACGCCAGCGTAAAGCAGCCGCCTTCCCGTTGGGAGTCTCTGCAGCCGGGGCAGGATTCGTCCCGGTAGGAAGGGCAGCTTCCGCAGTAGAAGCCGCAGGCCCCGATCAGCCGCTCGATCTCCGCGCCGGAACGCGCCTTGCGCTCCATCTTACTTTGCCTTGCCGGCTATAGCGGCGTAATAGTTCATCAGGCAGCCCTCGAGCAGGATCGTTGCCTCATCCTTCGTCAGTCCCCGGATGTAGAGCGTGATGTCCTCCGCGGTGCCGTCCTGCCGGAGGATCTTCGCCGGGAATTCCTCCCTGCCCTGCTCGATACCCGCGCGGACGCCGGGCACGTACACATAGTCCCCGGTTTCGGCGCTGAACGCCGCGCCTTCGGCCAGCGTGAACGGCAGGATGCCCCAGTTGATGCAGTTGCTGCGGTAGCGCTTGGTCGCGTACTCGTAGCAGATGTTCGCAAAGCCGCCGAGCACCTTCTGGCAGGAGGCGGCCTGCTCGCGCGCGCTGCCGTCGCCCGGTTTGTTGGCGAACACGCAGGAGCCGAACTGCGTGGTTTTGATCAGCTCATCCGCGTCGCCCACGCGGGAAAGCGCCGAAACGAGCTTCTCCGGTTTTTCGCCGGCAACGCGCTCAGCTTCCAGCGCGGCCGCGGCCTTGCTGCGGCCCACGTAATCCGGCACGCGGCGGGAGAGCGCGAACTCGGCCAGCCGCAGAGGATTGCTGCGGTACGAGCTCGTTTCGCCGGACGGGATCAGCTCGTCGGTGGTCGTCACCGGGTCGCGAATGACCGCCGCGAGCTCGACGAGCAGGTTCTCGCCGAGGGAATACATCTTCGGCCAGTCGGTGATGTTCGGCCCGAGGATGAGCGCCGTCTCCGGCTGCGGCTTACCGA
>CAZIQO010000016.1:0-37817 GCA_964541465.1 uncultured Oscillospiraceae bacterium
AATTGCCAGCGCGCTCGCCGTTCCGAAATTGTAATAGGTAAAGGCCTCGCGGTACAGCAGGAGGCTGATCAGCGTCGTCGTCGTTCCCGGTCCGCCGCCGGTCAGCGACATGGGCAGTTCCACATTGTTGAAATAGCTCAGAGTCAAAACGATCATCACGATCAGCAGCTGCGTTTTCAGCAGCGGGATTCGGATATACAGGAGTTTTTGCAGCCCGTTTGCGCCGTCCATTCCGGCGGCTTCGAACACATCATCCGGAACGCTTTTCATTCCGGCATACAGCAGCAGCACGGCGTAGCCAAGCGTTCGCCAGACCGCCACAAAAATCAGGGAAAACATCGACCATTGTTTTCCTTCGATAAAATATATATTTTTCACGCCAAACAGCGTTTTCAGAATATAAGGCAGCAACCCCACATCATCGGCCAGGATCCAGCGCCAAAGGAGCGCCGAAACGATAACGGAGATGATCCACGGGATCATGATGACCGTTTGCATCAGGCGGCTGAACCCCTTGGTGAGGTTGTTCAGCCAGAGCGCGAGCGCCAGTCCGATCGCCACGGTGCTGACGAGCGCGCTCATCGTAAAGCGAAAGGACTTGCCGACCGCGCTCCAGATATCTTTGTCCGTCAGAATGTCAATATAATTCTGCAGCCCGACAAAATTGCCCACCGCCAAATATTTGATTTTGTACATACTGAATGAGAAACCATACAATGCCGGCACATATAAAAACATGATGATCAGCAGCACTGCAGGCACGACATACAGCACGTTCTTTGATTTTCGCAGGTGCTTGTTCATGCCATCCCGGATTCCTTTCCGTAAGTATACGGGCGGAGCCGGAGTTTGCCGCTCCGCCCGTACCGTCCTTGGAGAAACGGACCGTTAACCGTTCTGCTTGATGAATTCGTCGACCGATATCCCAAGGGACTCCGAAATATCCATACCGTCCAGAAGAATTCTCTGCGCAGCCTCATTCTGTAGTTTATCATATCCGCTGATCGTATACTGCCACGGACGCGCATAGCCGTACTTGCTGAAGGATTCCGTCATCGTGGTCAGATACTCGTTTCCGGGCTGGTTCAGCAAGTCCGCCATCTCGGCCGCGGTCGACGCGCGCATCGCGGGCTGACCGCCGACTTCCATCCAGATCTTCTCGGAATCGACGCTGAACAGGTAATCGATGAATTTGGCCGCCGCTTCCTGCTTCTCGCTTCCGCTCCAAATGCCGACGCACCAGCCGGAAAGGATATCCTTGCCGAAATCGTCGCCTTCCCAGCTCGGGAAGTGGCACAGACGGATGCAGGAGGAATCGAACGTCGCGTTGTTTACGCATGTGCTGTAGCGTGAGGCAGCCGCCGTTATCACCGCATATTTGCCCGCGCAGAATCCTTCAATCAGATCCTCCTGGGAATAGGATGCGGAGGCCGACGGAGTAATCTGATAGTTGGTCACCATATCGGTGGCGAGCTGCATGGATTTCACGCCGTTTTCGTTGTTCCAGTCCGGCGTTCCGTCTTCCGTGAACAGTCCTCCCTGCAGATCGACCATGGAGGAGATGAATACGTTGCTGATCGGTTTCTCGGAACCAAACTGCTGGCCAAAGCCCCAGACGTCGATCTCTCCGTCGCCGTCGGTGTCCTGCGTCACCGCCTGGCAAGCTTCGATGAACTCGTCCCAGCTCTTGAACGGCGGCGTATAACCGGCCGCTTCAAACAGATCGGTGCGATAGATCAGCGCGTCCGCACTGCGCACAAACGTAAGCTGATACCGTTCCGTATCCGTTGCGCCGAACTGGAAGAACGCATCGTCCAGCTCCGCTTTCTGCTCGTCCGTCCAGTTGTCGATCAGCAGTGTGTTCAGATCCGCCATCGCGCCCGCGCGGATCACCTCGCCCATTTCCAGGAAGCTCATCCAGATAATATCCGGCGCGGTGCCGGCGACGTGCGCCGCCAGATACTGGCTTGGGATCAGACTGTAATCGATGGATTCCGTAACAATCGTGATATTCGGATTTGCCGCTTCAAAATTGTCGATAATCTGAGCCAGCGCCAGTTCGCGCGCGGATGTCCCGCCGTTGGGATTCAGAAAGGTCCACATCGTCAGTTCAATCGGTTCGGAAGTTGTTTCTTCCGTCGCTTCCGCCGTAGGCTCAGCCTGTTCGGCAGTGGTTTCGGATGTCGTTTCCGACGCAACGTTCGTTCCAGTGCAGCCAATCAGGCTAACCGCCAACAGCAGCACCAGAATGCAGGAAAATAGTTTTTTCATTGGGGTTTCCTCCTTTTCTGATGTTTTTTTTGCGATTCCCATTCGCAAACTTTCAGTTGTTTCCTCCGTTCGGAACAATCAGCACCTTCATGCTGTTTTCGCTCATGCTGGTTTCCACCGCCAGCTGCGCCTTCTCCAGTGGGAAACGGTGGCTGATGAATTGTTCCCAGGGAAACCAGCGGAGCGACCGCTCCATCATTTCCATGCAGGCCCGGTAGCTGTTATGCGCATGGTTGGACATTCCGATGATGCGCAGATTCTTGGAACAGATCTCATGGATATTGATCGGAACCGCCCCGCAGTCGACAAAATTGCCCGGCTCAAGATACATGCCCGCCTTGCGCAGCATTTTCAGACCCTCCGGGACCACCTCCGGGCGGCCGACGCACTCCACAACGATATCCGCGCCGCGGCCCTGCGTTTCGTCATACACGCGTTCGATGCGCTCCTCGGATGTCGTCCGGTTGGAATTCAGCGCCACGTCTGCGCCGAATTTCTTTGCCAGTTCAAGCTTATAGTCCGAGATATCCGTCGCTATAATCTTCCCGGCGCCCATCATCCGCGCCTTGATAATGTGCGCCAGGCCAAGCGGGCCGACTCCCTGCACGACGATCGTATCGTTGAAGTTGAAGCCTTCGAGCGAAAAGGAATTGAACTCCTTCGCCTTATCGAGCGTATAGGTAACCGCCATGACCTCGGTCAGCACCGCCACACTGTCCGGCAGCCCGTCCGGAATTTTATATAAACGCGTCCCCGGTTCAATGTAGATATACTCGGCAAAGCCGCCGTAAAGATGATTCCCGTCGTTGCAGGAGCGCATGTTTCCATAGCTGAACTGCAGCTTGTCGCACCAGGGATAGGTCGGCATGTTCTTGCAGTACCAGCAGTGGCCGCAAACCACGTCCGGACACATGGTGACGCGATCGCCGGCTTTCAGGATGGTGCCGACAAAATCCAGCATTTTGGCGCCCAGCGGGTCGATCTCCTCGATGATCAGAACATTTTCATGCCCCTGGATGATCGGATACGGAACATTGATCTCGTTTTTCGTTCCCTTGTACTGAACGCACTCTCCGCGGAAGCTGTGCTTATCCGTCCCGCACACGCCCGAAACAACCATTCGCCCGATCGCGGCGCCCTTCCCCAGCTTCGGCATGGGAAATTCTTTCAGATCGATTTTCCCCGGCCGTTCCAATACCGCCGCCTTCACCGTTTCTTTCATCGTTGCTGCTCCTTTATCGCTGAATCAATTACTTTATCGTTAAAGTAATATGGGAAAGTATTGCGCTTCCGCGTTGCCCTCCATCGGGTGTCAGGTGGTTTCCCGTACGATCAATTCCGGCTTGAACAAAATACGAGGTTCCTTGATTTCGTGTTTCTCGATCAGTTGAATCAGCATTTCGGCGCTCTTTTCGCCGATGAGTTCCTTGGGCAGCGATATGGTGGTCAACGCGGGCGTCAGGTACGGAGCCATTTCGATATCGTCCACTCCGATCACCGCCGCATCATCCGGCACGCGCAGTTCCTTTTCATGCAGCGCGCGCAGTATGCCGACTGCAAGCTGGTCCGTCGAGCAGAACACGGAAAACGGCGGCCTGGCCCACTCGGTAATCCGGCGCCCCGCCTCGTAGGCGTCGGCAAGACCGAAACAGTTGTTATATACCGATTGTTCGTCGAATGGAGCGCCTGCTTCGGTCAGCGCGCGCCGGTAGCCTTCATAACGCGTCGTCGTAGGCGATATCCTGTCGGGGCCGTTGACGCAGAATACGGGCGCTCCCGGCTTACGCTCCAGCAGATGCCGTGTGGCCATATACCCGGCCACCTCGTTGTCCGCGGCCACATAATAGTCGGACGCTGCATCAAGAAAACGGTTTGAAAACACATATGGGATTCCCGCCTGCTTCAGCACCGTTTTCTGCGGATCGCTGTCCTGCGCCGGATCGATCACGATGCCCGCCATGTTCATCGCCGCAATCTGCCGGATAAACCGGTTTTCCCGCTCACCCTGTTCCATGGAGCTGAACGTCATCGTCTGATAGCCGGATGCTTCGAAAACGCGTTCATAGCCGGCTATCACGCGCGCAAAATACGGTTTCGAAATGTCCGAGAGAACCAGCGCAACAACATTTGCCACATTTCTCCGAAGGTTTACGGCCATAATATTGGGAACATATCCCATTTCGACAATCTTATTCTGAACCTCACAGCGCATTTTTTCCGAAATGTCTTTATGTCCGTTGATTACCTTTGAAATCGTGGTAACACTGACATTCAGGCTTTTGGCAATGTCCTTCATCGTAGCGTTTGTAATATGCGCCATCGGTCTGCTCCTTCGGGGAATTGGAAAGTGCGGATTACGCAGTCGATTACTTTAACGTTTAAGTAACTTTATGTTTTTATTTTATCCGGTTTTTTCTTTTTTGTCAATAGTGAGACCAAAAACTGCCGCATTTCTTTAGATCGGTTTATTAAGCAACACTTATAAGGATTTCGGCTTCCAAACGCAGACTGCTGCGTTTGGAAGCCGAAACGTTTTTGCGTACTTCAGGCAAGACACCGGCACAATCAGATGAGTTTGTGCGTTCGGCCTGCGTTTGCAAGTTCAGATTTGCTCCCGCTCCGTTTCTTTCCGAATCCGCGCCAGACGTTTCCTTCCGCTCCCTGCGCGGCAGAACGGCGCGAGGATCAGCACAAAAAGATAACCGCAGAACAGCGTCGGATAATAATATGCCGTCCGTCCTTCCGGCGCCATGAGGATCACCGCGCCAAGCTCCGCCGCCAGAATGACGAAAAACAGGATGGGAAACGCCGACTTCTTCCGCCTGCCGGCAATCAGCCCCACAGACACCGCGGCAATCGGCAGCAGCGCGCGAACGACGATACTTGCCTGGCGCGTTTTCGCATCGTAGAGATAGATCAGGTTGCCCAGATTCTCACGCAGGAAATCCCCCGTCCCTGCTGCTGCGGATCCCGATCCTGCGCGCCAGAACGCGCCCTTGTCCAGCGCGGCAAGCGTAGCTTCCTGCGAGTCGGCCGCGGTTGAAACAACCGTCGCCGCAGGCAGTTCGGTATGCGTGCCGCTGAACTCGTCTGCTGAAAAGATCTCGGGAAATTTCAGCGCAAACAGGAATCGGTTTCCCTGCGAGCGAACAAAGGCCGGCAGGTTATGCAGAACAACTCTCGCATACGCCCCCATGAACGCGTCGATCTGGTCGTCCGTTTGCCCGCTGTCGTTGATATTCCGCCCGTTCGCGGCATTGAACGCGCGATACCCCGCGAGCCCGTATTCTTTGAGATACGCGCTCGGCACGAAACTCTCGATGATCGCCGCATCCTCTTCCCCGCCGTCGTAATCAAGCGAAAAATCCGCCGCATTGCAGATATCCTGCAGCGCGTTCATCGTACTGACGATCCTGTAATTCCCGTTCATTCCGGACTGCGCCATGCCGATCGTCTGCGGCAGGGCCAGCAGCATCGCAGCAGCCGCCGAGGCGAGCGTAAGGCAAATCACCCGTCTGGCAGGCGCGCGGCAAACAAGCCACAATCCCAGCGGGAGAAGCAGAAACAGTAAAATCCCTTCGCTGCGCCAGATTGCAATCAGCGAGAACGCAAGCGCCACGCGGATCACGCGCCATAACGGCGGCGCTTCCCCATCCAGCCAGAAAAACAGCAGCTCCGAGCACGCAAACATGCAGAGGATGGTATACAGGCAGTTGCGATACGGCGAATACTGCACATAAAAGGACACGGGAACCAGCAGCAAAAGGAAGGCAAACCAGGCGCGTCCGCTTCCGAACCGCCCGGCGAGCCGCGAAAAGACGGACGCAATCAGCGCGGAGAAAAACGCGCTCTGCACGAGCATCAGCGAAACGGGATGCGGCAGGAGCATATAGCATCCCGCAAAAAAGCTGCCGGTCAGATAGTGATGCCAGTACGCGGGCTGATATGTAATCGCGTCCTCATAGATCAGCAGGCTGTCGGTCTCATACGCGTAGTTTTGCGGATACACGATCGCAATCACAATAAGAGATACTGCAAAGAGCACAAAAAACGAAATAACCGCCCTCTTGGGATAGCTTCCCGCAAACAGCCGGATCAGCGTTCGCCAGAACAGCAGGATCAGCAGCGCGCCAATCAGCTTGGAGGCGATCAGCGTTGCAATGCCGCCGATATCGCCGCTGCCGAGCGTGGAAACCGCCGCCGCGCCGAACAGCACCGGTTCATAAAAAAGCGATGCCGCAAGATGCACGATCGCGCAGGCGATGATCAGCCGGCTTTGCTTCTTGGAGCCCATGGACAGCCCGCCTTTCATAGGTCTTCCTCTCCGATTTCGTCCCGCGGCAGCGCGAGAAACGCATGGAGCTCCTCCGGCGTGCCGAGCACGTGCACCCGCCGCGGATCGACCAGCGAGATGCGAACCTCCCGGCCGTCCCCGATCAGCAGATTGTACATCGGCGCGATATACTTTTCGCGCGCGCCGTCCCAGCCCGCGCCGTACAGGCGGTCGTAGGCGTCCCGATAGAGCGCCGTGCTTTCGAAGTAATACGCGCCCAGCGAACAGTTCTCCGAGATACGCCGCTTCTCGCAGACCTCGACGGCGCGGCCTTCGGCGTCGAGCCGCACAAAGCTCCAGTGCGTTCCCGCCGCATGAAAGCACGGAATATAGCCCGCGCCGCAAATCCGGTCGAAGCGCAGCTGTCCCGGCTCGATATAGGTGTCGATATTGTAGATCATCACGGGTTCGCCTTCGGCGCAGCGCTGGATCCCAAGCAGCGCCGTGGTCGCCTGTCCGTCCGTCGGGCATTCCAGTTCGTCGATCACAGGCCGGCCGATGCCGAATCTTTTCGCCGTCTCGTCGATGAATCCGGCCGAACGATCCTCCGCGCGGACCAGAAAAACGACGCGGCCCGCATGCAAAAGATAATCCTTCAGACTCATCAGGGACCATTCCAGCAGCGTTCTGCCGTGCGCTTCGATCCGGTATTTCGGCAGATCGTATCCCGCGTCGCGAAAGCGGCTGCCTGCGCCCGCCATCGTAATGATGATGTTCATTTGAGGTCCTTCCTGTCGTTTTCGCAGATTTCGCTCAGCTCCTCCGGGGTATGCCGCAGGAATTCCTCCGGCCGGACGGTTCGGTCGTCCACATAAAATCCGTTGTGGCCGGGCCATGGTTTGCCGAACAGGATTTCGTCGTAGGGGATCTGCCATTTTTCAAGCCAGCTGAACAGCGTCTTTGCCGTATGCTTGTTGATCAGCCCCAGATTGCCGCCGTAGCTGTTCATATTGCGCGAGGTGAAGAGTATGATTTTCGCCCCGGCTTCGTGATAGCGGCGGATCTGATCCGCCATCTCCCGATACGGCGTGAGGTCCTCATAGCGCTCGTCCTTTTTCTTGATCGGGCAGAGCGTTCCGTCCACGTCGAAGATAAATGTCAGAGGTTGCTCCATTCCAAATCGGCCTCCCGTTTATTCGCGCTCCAGTTCGTCGAGGATGCGCATCGCGTTGAGGAAAAAGCCCAGAACCTTATGCGGATTGTCGATGTGCAGCGGCAGCATGGAAAGGAAGAGCGCCGCCTCGCCGACACGCGTCATAGAATAGTCGAAGCCGTTTGCCTCCATGTGCTTTCTGAGCGCGGCGGCATACGGCGCGTTGTCGAACGGCACGTCGAGCCGGAATTGCATGGAGTCGTCGAGAGAAAGCTCGTACAGCCCGCTGTTGAAAAAGTCATACAGCCCCAGCACCGAATGCGACAGCTTGCACAGATCGTAATACGGATCGGTCCAGAGCTCCGCCTCCGTCAGGGCGCCCTTGGGATCGATGAACTTCAGGGTCCTGCTCGCGCGGTCGAAGAGAATGTTGCTCAGGCAGGCGTCCCCGTGCCCGATCACCTCGCACAGCGCCGGCCTGCACCTGCCAAACGTGCGCCGGTAGATGCCGCAAAACCGCTCGAACGCTTCGTCCACGTCCACATAAGCCGTGCCGTCTCTGATCAAAGCCGCGACGGGCGCGAACCTCGGATCGGCCTTGAGCGCATCCAGCCGCTCCCGGGTTTTCTGCACATACAGCTTCTCCGCGCGCGCGGCGTATGCTTCCCCGGTCACCGGCCGGCTCGCCCTTGCGCCAAGAAAGCGGAAGTACTTGTGCAGAAACGACTCGAATTCCTCGCCGTCCATCGCGCCGTGCACATACTTGACCGCAAGATTCGGCAGATACAGCCGCTCCATGCGGTAGCTTGCGGCATCGCCGTCCTCCCTAAAATCGAACGGCATGACAAACCAGATCTTCATATCGTCCGGCAGCAGCTGCCAGAAGCGAAACTCGGCGCGCAGTTTTTCGATGTTTGCGGAGCTCTTCGTAACGATATCCTCCTCGGAGACGAGGTGGTTGAAATAGCGCGCGTCATACTTGCTCGTCAGGCTCGATACCAGCCCTTCCTGCGTGCCGATCCAGCTGAACTCGTCCCCCCTGAGCCGGATTTCGCCCGTCGGCTCGTCCTGCGGGAGCAGGCCGGTGCCGCCCGCCTCCTCCGCCCGCTGCAGAAAGCCTTCATACGCCTCCGCGCCTGGGAAAGCGCAGAACACGCCGCGCCCGTCCTGCCGGGCCGAATAAATCCGCTCGGCAAACGCCGCGCTCCTGAGCACCAGCGCCGCCGCTTCGCGGTTCTGATCGATGGAATCGGAATAAAAATGCAGCACGCGGACCCGGCCGCCCTCGCGGCTCTGCTCCGCCGCCACGCGCTCGCGCAGCAAAGGAATCGCCTCCCTGCCGCCGAGCGTGAGCAGCACCGCGTCGGGCAGTGCAAAGGTGAAAAACGCGCGCATCCGTTCAAAAACGGACTGCTTGCCGATTAAAATCCCGCCAAAGCGCCGGCTGCCCACCAGCGCGCGAATCTCCTCGCCCGGCAACTTGGAGTCGTCATACACGATCAGCACACGATTCACGCCGCACGCCTCCTTCTTAACACGCAGGCCGAAACCAGCATCATGATTCCCAATACAGCAAGGTAGCAAAGCGCATAGAGCTTTTGATACTCGTTTGCCGCCGTGCTCAGTGCGGAAACGAGATAGGCCGAGATCTGCGAAGCGCTGTTGCTGTGCGTATACACGGTGAGCACGTACACGCCGACCAGTTCCAGTCCCCAGGCGGTCATGGAAAGCAGGTACATGATAAACACCCTGCCGCGGATCAGTTCCCGGAGATACTCGTATGCGCGGTTTACGTCCGAAAGCGCCTTCAATACTTTGGCCGAGCGCCGCGTGTGACGCTGCGTAATCAGATAATCGTTCCAGAAACGATAGAGCTGCGGAAAGACGAACCACGCCGCGCAGAACAGGACGAACAGCGCCAGCAGCAGCAGATACAGCGGCAGCACCGCGCTGACCTGAAACAGCAGAATGATGGTCAGATAGGTCAGCAGCGCGGCGGTATCCACCGCGCGGTCCAGCAGAACGCGCACCGCGCCGCTGGCGTAGCTGCCGACGCATTTTCCGTACAGCATGATGCGGTACACTTCGCCGGCTTTATACGGGGTCATGATGTTGATGACGGTCGTGGCGGCGTAAACGAGCAGATTCTTCTGATAGGAGATATCGGCGTCCATCACGATGACATACATGCGCGTCGCCTTGATCATCTGCGTGACAACGGCGATCAGCACGATCAGCGGGAGCAGGGAAAGATGCTCCAGCAGCGTGGCGCGTATGCCCGCCTGATCCAGCGTCATGATAAAATATACGCCGCACGCCGCAATCAGAAGAGCGGTCAGCCATACGGGCCAGCGAGCGCGCTTCATACGCATCCCCCTCCGTGTCCTGCCGCAGCGGCGATCACGTCCGCCTGGTACGACTCGCGCGGCGTTTCCCGCAGCTCGCTTGCCATGAACCGCCGAGGCGAAACGACATACCTGCCAAGCAGCTTTATTACATTTACCGCCTGCCGCGTCAGCTTCACATTGGACACCTGGTCGTCCTCGCTCCAGCGAATCGGGAAAAACAGCGCCTTCTGCCGCAGGTAAGAGAGCGCGAGCACCATACAGTAGTTAAACTGCAGATTGTCGCAGAACGCCTGATAATACCGCTTCCCGAGCGACGCAACGCGGTAGAGGTTCAGTCCGGAGCCGAGGTCGTATACCCGCCGTCCCGTCACGGCGGAAAACAGCAGGTTGTAAACAACGTTGCCGAACGTTCGAAATCGCGAATATCCCTCCAGCCGCGAACCGCGCATAAACCGCGCGCCCAGGCAGCAGTCGTACTTCAGATAGGCGCCGCTTGCGAGCACCGGCAGCAAATCCTCCAGATGTCCCTGATCGTCCCCGTGCAGCACGACCACGTAGTCGAACCCGTGTTCCATCGCATATGCAAACGCCACCTTATGCGATCCGCCGAGGCCGTAGTTCTCGCGGTTGCGCAGCAGCGACGCCCTGCAGGGCAGATCCCCGCGCGCCAGCCGTTCGATGACCGCCTGCTCCCCGCCGTCCGTGCTGCGGTTGTTGACGATAATCGCCTCGTCGAACCATGCGCCCGCCTCCGCGCCCAGCTGATCCAGCACGCGCGAAATCTGCTTCTGACAGTTGTACATCGGAATGAAAAGCAGGATCTTCGGCATGGGCTACATCCTTTCGGTAAGTCGCTTGAGCACAATAAAATTACAGAGCATGGTAATGGGCGTAATCAGGATCTTTGAAACGAGCGCGCTGTAGCGGTAAAGAAACGTTCCCTGTGTCAGCGCGCCGCGCAGCAGATCGAAGATCTTCTGATTCAAAAAGGAAACGCCCGTCAGCAGCAAAAGCTGATACGCGACATACAGCGCGTATTTCAAGCCCAGCGGGATGCCGCGTTCGTTTTTAACAAACGTTTTTTTCGTGGCGAAAAAGAACACGAACGTCACCGCGGGCAGCGCGGAAAGAAAATTGGCATACCCCGCCGGAACGCCAAGCGCGGTCAATACGCTGTATACGGCAAAATCCATCAGCCAGCCAAGGCCGGAGATTCCGATAAACTCAAGAATTTGCCGAAAAAGCGACTTTTTCAAAATCACGGATTCCTTTGCCGGCGCGGATTCTGCGCGCCGTTCTCCGGGAAAACTTGCCCGGTTCATACAGCCGTTCGTTTTTTGAATTATACCATAGGCGGCGTCCAAATTCCATTTTATTGCATTGTTCGCCAACCTTCGCGCAGGCAAACACCACGGCGCTTCCCATCTCCGGCCGGTACTTTCTCCCTTGCGGACGATCCCAAATTCCGCGGGATTGCCGTAATCCATGGACTTCGCCGGCCGACGCTACTATAATAAACACAAAGAGTTAAACGCTTCTACCCGATACGATTGGCCGTAACCGCCGTGCAGACCGCACGATGCGCTAGGAAAGGAACGATATGGATCTTTTGGTCGGAAGCACCGGTTTTGTCGGGTCGAACCTTGCCGCGGCGCATCCGTTCGGCGCATCGTTCCATTCGACCGATATCGAGCAGGCCTACGGCCTTAGGCCGGACCTTTGTGTCTACGCGGGCGTCCGCGCGGAAAAATACCTTGCCCTAAAGGATCCGCAGGCCGATCTTGCGGGCATTCACGCCGCGATCAGAAATATCGAGCGCATCGCGCCGAAACGGCTGGTGCTGATCTCGACCATCGACGTTTATCCGGAGCCGTACCGCGTGGATGAAACCACCGTCATCCGCCCCGGGACGCATCCCTACGGCGCGGACCGTTTCCTTCTCGAGCAGTGGGTAAAGGAGCATTTGCGCGAGTATCTGATTGTGCGGCTTCCCGGGCTGTTCGGCGCAAAGCTGAAAAAGAATTTTCTCTACGACCTGATTCGCGTTGTCCCGGGCATGCTCAGCGCGGAAAAGTTCGCCGAACTGTCCGCCCGCTCAGCGCTTCTGAAAAGCAGTTACGCCCCTTTGCCAAACGGCTTTTACCGGCTGACCGCGCCGGAAAGCACGATCGCGGAATTGAAACGCGAGTTTGAATCCCTGGGATTCACCGCGCTGAACTTTACGGACAGCCGCTCCGTCTTTCAGTTTTACAACCTTGCCTGCCTCTGGGATCATATCCGGCGCGCGCTTGAGCAGAATATCCCGCTCCTGAACCTCGCCGTCGAACCGCTGCCCGCCGGGGAGATATTCCGCGCGGTCAGGGGGCGCTCATTCCGGAACGAGCTTGACGCCAAGCCTCTTTTCTACGATGCGCGCTCGGTGTACGCCGAGCGGCTCGGCGGCAGGAACGGCTATCTTTTCGACAGGAACCGCGTGCTGCGGGAGATCGTTTCTTTCGTTCGCTCAGAGGAGGAGAGGATCGGCTCGTGAAACTGTCCGTTTCCAACATCGCCTGGACGCCCGAAGAGGACGAATCCATGTACGCCTTTCTTTCCGGCCTCGGGTTCGGCGGCCTGGAGATCGCGCCGACGCGGCTGTTTCCGGAATCGCCCTACGAACGGCTTCCGGAGGCGCGCGCGTTTGCCGCGGCGCTGCGGACCCGATACCGCCTGAGCGTGTGCTCCATGCAATCCATCTGGTTCGGCAGGACGGAACGGCTCTTCGGCGGCGCCGCCGAACGGGAAGCGCTGCTGGACCATACGAAGCGGGCGGTTCTGTTCGCCGAGGCGCTGGGCTGTCCGAACCTTGTACTCGGCAGCCCCAAAAACCGCGTTCTGCCGGACGCGTCGCTCCGTCCGCTCGCCGTTTCGTTTCTGCGCGAGGCGGGCGATTTTGCCGCGCGGCACGGCTGCGTCGTCGCCGTTGAGCCAAACCCGGCCATCTACGGCACGAACTTTGTCAATACCAGCGAGGAGGCCTTTGCCCTCTGCCGCGAAGTGGACCGCCCCGGCTGCATGGTAAACGCGGATCTCGGCGCGTGCATTCAAAACGGAGAATCGATCGCCGTTTTGCGCGAAAATATCGGCCTTGTTCACCATATTCACGTTTCCGAGCCGCTGCTCGCGCCCATCGCGCGGCGTGCGCTGCACGCCGAACTGCGTTCGCTGCACTACGACGGCTGGATCTCCATCGAGATGAAGCGTCCGGACGATCCGGCGCTTGTCCGAAGCGCGGCCGAATATCTGCTGGAGGTGTTTTCTTGATCCACGAAGCGAAGCCCGGCGTTCCCAAATACGAGAGCATCGCCTTTGACGAAAAGCGCTCGCAATACTGCCTTCTGATTCCGGTGCTCAACGAGCATACGCGCATCGAAAAGGAGCTTTGGCGCGCAAAAGGCCATGGGATCGACCGCGTCTGCGACATCATCGTCTGCGACGGCGCGTCTACGGACGGCTGCGCGGAACCGGAGACGCTCCGCGCCCTCGGCGTAAACGCGCTTTTGATCCTGCGCGGGCCCGGGCGGCAGGGCGCGCAGCTTCGCATGGGTTTTTCCTTTGCGCTTGCGCGCGGTTATGCGGGCTTCGTGACCATCGACGGCAACAACAAGGACAGCATCGAGGACGTGCCCCGCTTTCTGGAAAAGCTGGCGGGGGGATATGATTTCATACAGGGTTCGCGCTTTGTCCGCGGCGGAAAGGCCGTCAATACGCCGCCCGGCCGTTACCTCGCCGTCCGGCTGATCCACGCGCCCATCATTTCACATACGGCGGGGCAGCGCTTCACCGACACGACGAACGCATACCGCGCATATTCGCGCCGGTATCTGGAGCACCCGGACGTGCAGCCGCTGCGGGACGTGTTTGTTTCCTATGAGCTTCTGGCGTATCTTTCCGTCCGGGCAAGCCAGCTCGGGATGCGCGCCTGTGAAATTCCCGTCACGCGCGCCTATCCGAAGCGCGGAAAAGCGCCGACCAAGATCCGCTCGCTCCGCGGACATGCCGAGCTGATTCATATTCTGTTTGAAAACATGCAAGGAAGGTATCGCCCATGACCAGCATCGCCGAGCCCCTCACGCTGAAAACCGAACGGAAAAAACTGCGCGCCGTCCTGCTGGCCGTCGTGATGATCGTTCTGATGAGCACGGTGCTCTGGATGCACGCGAATCGGCTGTTTCAAAACGATTCGGAGAGCCTCGTCGTCGGAATGCTGGCCGCGCAGAAGTACGATCTTGATGTTTCCAGTCGCAAATACGGTCTCGGGCAGCTGTATCCGATCGGCACGACGGGCGCGTATTCGAACTTTGTCAACGAGACATACGAGGCATACTATCACGGCATGCTCAACGTTCCCTATTCGCTCGATACCTATAACCGCCAGATCGGACTGCAGGGCTGGGTGTTCTATGCCTTGAGCGCTGTCGTTCCGCATGCGCTCTCCGCGCTGCGGCTTGCGTGCTGCATTGCGCTTTCCTGCGTCGTTACGGGGATCGGCTTCGCGCTCTTTCGGCGCTTTGGCCCGCTGTTTGCCGCGTGCTTCTATCTTGTTACGCTGAACTGCGGCTGGGTTGCGGACTTTGCGCCGAACCTGTACTGGATTTCGTTCAGCTGGTATCTCCCCATGTTTCTGGGTCTTTTATGCGTCAACCATCCTGAAAAGCGCACACTGTTCTATCCGATGTTTGCGCTTGCCGTCTTTCTCAAAAGCGCCTGCGGATATGAGTACCTGACCGCCGTCATGCTGGGCGCCGTGCTGTTTCCTGCGCTGGAGTGGCTCTTTTCCGTCAGGGTGGACAAGCCGCTTTCAAAGCGTTGGTTTTTCACCACGTTCTGGATCGGCGTTTCCTGCCTCGCCGGATTTGCCGCCGCGTTTTCCATCCATGCGCTCATCCGCGGCTCGGGCAACTGGCTTTCCGGCGTTCAGGATATCATCCGCAACGACGCGCTCCGCAGAACCTTTGGCAACGCCAGCGAGTTTGCGGCAGAGTTCACCCCTTCGCTGAACGCCTCCGTCCTGGATGTGCTCGGCCTCTATTTCAGCCCGGCCTCGAGTTCGCCGACCGCACAGACCATGTTCTGGCTTGCCGTTGCGGATATCCTCCTTCTGGCCGGAAACGGCGTGCTGCGGCGCAAATTTTCCTGGAAGGATCTTGCGCTGTTTCTCGGCGGCTGGCTGGTCAGCGCATCCTGGCTGATTCTTGCAAAGGCGCATTCCTTCGACCATACCTACATCAACCCCGTTCTGTGGTATCTTGCGTTTGCGCAGATCGCCGTTTATATCGCTATAAAGCAGGGACTGATTCTGATCCGGCGGCTGCTTGATTATCATGCCGTCGACCACACCGTCCGTCGTATTGGCAGGGAAGTCTATGCGGATTTATGATCGAATCATCCTCGGCGCAGGGTTATACGGATTGTACGCGGCTCTGTTCTGCGCCAGACGCGGGGAACGGGTCCTCGTTTTGGAGTGCGACGCCGCGCCGTTCTCGCGCGCAACCTATGCCAACCAGGCGCGCGTGCACATGGGGTACCACTACCCGCGGTCCCTATCGACCGCGGCAAAATCGCAGAAATACTTCAATCGCTTCATGGAGGAGTTCGGCTTCTGCGTCGAACGCCGGTTCGACCAGATCTATGCAACCAGCAGCTGCTTTAGCTGGACAAACGCAAAACAGTTTCAGTCCTTCTGCCGAAACGCGGGAATTCCCTGCGAGGAGATCCCTGCTTCGCGCTACTTTCAGCCCGGCGTATGCGATGGCGCTTTTTTGACAACGGAATACACCTACGACGCGCGGCTTCTGAAGGAACATCTGCAAAGCGAGCTCTTGCGGTATCCGCAGGCCGAACTCGCGTATTCCGCCGATTTCGAAATCGAGCCGGCGGGCGATACGTACCGCGTGCGCATCCGCGGCGGGGAAACCGCCTGCACCGGATTCATCCTGAACGCAACCTACGCAGGCGTAAACCAGGTGCTTCACAAAATGGGGTTTGAACCCTTACAAATCAAATACGAGCTTTGCGAGATCATTCTGTGCCGGGCGGACGACCACCTGAAACAGATCGGCCTGACCGTGATGGACGGCCCCTTCTTCTCGATCATGCCCTTTGGCAAAACGGGCCTGCACTCCCTTACGTCCGTCACGTTCACGCCGCATATGGCCTGCCATGATCCCCTGCCGACCTTTCCCTGCCAGAACCGCAGCGGCGGTTTCTGCACGCCGGCGCGTCTCGGCAACTGCAACGACTGCCCGGCCAAACCGGACAGCGCCTGGCCTTACATGTCCTCGCTGGCACGGAAATATCTGCGCCCGGAATATGGGTTCCGCTATGAAAAATCGCTGTATTCCATGAAGCCGATCCTGCTGAAATCGGAGATCGACGACTCCCGGCCGACCGTGATTCGCCGCTTCCACGAACACCCGACGTTTGTCAGCGTTCTTTCCGGCAAAATCAACACCGTTTACGATCTTGACGAGGTGCTTGCAACATGATGGAAAAGGAAAAAATCTTTCTCTCCGCCGTCGTTTATGTCTGTAACGACGAATCTCGCGTCGGCGCGTTTCTTTCCCGGCTGTGCCAAACGCTGAATGCGAATTTTGAGCAGTATGAGATCATCTGCGTCAACGACGCCTCCTCGGACGGCAGCATCGGCGCAATCCGTTCTTCCGCGGAAGCGGCGCACGGGATCATCAGCATTGTGAACCTGAGCTATCAGCAGGGGCTGGAGGCAGCCATGAACGCAGGCGTCGACCTCTCCATCGGCGACTTCGTCTTTGAATTCGACAGCATCCGGCTGGATTATCCGCCGGCGCTCGTCATGGACGTCTATGGCCGCTCGCTCGAGGGGTACGACATCGTCGCCGCCAGCGGGAGCAGGCGGAAACTTGGTTCCTCGCTCTTTTACTGGCTCTTTAACCGCAGCGCGCAGATGCAATACCAGCTGCAGACGGAGACGTTTCGCATCCTTTCTCGCCGCGCGATCAACCGCATCCACTCCATGAGCCAGACCATTCCGTTCCGCAAGGCGCTGTATGCTAACTGCGGGCTGAAGGCCGATACGATCCGCTACAAGCCGGTCTTTGCCGAGCGGAGGCGTCTCTCGCGCTCCGGACACCGTTACCGTTTTTCAACCGCGCTGGATTCGATGGTGCTGTTCACCAATCTCGCATTCAACATTTCCTTCGTGCTTGCGCTCGTCATGATGGCGGCGACGCTTGCGGGCGGCATATACGTCCTCATGATCTTCCTGCTCGGCCAGCCGGTGGAAGGCTATACGACGACCATGCTGCTGATCACCGCTTCCTTCTTCGGAGTGTTCGCCCTTCTTGCCGTCATATTGAAGTACCTCTCCATCATCGTGCGTCTGATCTTCAGCAAGCAGAAGTATGTGATCGAGTCTGTGGAAAAGATACCGAATGCGTAAACGGCTGCATATCTGCGGGCCGCTTTGCCGCGCATGCCCGGCGAGGAGCGTGCGCCGATACATCGCCTGCGCCTGAAGCCGAAGCGATGGAATGCGCCGGATGCGGGCAGGCTGTGCGGCCCGCCGGCGGCCGCCTTGATCCACTTGCGCGGAGGCAGCCTGGTTGCTACAATAGGTGTATTCGGACGGCGCTCCCATAAAAAGAGAGCGTAGCGCACGTCATCCTGCCCTATGGACACGGAGGTCTTATTCATGAACCGGTTCGCCGTTACAAACCTTTTTGGCATCGAGGGGCTCAACATAGCCTGGTATGGCGTGATTATCGCCTCCGGCATGGTGCTCGGTATCCTGCTGGCGATGTACCGCGCGAAAAAGCGCGGTTACCGTTCGGACGTGATCCTCGATCTCGTGCTGCTGGCGGTGCCGCTGGCCGTAATCGGCGCGCGGCTGTATTACGTCGCATTCGAGTGGGAGAGCTATTCGCAGAATTTCTGGCAAATCTTCGCCATCAACCAGGGCGGTCTGGCGATCTACGGCGGCGTGATCGGCGGTTTCCTCGCCGCGCTGATTCTCACCAAGACAAAGAAGTTCCCTTTCCTCACGCTCGTCGATCTCGCCATCCCAAGCCTGATTCTCGGTCAGGCGATCGGTCGCTGGGGCAACTTTGTCAATCAGGAAGCGTTCGGCGAGCTGATTACGAACCCAAAGCTCCAGTTTTTCCCGTTCGGCGTGTATATTCAGTCCCTCGGCGAATGGCATCAGGCGACATTCTTCTACGAGAGCATGTGGAATCTGGCGCTGCTTTGCGTCGTGCTGCTGCTCGGCAGAAAGCGCGTCAAAGACGGCACGCTGATGGCGGTCTACTTCATCGGCTACGGAATCGGCCGCGCGATGATCGAGGGCCTGCGCACGGACAGCCTGTATCTCTTCGGGAACGTCCGCGTGTCGCAGGCGCTCTCCGCCGCGCTCGTTCTGGTCGGGATTCTGCTGCTCGTGCTGCTTCATAAGGACGTGCTCGAGGCGAAGCCGTATGCGGGCAAATATCTTCTTCACCCACCCGCGCCGGACGTAACAAAAAACCGGCAAAAGCCCGCTCAGTCCCACAGTTAAGCTCATGATTCCTAGGAAGAATGCGCGCGTTTCCCGTTTTCACGGCTTCATCGTCCGATATGATCTTTCATAAACACGCGGAGAAATACGGCTTCGCGTGTTTTTTGTCGGCCATGATCGTCTTTTTACGATATAATAAATCCGTTGGGAGGTCGACCGCGTCCATATGAAACGACTCGTCACAGGAAGACTCCATTATTTCGATCCGGCGAACCAGATCGTGCTGGCGGCGGCGATTACCGGTCGCCCGTCCGCGGCGGATCTGACGGCGGCCATTCAAAAAGCCGTCCGCATGCACGCGATCTCTTCGAGCGGAATCGCGCTCGATTCCGAGGGAAACAGCTTCTTCACGCCCGTTTCACAAAAAGACGTCCCCGTCTCTGTCCGGCGCGAAGCGTACGACCTGCCGGGACTGATCGAAGAACAGCGCAAAATCCCGTTCGACGTGAGAAACGGCGATTTCTTCCGCTTTTTTCTGTATGACCTGCCGCAGACCACGTATTTGGTGGTCGTTGCGAGCCATCTGGCGGGCGACGGGCTTTCGATCCTCTACCTCGTGCGGGACGTGCTTTCAGCGCTGGCAGCGCCGAACGCCGAGCGTCCCGTGCAGCCGCTCAGGCTGATGGAGGACTTCGGGTATCCGGCGGATTCGGAGCCGGCGCCGCTTGCCAGATTCATCCTCCGCCGGATCAACCGCGCCTGGAACCGGCAAAAACGCGTGTTCGGATTCGACGAATACCTGCTTCTGTTCGATTCCTACTGGCAGACGCACGCGGTGCAGCTGGCCTCTTCCGAACTGTCCGGCCCGGATCTGAGCGCCCTCGTTGCCAAATGCAAATCGGCGGGCGTTACGATCAACAGCGCTATAGCGGCGGCGCTGCTCTCGGCGCTGCAAACCAGCGACGTCGGCATGGCGGTCAGCGTCCGACCCGACGGATACGAAGGCATGGGTAACTACGCCAGCGGGATTTCGACGCAATACCGCTGGAACGATAAAGAATCGTTCTGGGATAACGCCCGGTCCATCCATGAAATCATCCATAAAAAACTCGGCGACAACCGTAAAAAATACTATGTGCTGCAGTCGCTGAAGCGGCTGGAGCCGACGCTGATCGACTCCATGTACTTCAGCCTTTATGCAGACTTTCCGAACAAGACCGCGCAAAGGATGCTGGATTTATCCAAATACAGCGAACGGCGGCGGCACACGACGAGCATTACAAACCTTGCCAGGCCGGACATTCCCGTCGTTTACGGAAGCTATACTCTCGACTCGATCGAATTCGTCCCGCCGCTGATCGCTACGAGCCGGTCAATGCTGGGCGTCGTTACGGTTGGAAGCCGGATGACGCTCACCATGCAATATGAAAAAAGCGACCGATCCCGGGATTACGAAACAGCCCTCGGTCAAACCGTCCGCATCCTGAAAAGCGCCGCGTCCGGAGACGAGCCCGTCGGGCGGGAATGACGCGCCGTTCCCCCGATTCGATCCGGAATTTGTGCTGTGCTTTGCGAAATGGTATAATGCATTGACTATTTTTGCGGAGAATAAGATGAACCACAGCAACGAACTGTATGCTTTGTTACGACAAAAGGGATTTCGCATTACCGCACCCAAGCGGCAACTGCTGGAGATCTTTTTTTCAAATCAGGACCGCATGCTCTCTGTGAGCGATGTTTTCCATCTGCTCCCGGAAGGCAGCGGAACCGACAACGCGACCGTTTATCGCAATATACAGAAATTCTGCGAACTCGGCGTGCTGGAATCCATGATCGACGACCGGGGCGTCAGCCGTTATACGATTCAGGAAAAAGAGCATCATCATTTTTTAATCTGTACCCGATGCGGACGAATCATCAGATTCCCCTGTACAACACATTACTGGGCCAAGTTTGCTTCCACCGCGAATTTTCAGGAAACGACCCATAAACTTGAAGTATACGGAATCTGCTCCGAGTGTCAAAAGACCACCAGCTAACTTGCCTATTGACAAAACGGATCTTCAATGATACTCTCCTTATTGCAATCCGGTTGCATTAAGGAGGTTTGTACGATGAAAAAATTCTTACTCTTTGCTGTTTCGATTGTAATGCTGCTTTCATTGGCCGCCTGCCAGTCCGCAAACACGGCCGCGGAATCGACGGAAGCGTCGCCCGCGCTGACGGTTGCCGTCGGGATCGTGCCGGAAGCCGCTTTCGTGGAGGCGGTCGGCGGCGATCTGGTGTCGGTTATCACGATGGTCCCGCCGGGATCCAGCCCCGCGAACTATCAGCCGACCGCTACCGAGATGCAGGCGCTCTCGGACGCTTCCGTCTACTTCACGCTGCAGATGCCGACGGAGCAGGCGAACATCCTGCCGAAGCTGACCGATTTTAACGAGTCCATCCAGATTGTCGATCTTCGCGAGGCGGTGGCGGCCGTTTATCCGCTCCTCGACGGGAACGACGAGGAAATTGTCGATGATTCCAGAGATTCCGTCGATCCGCATCTCTGGCTTTCGCCCAAGCGCGCGATCGTGATGGTGCAGGCCATTGCCGATCAGCTCGGCGCAATCGACGCCGCAAACAAGGATACCTATACGGCGAACGCCGCAAGCTATATTGAGCAGTTGACGGCGCTGGACGCGGAGATTCAGTCGACCGTGGCGAACATGGCCAACAAATCGTTCCTCATCTACCACGCGGCATACGGGTATTTTGCACACGATTACGGTCTGACGATGGTCGCGCTCGAAAACGAGGGAAAGCAGGCCACCGCGGAAGACCTGCAGACGGTGATCGATTTTGCAAAGCAGAACCAGATCACGACCGTTTTTTACCAGGAAGAGTTTGACGACAGTCAGGCCGCAACCGTCGCGGAGGAAATCGGCGGCTCGGTGCAGAAGGTTGCGCCTCTCTCCTACGACTATATACAAGGACTGAAGGATTTTGTCTCTGCATTATCAAATTCCGGCGAATAATATGATTCAAGAGGACGTTACGTTTCAAAACGTTCGATATTGCTACGGAGAAGTTTGTGCCGTTCTCGGCGCAAACTTCTCTTTGGCGGAAAAGCAGCTCACCGTGCTCGCCGGTCCGAACGGAGGCGGAAAGAGCACGCTGATCAAACTGATGGCCGGCCTGATCAAGCCGGACGAGGGCACTGTCGAAATTCGCAGGAACGTTGAAATCGGATACGTGCCGCAGAGCTATTCGTTTGACACGTCCTTTCCGCTGACGGTTTGCGATCTGATTTTGCAGGGCACACTGTCCAACTCGATCAAACCGTTTTATCGGTACTCCGCCGCGCAGCGGGAAAAAGCCGCGCTGGCGATTCACCGCGTCGGACTGGACGGGCTGGAATCGAGGGGCCTTTGTCAGCTTTCCGGCGGGCAGCTCAAGCGCGCGGTCATCGGAAGGATTCTCGCTTCGGATACGAGCATGATCGTTCTGGACGAGCCGGATGCCAGCCTCGATATTGAAGCGGCAAAAGACCTTTACAAAATGCTTGCCGCGCTAAAAAGCGAAAAAACCATCGTTCTGGCCAGCCATAATCTGGATGCTGCGCTGGATCTGGCGGACCACGCGCTGTATGTCAATCAAACCGTGAAGGATTTCCCCTCGGGCCGCCTGCTGAAGGACGCGCTGAAAGGGGGAATCCTGTTATGATCGACGCGATTCTGCACTATTCCTTCATGCGCAACGCGCTGTTTGCCGCGCTTCTGGCGAGCATCGTTTCCGGCATTATCGGAACAATCGCAATCGAAAAAAAGCTCGTCAGCATGTCCGGCGGAATCGCGCATGCGTCGTTCGGCGGCATCGGGCTCGGATACCTGCTCGGGTTCGAACCGATCTGGGGCGGGCTGCTGTTCGCGGTCGGTGCGTCCTGCGCCGTCTGCAAGCTCTCCGAGCAGAACCGCGTGAAAGCGGATACGATGATCGGCATTCTCTGGTCGTTCGGCATGGCGCTGGGCATTCTGTTTATCACGCTTGCCCCCGGCTATATGCCGGATATGACCAGCTACCTGTTTGGCGATATCCTCACCGTTTCCAAACACTCGCTGCTGGCCATGGCCGGCTTCACGCTGATTGTCGGCTTTGTGTTCGCGGTGTTTTATCACCATCTGGTTCTCTATCTCTTCGACGAGGAGTATGCGCACGCGCGCGGCATGCGCGTCCATCTCATGGAGTGGATCGTATACCTGATGATACCGGTCGGCATCATCGTCCTCGTGAAGGTCGTTGGGATCATCCTGACCATCGCTTTGCTGACCATGCCGGTTTCGATCGCAAAGATGCTGTTCCGTTCGATCGGGAAGGTGATCGTGTCCGCCATGGCCGTCAGCTTTATATTCTGTCTGGCCGGACTGACGCTGGCATACTACCTGAATATCCCCTCGGGCGTCAGTATCGTCATCATCAGCGCGATCACGTATTTTCTGATGGCCGCCCTGCGGGACCGCGTCCGCAAGTGGAGACACAAGCGGATGAAGCACGCAGCCGAACCGTCCGCGTGAATTGGACCCGCTCTCCCTTAAAAGCAGTCTGCCGAAAGGGAGCCGGCAAAAAGGTATTCATATCCCGAATTACACAAAAAACAGCGGCGCGGCAGAGGTTCCAGCCCCTTGCCCGCGCCGCTTCAGTCTGCCGCCTAAAAATTGATCTAAATCTGCACCTGCTTTATTCGAACGAGCGGATGTACCGGCTGTCCTTGAGCAGCACGTCGTGCGCGCCGCCCTCCGCGAGCGTCGCGGCGGAGACCAGCGTAAGCCGCGCTTTTTCCCGGAGCTCCGGGATGGTCCGCGCGCCGCAGTTGCTCATGGTGGAACGCACTTTGCTGAGCGTCTGCTCCACGTTGTGGCGCAGGGTGCCCGCGTAGGGCACGTAGGAATCCACGCCCTCCTCGAAGGTGAGCCTTGCGTCGCCGCCGCTGTCGTAGCGCTGCCAGTTGCGCGCGCGCGCGCTGCCCTCGCCCCAGTATTCCTTCATGTAGCTGCCGTTGATAAACACCTTGCTGGTGGGGCTCTCGTCGCAGCGGGCGAAATAGCGGCCCAGCATGCAGAAGTCCGCGCCCATGGCGAGCGCGAGCGTGATGTGATAATCCAGCACGATGCCGCCGTCCGAACAGACGGGCACGTAGATCCCCGTCTCCCTGCAGTAGGCGTCCCGCGCGGCCGCGACGTCCTGCACGGCGGTCGCCTGCCCGCGGCCGATACCCTTGGCCTCGCGCGTCGTGCAGATGGAGCCGCCGCCGATGCCGACCTTGACGAAATCCGCGCCGCAGTCCGCAAGGAAGCGGAAGCCGTCCCCGTCCACCACGTTGCCCGCGCCGACCTTGACGCGCTCGCCGTAGCGCGAACGGATGAACGCGACGGTGCGCGCCTGCCACTCGGTAAAGCCCTCCGAGGAATCGATGCAGAGCACGTCCGCGCCCGCCTCGACCAGCGCGGGGACGCGGTCCTCGTAGTCCCGCGTGTTGATGCCCGCGCCGACGACGTAACGCTTTTTACAATCCAAAAGTTCGCCGGGGTTCTCCTTGTGGGAATCGTAGTCCTTGCGGAAGACGAAGGCAACCATGTGCCCGTCCCGCGTGACGATGGGCAGCGCGTTGAGCTTGTGCTCCCAGATGACGTCGTTCGCCTCGCTCAGCGTGATGCCCTCCTCGCCGCAGACCAGCCGCTCGATGGGCGTCATGAACGCGCTTACCGGCGTGGCGGGGTCCATACGGCTCGGGCGGTAGTCGCGGCTCGTCACGATGCCGAGCAGCCTGCCGTCCGGTTCGCCGTTTTCCGTGACCGCCACGGTGGAGTGCCCGGTCTTCGCCTTGAGCGCCATCACGTCCGCCATCGTCTGGGCGGGGGTCACGTTGCTGTCGCTGCGCACAAAGCCGGACTTGGCCTTCTTGACCGCGCGCACCATGGCCGTCTGCGACTCGATGGACTGGGAAACGAACAGAAACGAGATGCCGCCCTCGCGCGCGAGCGCCGCGGCGAGCTGCTCCCCGGAGACGGACTGCATGACCGCCGAAACAAGCGGGATGCTCATCGTCAGCGGGCTCTGTCCGCCCGCAGGGTACCTGCAGACCGGCGCTTTGAGGGAGACGTTCTGCGGCGTACAGTCGGTTGCGGAGTAGCTCGGCACCAGAAGATATTCCGAGAAGGTATGCGAAGGTTCGTCAAAATAGTGTGCCATGGTGATTCCTTTCATGTTCGCAGGTGGAGGGCCGGACGTGCGGGGAACCCCTCGGTTTCCGGTTTTTCTTAGTATACTCCATTTCCCGCGCGTTCGGAACCGCTCTTCGGCGCGAAAATCACGAAATTTCTGCCGGACCGCCGGAACCCGCCGTCCGCATCCCGGCAGCCGGCCGAGCGTTTGTGCTGTCACGAAAAATACGCGACCGCGGATTCAAACAGCCGCATGTCGAACGGGCCGGGAACGTTTTGATACAGTCCGTTTCCGATGCGCTCGCTGTGGCCCATTTTGCCGAGAATACGGCCGTCCGGCGACGAAACGGCTTCCACCGCCGCATACGATCCGCTCGGATTATAGCGCACGTCCATGGACGGGCGGCCCGTTTCGTTTACGTACTGCGCGGCGATCTGCCCGTTCTGCACGAGTCCGGAAAACAAGTCCGGCGGGCACAGGAAGCGCCCTTCCCCGTGCGATATGGGCACGGTGTAGATTTCACCCGCTCCGGCGAGCGTCAGCCAGGGCGATTTGTCGGACGTTACGCGCGTGCGCACGAGGCGCGACTGATGCCGCCCGATCGCGTTAAACGTCAGCGTGGGCGATTCAGGCGAAGGCTGCGTGATCCGCCCGTACGGCAGAAGCCCGAGCTTGATGAGCGCCTGGAAACCGTTGCAGACGCCGAGCGCGAGGCCGTCCCGCACGTCCATCAGCCGCGTCAGCGCGTCGGCGGCCATCGGGTTTTTCAGAAACGCGGCGATGAATTTCGCAGAGCCGTCCGGTTCGTCTCCGTTGGAAAAGCCGCCGGGCAGAAACAGCGCCTGCGCGCGGTCAAGGCGCAGGGCAAACTCCCGCAGGGAAGCATCCGTCTCGGCGGCAGAGCGGGTGGTGAGCACCAGCACGTCCGCAGCCGCTCCGGCGCGCTCCACGGCGCGGGCGGACTCGTATTCGCAGTTGGTGCCCGGAAAAACCGGTATCAGCACGCGCGGCTTCGCAGAATGCGGCGCGCGCGGTTTCATATGTTTCGCCGTATGAAAAACCGGCACTTCCATCTGCCGCCTCTGGACTTTCCTGCGCGTTGGAAATACGTCCTCCAGCGTCCCCTCGTAAGCGGCTTCCAGCTCGTCCGTCGCGGCGCGCTCCTCCCGCCAGGCAAGCGCGCGCTCCGGCGTCGTATATCCAAGCGTACGGCCGATTTCGCAGCCTTCGTTTAGTTCCATCACGAACGCGCCGCAGCGCGATTCGAAGAGTTCATCCAGTTCCAGCGCGTCGCTGAAGCGGAAGCCAAGCCCGTTTCCAAGGCACATTTTGAACACGGCCTCCGCGGCGCCGCCCATGCCCGGCGTATACACCGCGAGCGCCTGTTTGGAAACGATCATTTCGTGCACCCGCTCGAAAAGCCGCTTGAGCGAGTCCGCCTCCGGCAGACCGTCGGCGCGGTATTCGGGGCGGAGCAGCACCGTTTTCGAGCCCGCGCGCTTGAACTCGGGCGAGAGGATCGTGCCGGTGTTCCCGACGGCGACCGCAAAGGAAACCAGCGTGGGCGGCACGTCGAGGGACTCGAACGAGCCGCTCATGGAATCCTTTCCGCCGACGGCGGCGACGCCGAGATCCATCTGCGCCGCCAGCGCGCCGAGAAGCGCCGCGGCGGGCTTCCCCCAGCGGGCGGGATCCGCGCCCGGCTTTCCAAAATATTCCTGAAAGGTCAGATACCTTTCGTTCAGCGGCGCGCCTGTCGCCGCCAGTTTGGCAAGCGAATGAACGACCGCGGCGTACCCGCCGGAATAGGGGGACGCCTCCATAAGAAACGGATCGTATCCCCACGACATCACGGTGCAGGCGTCGGTTTCTCCCCGCAGGAGCGGGAACTTCGCCGCCATGGCCTGCGGCGGCGTGAGCTGCCGCGCGCCGCCGAACGGCATGAGCACGGTATACGCGCCCACCGTGGAGTCAAACCGCTCGCTCAGGCCGTGCTTGGAGCAGACGTTCAGGTCCGTGACCAGCGCCCCGAGCCTGTCGGAAAAACCGCCGCTCGTGCATGCGTCCGCGCGCGCCCGAGGCGCGTCTATGCGTGCGCGCGCATGCTTCGGCGCGCCGTTGCTGTCGATCAGGCGCCTCGGCAGGTCCACGATGCGCCCGCCGTGCCAGCGCATGATCAGCCGCGGTTCGTCGGTGACGTTCGCCACGGCGACGGCGGAAAGGTTCTCCTTCTTAGCCAGCGCAATCAGCCGTTCGGCGTCCCCGGGCGCGGTTACGACGGCCATGCGCTCCTGCGACTCGCTGATGGCAAGCTCCGTTCCGTCGAGGCCTTCATATTTTACCGGCACCCGGTCGAGATCCACGCTTACGCCGTCCGCCAGCTCGCCGATCGCCACCGATACGCCGCCCGCGCCGAAGTCGTTGCAGCGTTTGATGAGCCGCGCCGCTTCGGGATTGCGGAACAGCCGCTGCAGCTTGCGTTCTTCCGGCGCGTTGCCCTTCTGCACCTCCGCGCCGCACCGCGCGAGGGACTCGGCGTTATGCGCCTTGGAGGAGCCGGTCGCACCGCCGCAGCCGTCCCGTCCCGTTCTGCCGCCAAGCAGCAGAACGACGTCGCCGCTTGCTGGCGTTTCGCGCCGCACGTTTTCCGCCGGGACCGCGCCGATCACCGCGCCGATCTCCATCCGCTTTGCAAGGAAGCCGTCGTGGTAGATTTCGTCCACCAGTCCCGTTGCAAGGCCGATCTGGTTGCCGTAGGAACTATACCCCGCCGCCGCGGTGGTCGTGAGCTTGCGCTGCGGCAGCTTGCCGGACAGTGTCTCGGAATACGGTTTTCTTGGATCGGCCGCGCCCGTTAGGCGCATCGCCTGATAGACGAACGCGCGGCCCGCAAGCGGGTCCCGGATCGCGCCGCCGATGCAGGTGGCCGCGCCGCCGAACGGCTCGATCTCCGTCGGGTGGTTGTGCGTTTCGTTCTTGAACAGCACCAGCCACGGCTGCTTCTGCCCGTCTATGGCGATCTCCGTTCTGACCGTACACGCGTTGATCTCGGCGGAATCGTCGAGCTTATTTAGCCTGCCGTGCGCTTTGAACCAGCGCGCCGCGATCGTGGCAAGATCCATGAGCGTTACGGGCTTTTCAACGTCAAGCTCGCGCCGCATGCCGAGATAGGTTTCATACGTTTTTTCCGCGCGCCCGTCGAGAAACTCCACCTTGTCCAGTTCCGTTAAAAACGTGGTATGGCGGCAGTGGTCCGACCAGTACGTGTCGAGCAGCTTCAGCTCCGTGAGCGTCGGGTCGCGCCCTTCGAGGCGGAAATGCGCGCGGCAGCATTTGAGATCGTCCAGATCCATCGCCAGCGCATATTCGTCGATCAGCGCGCTCAGCCGCTCGTCGCCGAACGCGGCAAACCCCTCCAGCACGGGGATCGGCGCGGGTTCGGATACCTGCAAAGCGAGCGTATCGTATGGTTCCAGCGATGCCTCGCGGGCCTCCACGGGGTTGACGACATATCGTTTTACCCTGTTCAGATCGTCCTCGCTCAGCGTCCCCTGCAGGAGGTACACGCGCGCGGTCCGCACCAGGGGCGCTTCCTTCTGGGAAAGGAGCGCGATGCACTGCGCGCACGCGTCCGCGCGCTGATCGTATTGGCCGGGCAGGTATTCCACGGCGAACGCCGGCAGGCCCTCCTCCGGCAGCGCGTTGTACGTCAGGTCGGTCTGCAGTTCGGCAAACACCTGGTGCCGGCACGCCGAAAACAGCGCCTCGTCGACGCCCTCCACATCGTAACGGTTCAGGATGCGAAGCCCGGTTACGCGCTCAATGCCCAGCACGTCCCGGATGTCCGAAAGCAGCGCCGCCGCTTCCTGCGCAAACTCCGTCCGTTTTTCCACATAGATTCTGCGTACCATCGGCCTACTCTTTCCTGTCCGCGGCCGCGGCGAGCGCGCGCTCGCCGATGTCGCGCCGGAAATATGCGTTTTCAAAATGGATGCGCCCGACCGCGGCGTACGCGGCGCGCTGCGCCGCGCGCGGGTCCGCTCCGACGGCGGTCACGCCGAGCACCCTGCCGCCGGACGTGAACAATCGTCCGTTTTCGCGTCTCGTTCCGGCGTGATAGACGAATACGCCCTCCTGCCGGTCCGCGCCGTCCAGCGAGATCTCAAAGCCGGTATGATAGCCTGTCGGGTATCCGCGCGAGGCCATCACCACGCAGCACGCCGCGCCGCTTTTCAGCCGCACCGGCACTTCGCTAAGCCGTTCCTCCTCCACCGCGAGCATGATTTCAAACAGGTCCGTTTCCAGCAGCGGCAGCACCACCTGCGTTTCGGGATCGCCGAACCGGCAGTTGTACTCGATCACTTTCGGGCCGTCCGCGGTCAGCATCAGCCCGAAATACAGGCATCCCCTGAACTTCCGGCCCTCGGCGTTCATCGCGCGGACGGTGGGCAGAAAAATGCGTTCCATGCATTCTTTCGCGATCGTTTCGGTGTAATACGGGTTCGGCGCGAGCGCGCCCATGCCGCCGGTATTCGGCCCCCTGTCGTTATCCAGCGCGCGCTTATGGTCGAGCGCGGACACCATCGGAACGAGCGTATCGCCGTCGGTAAAGGCGAGCACGCTCGCCTCGTTGCCTTCGAGGAATTCCTCGATCACGACGCGGCTGCCGCTTTGCCCGAACACGCCCTGTTCCATGAGCGCGAAAACGGCGCTTCTCGCCTCCTCCTCCGTATAGGCGACGGTCACACCCTTGCCGAGCGCTGGGCCGTCCGCCTTGACGACCGTCGGGTACGGAACCTTGGCCAGATACGCATACGCGTCGTCCGCGCGGTCGAACACCGCATAGGACGCGGTGGGAATCCCGTATCGCTTCATGAGCCCCTTTGCAAAGCTCTTGCTGCCCTCGATGGCCGCCGCGGCCGCCGAAGGCCCGAAGCAGCGTACGCCCGCCGCCCGCAGCCGGTCGGCCGCGCCCTGAATCAGCGGGTCGTCCGGCGCGACGACGGCGAAATCGACGCCGTTTCGCACGGCGAACGCCACGATGCCGTCGATGTCCATCGCGGCGATCGGCGCGCATTCCGCATGCGCGCGCATGCCGCCGTTGCCGGGCAGGGCGTAAATCGTATCGATGCGCGGGCTTTCGCGCAGCTTTTCGAGGATGGCGTGTTCGCGGCCGCCTCCGCCGACGATCATTACTTTCATATTATTAATGATGGAACAGCCGAAGTCCCGTAACGTACATGACGATGCCGTATCGGTCGCACGCGGCGATCACGTCCGCGTCCCGCACCGAACCGCCGGGCTGGGCAATGTAAGCCACCCCGCTCTCCTTTGCGCGCTCGATGTTGTCGCCAAACGGGAAAAACGCGTCGCTGCCGAGCGAAACGCCGGCAAGCCGCGCCATATGCGCCGCGCGTTCGCTTTGCGTGAGCGGCTCCGGGCGTTTCGTAAAGAAGGCTTCCCATCCGGTTTCGCCGAACGCTTCGCCGCCGCGCCCGGAGATATACAGGTCGATGAGGTTGTCGCGCTCCGGCCGTTTCAGCGTGGGCAAAAACGGCAGGGAAAGCACCTTTTCCTGGCGGCGCATCCACCAGACATCCGCCTTTTCGCCGGCCAGACGCGTGCAGTGGATGCGGGACTGCTGCCCCGCGCCTACGCCGATGGTCTGCCCGCCGCAGGCGAAGCAGACCGAGTTGGACTGCGTATATTTCAGCGTGATCAGCGAAAGGATCAAATCGCGCTTCGCCGCTTCGTCAAGGCCCGTTTTTTGGGTCACGGGCTGGTTCAGAAGCGACGCGTCGATCTTCGCGGCGTTATGCGGCTGCTCGAAGGTCACGCCGAACACCTGCTTGCGTTCCATGGGAGCGGGCTCGTAGCTTTCGTCTATCTTAAGGACGCTGTAGCTCCCGTTTCGTTTGCTCTTTAAAATCTCCAGCGCCTCCGGCGTGTAGCCGGGCGCGATGATGCCGTCGGATACCTCGCGTTTGATGATCGAGGCGGTCGTCGCGTCGCAAATGTCGCTCAGCGAGATGAAGTCGCCGAACGAGGACATGCGGTCGGTTCCGCGCGCCCGCGCGTATGCGCACGCGACGGGCGAGTCGTTCACCCCTTCGATGTCGTCGACGGCGCAGGCACTCAGGTCGGTTTTGCCAAGCGGCAGCCCGAGCGCCGCACCCGCGGGACTCACGTGCTTGAACGACGCCGCAGCGGGAAGCTTCAGCGCCTCCCGAAGCTCTTTTACCAGCTGCCAGCCGTTCAGCGCGTCGAGAAAATTGATGTACCCCGGCCCCCCGTTGAGCACCTCCACGGGCAGTTCGCCGCTCTCCATAAAGATGCGCGCGGGCTTCTGGTTCGGGTTGCAGCCGTATTTCAACGCCAGTTCCTTCATTGCAAATCTCCCTCCGCAGCGTATTGATTGAACACTCTGTCTTCGTATGCGCCGCTTGACAGGTCCGTATAGCGAACGTAAAGCGACACTTTGTTCTCCGCGTTGAGCGCGTTCCACAGCCCATCCGCAAACGCGTCGATTTCATCCGGCAGCGACACGGGCACGGGTTCGCCCGAAAAGCTCGGCAGGACGGTCCCGTCCGAACGGTAGGTATGGATGATATGTCCGATTCCCCTGACCGGCTCGCAGCCGAAGGTCTGGCGAAGCGCCGCCCTGCCCTCCGCGTCGCCGGCCTTCAGGATGGAGAGCTTGTAGGAAAAACCGTCCGTAAATTGGAGCATGCCGCTCACGCGCGGCGTAAAATGCGGCGCGTCCGGCTCGAAGCGGCGCGTCTCAAGCGCCTGCTCAAAGGTGCGCCCGTTTCGCAGCGCGTCGCAGATCGTGTCCGTCTGGTCCCCGTTTGTGACCACCGTCACGCCGGGCAGCGTACGAAGCGGCGTGTACAGAATCAGGCTCGTGTCCGCCGACTTCTGCGCGTTCAGTATCCGGATGCCAAGATCGTCGCCGTTCTTTACAAACGCGCGGCTGCGGCTGCCGGCGCTGCGCCCCATGATGAAATACGCCAGCGCGGCGTTTCGCCCGTCCGGGCTGAGCCCGAGCACGATGCCACGGCCCGGATAGCTGTTTTCCCTGAGCAAAGCGGTCAGTTCCCGTCGTTCCATTCAGAATTCTCCCTTTCCGTCCGTTTTAACAGATCCGCGCAGAGAAGCTCCGCCGCCGCCGGCAGCAGCCGCCACTCCGCCTGTTCCATCACGCGCCTCTGCAGCGTTTCCGGCGTGTCGCCGGGCAGTATGTCCACCGTTTTCTGCAGCAGTATCCGCCCGCCGTCCGGCACCTCGTTGACCATGTGCACCGTAGCGCCCGTCACGGTTTCCCCCGCAGCGAGCACCGCCTCATGCACCTTTAATCCATAATAACCCCTGCCGCAGTATGCCGGAATCAGCGAAGGATGCACGTTGATCATCCGGTTTGGATACCGCTTGACGAACGCCGCGCTCAGGATCTGCATGAATCCCGCGAGCACGATCACGTCGATGCGGTGCTCCGCCAGCACCGTAAGCAGCGCCGCCTCATACGCCTCGCGCGCGGCAAACGCCGACCGCTCCACGACCGCGGACGCGATGCCCGCCCGCTTCGCCCGCTCCAGCGCGAACGCGTCCGCCCGGCTGGAAACGACGAGCGCGAGTTCGCCGCTTTTCAGCAGGCCGCTCTCCCGCGCGTCGATGAGCGCCTGCAGGTTGGTCCCGCCGCCCGATACCAGTACGGCCACGCGCGGCTTCAGCATAGCGTCACGCCTTCCCCGCCAGGGATCACCTCGCCGATGCGGTACGCCTCCTCGCCTTCTGCATTCAGAAGCGAAATTACCCGGTCCGCCTGCGCCGCGGGCACGGTCAGTGTCATGCCCACGCCCATGTTGAACGTGCCGAACATCTCTTGTTCCTCCATGCCGCCAAGCGACCGGAGCAACTGAAAGACCGGGAGCACCCGAACGCTTTTTCGTTCGATCCGCACCGAAAGCCCCGCTGGAATGCTGCGCGGGATATTCTCAAAAAAACCGCCGCCGGTGATGTGCGCAATCGAATGGACCTCCGCCTCACAAAGAAGCGAAAGCACGGGCTTTACATAGATGCGCGTCGGCGTAAGGAGCTCCTCGCCGAGCGTCTTCCCAAGCTCCGGCACATACTCGCCCAGCTTTTCCCGGTCCATCGGGACGAGTCTGCGCACCAGTGAAAACCCGTTGGAGTGGATGCCGGAGGACGCGAGCGCGATCACCGCGTCGCCCGCGCGAACGCGGCTTGCGTCGATCAGCGCGTCCTTCTGCGCGATCCCCACGCAGAAACCCGCGAGGTCGTATTCGCCTTCGGCGTAGAACCCCGGCATCTCGGCGGTCTCGCCGCCGATGAGCGAGCATCCCGCCTGCCGGCAGCCCGCCGCAACGCCCTTGACGACGTCCGCGGCAACCGCCGGAACCAGCCTGCCGGTTGCGATATAATCAAGAAAAAACAGCGGTTTTGCGCCGTGGCACACCACGTCGTTTGCGCACATCGCGACGCAGTCGACGCCCACCGTATCGTGCCTGTCCATCGTAAAGGCGGCCTTCAGCTTCGTTCCGACGCCGTCTGTGCCGGAGACAAGCACATTTTCGCCGAGCGCATACATCCCGCCGAACGAGCCCAGCCCGTGCAGCACATTCCGATCAAACGTCGATTCGGCATACGCGCGCATACGCCTGACGGCCTCGTAGCCGGCTTCGATGTTCACGCCGGAATCCTGATACGTAATCGGCATATCCGTCTCCTTATCGATCCAACAGGTTTTTTTCGCCGCGCTTAACAAGCTCCGAGACATCCTCCGGGTATCTGCCGTTGAAGCAGCCCGCGCAGAAATTGCACGCCGCGCACTCCACGGTTTTGATCAGGTCGTCAAAGCTCAAATAGCTCAGCGAGTCCGCGCCGATGAATCTGCGGATCTCCTCCACGGAGTGATGCGCGCCGATCAGCTGTTCGTGCGACGAGGTGTCGATGCCGAAATAGCACGGGTGCATGACCGGCGGCGAGCTTATGCGCAGGTGCACTTCCTTTGCGCCCGCGGTTCTGAGCATCTCCACGATACGCTTGCTCGTCGTGCCGCGCACGATGGAATCGTCCACCAGCAGCACGCGTCTGCCGCGCACGTTGCGCTTGAGCACGCTGAGCTTGAGGGAAACGTCCATCTCGCGTTTTCCCTGCGAGGGTTCGATGAAGGTGCGGCCCGCATAGCGGTTCTTCGAGAGCGCAATGATGAACGGAAGCCCCGCCTGCCTGGCATAGCCCATCGCGGCGGGCAGCGAGGAATCCGGCACGGCGGCCACCACATCCGCGTCGGCGGGAGACGAGATGGCCAGCAGTTCGCCCGCCCGCTCGCGCGCCTTGTGCACCGAAATGCCGTCGATATCGGAATCGGGCCGCGCGAAGTATACATATTCAAAGATGCACAGCGCCGTGTCCGAAGCATGCGCGGCCTGATGGGATTTCAGACCGTGCTCGTCGATGACGATGATCTCTCCCGGCCGGACGTCGCGGATAAACTCCGCGCCGATGGTATCGAACGCGCAGGATTCGGAGGCGAGCACATACGCGCCGTCCAGGCTGCCCAGCGCAAGCGGGCGCATGCCCCTTGGATCGCGCACGCCGACGAGCCGGTCCCGCGTCATCAGAACGAGCGCGTAGCTGCCTTTCAGGCGCTCCGCCGCATTGGCCACGCTTTCCGTCACGCCGTCGCCGATGTGTTTTGCGATCAGTTCCGCAGCGATCTCGGAATCGACCGTCGTGTGGAACGCGGCCCCTTCGCGTTCGAGCGCTTCGCGCAGTTCGCAGGCGTTGATAATGTTGCCGTTGTGCGCCACCGCGAGCGGCCCCGCCGCAGAATCCACCACGACCGGCTGCGCGTTGGTCAGGGAGGTGTCCCCCATGGTGGAGTAGCGCACGTGCCCGATTGCCACGGACGCGCCGCTCAGCGAGGCGAGCCCGTCGCGGAACTTTCCGCTCACAAGGCCCATTTCCTTATAGCAGTCCACGTTGCCGCCGCGCGCGACGGCGATGCCCGCGCTTTCCTGCCCGCGGTGCTGCAAAGCAAAGAGCCCGTAATAGGTCGCCTCGGCGGCGTCGATCCCGCTGCCGTTCGAATAGATCCCGAAAATGCCGCATTCCTCGTTCATGCGGTCGCTTTCGGGCTTGAGCCTCTCGTATGCCTCTGGCAAACGAACACGGAGCGGCATATTATTCCCCCATCAGCCGTTTGATGATCTCGCGGTACGCTTCTTCCACCTCACCCAGATCCCGGCGGAACCGGTCTTTGTCCAGCTTCTTCCCCGTCGCTTTGTCCCAGAAACGGCAGGTGTCCGGCGATATCTCGTCGGCCAGCACGATTTCGCCGCCGCAGCGCCCGAATTCGAGCTTGAAGTCGATGAGTTCAATGCCGGACGCGTCGAGATAGGCGCGCAGGATCTCGTTGATGCGGAAGGAATATTCCTTTACCTTTTCCATCTCCGCGTCGGTGGCGAGATTCAGCGCGCGGACGTAATAGGAGTTGATGAACGGATCGCCGAGCGCGTCGTTTTTAAAGCTGTACTCCAATATGGGGCAGGCAAGCCCGGTCCCTTCCGGCACGCCCATGCGTTTGGAGAAGCTCCCCGCCGCACGGTTGCGCACGATGACCTCGATCGGCAGAATCTTCACGCGCTTCACCGCGGTTTCCCGGTCGGAAAGCTGCTCGACATAGTGCGTGGGGATCCCCTTGCTCTCCAGCAGGCGGAAGAAATGATTGGACACCTTGTTGTTGACCACGCCCTTTCCGGCGATCGTCCCCTTCTTCAGTCCGTTGAACGCCGTCGCGTCGTCCTTGTAATCGATGATCACGATGTCCGGATCGTCGGTTGCAAACACCTTCTTCGCCTTGCCTTCGTAGATCTGCTCCATTTTTTTCATGTGTTTTCAAGCTCCTTCTGCAGTGCTGCGTCCGCCTCGGCGGTTTTTTCCGCCAGCGTACGCGCATATTTTTCCAGTTGCCGCGCCAGAGTCTCGTCCTCCAGCGCGAGAATGCGGACGGCGAGCAGCGCCGCGTTGGACGCGCCGTCGATCGCCACGGCCGCGACGGGCACGCCCCTCGGCATCTGCACGGTGGATAAAAGCGCGTCGAGCCCGCCCAGGTCCCGCCCGCTGACCGGCACGCCGATCACCGGAAGCCGCGTATACGAGGCGAGAACCCCCGCAAGATGCGCGGCCTTTCCCGCAATCGCAATGAGCGCGCCGTATCCCTCGTCCTCCGCGGACCGGGCAAAATCGGCCGCTTCCTCCGGCGTTCTGTGCGCCGAAAGAACGCGCGCAATGGTCGGCACGCCGAATTCTTCCAGCGTTTTGAGCGCCTCCTTCGCAAGCGGCAGATCGGATGCGCTCCCCATGACGACGGCTGCTTTTTTCATGCAAGGATCCTCCATTCTTCCATCAGAATCAGCTCGTTTCGAAAACGCTGTTTCAACGGCCGCAAAGCCCGTTTCGGTACGGTCTTCAGAATTTCATCCGCAGCAGCGTGTGCTTGATGACGCCGCCGATGTAGTATTGCGGAGAATACAGAATCGGCATACCCTCCCTGTCGTAATCCAGTTCGTCCAGATACAGCAGCGGCGTGCCTTCCGAAACGCGGAAAATCTCCGCCAGTTTCGCGTCCGCGGCGGCCGGCTGCACCTCCGTGATATCCATATACGGTTCCAGATCGCAGTACCGCTTCAAAAACGAAAAAATCGGCTTTTCCAGTTCCTCTTCCGCATAGCCTTTTTTCTTGATCAGCGAAAGCGGAATATAGTCCTCGCAGTAAATCGCGGGAACGCCGTCCGCGGCGACCAGACGAACCACGCGCAGCGCCTCGCCGCCCGCAGCGATTCCAAGCCGCCCGGCGACGGTTTCCGTTGCGGGAACCGTATCGTGCTCTGAAATCAGCAGACTTGGCGAACAGCCGGACTGCGCGATCATATCCATAAACTCGATCTCGATGTCCATGCGCACCTTCACGGCCAGCACGTGCCGGTTGATCATCGTCCCCACGCCCTGCCGCCTGCTGATGAACCCCTCCCGCTCGAGCTGCGCCAGACTGTCCCTCAGCTGCGTCCGGCTGATCTCCAGCCGCTCGGCCAGAACATCTTCCCTCGGCAGCATGTTGGAATAGCGGTAAATGCCTTCCTTCATTTCCCGCAGCAGCCTCATGCGCACAGACTGCATCTGTGTGTTTTCGCCCATGCCCGCATCGCCTCCGGAAATCACATATTGTATTACTTATATGTAATACAATCACGGTTATGACTTTAGCATATCCGACACCGTTTGTAAAGCAGGCAGCAGTCGTACGATTACAAATTTTCGTCGTTGTTACGGGTTGGCCGTTCCCGAAACTGCGAGGCGATCGGAACGCCGTCGGCGTGCTCCCGCGGACCGGCATACGGAAACCAACGCCGCGCGGCAAAGGAAACGCTCTCGCTTCGGCGGCAATCACCGGGGTGCTGCAGGAAATTGATGAAAGAGATGTTTTTAAATCGGAAATGATACCCATAAACTGACGGGCGGTTTCGTCCGACGGGTCACTGGCGGTCGGCATGAACAGAAGCAGGGGCCCGGACGCAGCTGCGTTCGAACTGCCTGCTTTAGTATATGATATGCATTAACAGTAATATGAACAGAAATAAGCGTATTGTTTGGATTTTCAGGATGCGGCCGCCGCTTTCACGGCCCCGCCCGCCTGCGTCAAATCTTCCTTCCCGCCCTTTTTCGCTTTTTCGCCAGGCGCAGCGCCGGAATTTCAGAAAGAAGCAGCATGCCGGCGCCCGCGGCAAACAGGACGGCGAAGAACAGCGCGGCGTGCTCCGGCTCCGACAGCCCCGCAAGAAACAGCCCCTGCGGCGTCAGCAGGGACAGACGCCGCAACGCCGGCGAAAGCGCGGCCGTGTCCGCAAAACACCCGCCGATGAGCCCGGTCAGCAGCGCGAGAAAAGGCGAAAGCACATCCACCCGCCCGCCCACGCCGCCGAAGCGCGTGATCAGGATGCAAAGCCCCGTGAGGTTGAATACGTACGCCGCCAGCAT
>CAZIQO010000017.1:0-36793 GCA_964541465.1 uncultured Oscillospiraceae bacterium
AGGCGGCGCAGAGCGCGTCCACGGAGTCGCTCGCAACGATGGTGCCGTCCATCAGAAACGATGCGTGCGTACAGGCCCGCTGCACGAAGTCGCGGGCGGGGTTCGCGAGCACGACGGTTTTGCCGGCGGCCGTCAGCTCGCCAAGCAGCGCGGCAAACGGTTCGATCAGCCGTTCCGGCACGGCGACGCGGCTTAAGTCCATCACGACGAGCACGGCTTTGGATGTGCAGGCAAGAAGCGCGGATACCAGTACGTATTCCGCAGGGCTGAGCGAACGGATATAGGTCAGCGTAAACGGATACAGCCCCGTGCGCAGCAGCAGCTTCAGCCAGTCGGCCTGCCTGATCTCCGGCTTGCCGGGCGCGTGCTCGGAGGCGAACATCAGATAGCCGAGCACGTGCATGTGCCCGAAGAGGACCCTTTGGTCGTTGATATAGTAGACGTGCGGAAGAATGCGCCGCTTCTGGCGCATCATGCCGATTTCGAGAAGGGAGCAGCGCCCGGTTTCATGCGGCTTGACGTTGCCGATGATCTCCGAAAGCAGCTGCAGTTCGAAGGGATTGTCCCCGACGATCCCGTGGCGCTCGCCGACGCCGACGGTCAGGTCGATATCATACAGCACCTTCAGAAAACTGCCGTCGGGCTGCTTGAAAAGCTCCATGCTTGAAACGTTTTCCATGGAAACGGCGATGCGCTCGCTGCCCGTCGGCGTATAGGAGCGCCGCTTCCGTCTAGCTGTTGTTTTCACGGTTGCCTCATTGCTTCTGCTACCAGATCTCCGGAAGCCGGATGACAAGCTGCAGCGTTCCGATGACGCGCTCCGGCGCGAGAAGCTCCGCGTCCGGGTCGTTGTCGGGGTTGTCGCCCTTGGTGCGGTAGCGGACCCCTTCCTCCGTATCAAGCACCTCGATGATGCGGTGCGTGACGATGGTGCCGTCCTCAAAGCGGAAGGTGGTGACCGTGCCCTCCGTCAGGGCGGAAGGATCGGACGCCTGCTTTACGACGATATAACAGCCGATCGGCAGCGTGGGCACCATGCTGCCGGTTTTGACGGTGAAGAAGCTGTAACCGAGCACGGTCGGCAGCGTGTCGTTCGCCTTGGCGCGTATGCCGATGAATAAAATAACGCAGAGAACCGCGATCAGGATATAGTACAGCGCCGTCCAGACGACGTGCAGCAGTTTCTGCCCGGGCGTCCGAACCTTGCTTTTCCGGTCGATGCGGCGTTTCGCAAAAGCGCCGGCGTGCTCATAGCGCACGGTTTCCGCCAGCAGCCGTTCGACTTCTTCGCGCGTTGCGTAGCGGGAGCCGTCCATAGACTGCTGCTCCATCACTCGCCCCCCCCGGACGGGGAAACCGTCGGATCGGGCGTATCAGCGTCCGGTGCCGGGGTGTCCGGTGCCGGGGTGTCCGGCTGCGGGGTATCCGGCTCCGGCGTGTTCGACTCCGGCGTGCTCAGATCCGGCGAAGGCGTTTCATCCGCCGCTTCCGGCGTATCGGAAACGAAGGATTCGGACGCCGAATCGGTCCCGTACAGGCTGTCGAAGGGGGAGAGGGAATCCCAGTCCCAGTCGTATTGCCAGACCGCATAGAAATGTAAAGTATTGGTGTTCGTGCGGCAGGTGTCCCCGAATTCGTATTGCACAAAGCTGCTGTACGGCCAGGTCGACCAGCCGATCTGCTGATATCCGTCGCGTTCAAACAGCGCGCCGGGCAGCGTGAAGGAGGACCTGCGCGGGGCGCTGTCCTCGATCTGCTCGTTTGAGTAGTATCCGGCGTGATAGACGATGCGCACCGTCTTATCGTCCGGCACGGGCGTCGGGGTAACGACCGGCTCTGGGAGCTCCAGACTGACGTCGGCCGTCAGATGAAACGTGCGGGAATACGCCGCCGCCGCGACCGACAGCGGGAGAAGAAGGGACACGATGCAAAAGAGAAGCACGAATCTTCGCATGCGATGCATATTCAAACCTCTCCTTTCATCAGTTGGCCTGCGTAGCGGCGATGGTAACGTTCAGATGCAGCGTAAAATCGCGGTACGCCTCATAATCGTCGAGCATCGGATCCTCCCATACGACCTCGATGGGGACGGTTTTCGTGTCGCCCAGGCTCTGCAGATCGGTATAGGTGCGCGAAAACCCGTCGCTGACGTCCTCGCCGCCGGAACGCACGGAAAAACCGTCCGGCCAGACGCCGTCGTAGCTGACGCTGAGCGTGACGACCGCGTCGACGGCGGTCTCGCAGCTGCGCCCGTCGAGAACGACACTGTAGTTTTTGCTTTCGCCCGGCGCGAGCACCGCGTCTCCAAGGCTCTGCTGCTCTGAACTGCTTTCGTTGACGTAAAAGGTGAAGGATTTTGTGGTGATCGGCGCGCTTTCCTTGAAAAACGACTGGGTGAACGCCGCGAGGCTGCCGTAGGAAAACACGAACACGATCAGCACCGCAAGCGATGCCGGCAGGATCCATTTCCATGCGCGCTTCATACGGGCACCTCCTTCCAGAAGAAAGGAAGGGGCAAGCAAGTTGCCCCTTACCCCTGCGGAGCCGAGGCTCCAATTTGTGCCGGGATACTCTTCGTTAGTTGCCGTTGAACGCCGTGTCGACATCGCCGATGGCATAGGTTGTGTCGCTCGCAAGACCGGTTGCATTGACGCTGACCTTGACCAGTGAGGACGCCGCGAGCATGTCGGCGTTGTCCTGCGCGTTGGTCGTGGCGTCGTCGGCGTACTCCCAAACGACCTTAAAGGTCACTTTGGCGGTTTCGCCCTTTTTGAGCATGCCGTCCTTGGCGTCGTCCGTGCTGAGCGTAAGGCTCTTGACGGTGCTTCCGTCAACAGCGATCTTCTCAACCGAAACGACCTGGAGCTTCAACCCGTCGATCTCGTTGCCGTCAGCGGCAAGGATTTCCGCACCGACATTCAGCTTGGCGTTGACTTCGCCGTCGTTCGTGATCTCAACCTTATACTCGATCGATTCGCCAGGAGCGAGCTTGATCGCTTCGGAGAAGCTGTCGCTCATGTTGCCCTTGATCGAGAATGTCTTGGTCGTGATCGCTGCGGACGTCGTGTCGAGCTGCTGGGTGTAGGCGGCCATGGTGCCGGCGACAAGGCTGGTAACAACTGCGAGTACCAGAGCAACGGTGAGAATGAACTTTTTCATGTTTATTTTCCCTCCAAATTAATTTCTTGTGACTTAGCTCATGACTGTCGTAACGTCATACAACAAACCAAGTCTGGAGGTTTGATCTGCGCGTACGTTGATACGACAGATCAACAGATGGTATCTGGCTGCCATGCGTGAGAAACACGTTTAGGCCCTGTAGCTTTGCGTCGCCGCCTTTCGACGGTTTTGCCATGAGCATCTTAAGATGGCAACTGGCTGCCGTGCGTAACAAGTTACGTTTAGGCCCTGTAGCTTTGCGTCTCCGTCTTTCGGCGGGTTTGCGGGGAGCATCAATGAGCGAGTTCACTTCTCAATTATTGTATATCATAGCTGGAAAAGATTTGCAAGTACTTTTGTTACATGTATTTTGAGAAAAAGCCGCTGAAGCGCAATCAATTCGCAATTTGCCGCTTCAAAAAACAGGAGAACAGGCGGAATGCGGGTGAAAGCCGGCGTTTTTGCGCGCGTCGGCGGCAGGTATGCCGGCCGAAAATCACACGGCGGAGCCGGAAGAGCCGGTATTCTGCGCGGCAAAAAAGCGGGCGTTATACCCGCTTCAGCCTGCTTAAAAAGTTTTTTACAGGGGTTTTCCCTCTGCGCCCCGCCCAAGGGACACGTCCCTTGGGAATTCCTGACCCCGCAAGCGCCCTGTTCCAGAGCGCTTGCGGAAACGGGTGCTCAGGGCCGTTACGGCCCGAAACGGCGGTTTGGAGGCGGAGCCTCCGACGGTCTCCATTGATCGACAAGCGGCCGGTCTGCAGCAAGGCTGCCGAAACGGACCGAGAAGGCGAAATTCGTGCGGCCGCGTCATTCCTCCATCGGGATATCCGCGCCGGTTTCCAGATTGACGCAATGCCAGCGCATGCCCTCGGTGTCCTCGGTGTAAAACAGGTATCCTTCGCCCACGCAGAGCGGCTCGGTCTGCGCCTCCCATTCGTTCAGAACGGCCACGCTGGGCAGGTCGACCGTCACGATGAAGCTGCTGAGGGTAAATCTATCCTTATCGAACGAAACGCCGTATGCGACGATCAGCGTATCGCCGCTGACGTTCATCGCCGTGATGGTGTCGTTCGCGCGGTAAGCCTCCTTCGGATTGCCGCCGTCCAGATCGCACTGCATGACTTCCCATGGGTCGTCCGGATCGACATAATAGACGACGTCGTCGGAAATGGCAAAGCACTGCGGAATACCGGAAACAATAACCTGCGTCTCCGTTCCGTCGGTGCGGACCCGCAGCAGCCCGCCGTCCTCATTGCTCTTTTTATAGAAGTACACCCAATCGCCGTACACACAGCAGCTGATCACCGGTAAATCCACCAGAGCCGTCTGCTCCGATCCGTCGGTCCGGAATTTGCAGAGAGTGCCTTCCTCGCCAAAGCCGTCGCTGTACGCCCAGTCGCCCGAAACGGAGAGGAACGAGCAGGAGAAATCCGTGAGCTCCTGCAGCTTGCTGCCGTCGGTGCGCATGCGGTAAGGCTTGTTGTCGTTGTTTGGATCGATAAAGTACAGCCAGTCGCCCACCACGTTCAGGCTGTAGCCGTGCGCCTCGCCGACGCGCTGCAGCTCGCTTCCGTCCGTGCGCATTTTGTAGATCGCATACCTGTCGTCCATGAAGCGCGAGAAATAGATCCACCCGGCCTGCGTGGTTACGAACCCGCCGCGCCAGTATCCATCCATCAGAGTGTTGGTCATGTTTCCGGCCGTGTTGCCGACGGTGTTGATCTCGCTTTCGTCCGCGTAGTCGTGCACAAACGGCAGTTCCACGGCGCCCTCCAGACCATTGTCCTCCAGCCAGCCGGCAACCTCTTCCGCGCTGTCGGGCGAATTTGCCAGGATCTCCTCGAGCAGGCGCTTCATCTCCTGCTCGTTCTGCGCGTTCAGGGACAGCAGGGCGTCGGCCGCTGCAAGATACGCGTCCGTATTCTCCGGTTCCAGTTCCGTGAGTTTGAGCGCGGTGAGGTAGGCGTTTTCATAATCCCCGCTGTCCTGATACTGCTGAATCAGCGCGTTCAGTTCGGCGGCCGTTTCGGCGGCCGGACTCTCGTCCTCCTCCGCCGGCAGAGCGGTGGCCGCCGGTTCCGCCGTCGTGGCGTCGTTCGCCGCGGGCGCCGCGCAGGCGAGGAAGGACATTGCAAGCGCAGCCGCGCAGATGAGGCAAAGCATCCGTTTCATATGGGTGTTCCTTTCGTTTTGCTGGGTGCCGATAGAACGCTGAATCCATTACTTTTTTAATTATAAACTGAAAAGCAGCATTCGTGAAGATATCACTTTCACGCGTGATCCGGAATTTCCGCCACGTTGCGCGTGGCCCCTGTTTCCGCCGGCATGCTGAACCGCTTACGAAACACGCGCCGCTTTTGAATCCCATTCCATTATTTTTATGTTTACAGGACGTATGATTCTTGGTATACTCCAAATAGAATCGAATACGGGTTATGCAAGGTGTGCTTCCGAGGCGATAGCCGCTTGAAACACCCAGGCAAGCGGGATCGTCCAAAGGGCCGCGCGGGTGACCGCACGACCTGCCGTGTTAGCAAAGGAGCCCACGGGAAACGTTTGTTTCCCGTGGGTTTTTGCATCCTTTCAAGCCCTCCCGATCCATCCTAAAGAAAGATAAAGGAGGTGGCGATCCGAACCCACCGGCGGGACGCTGCCGGTGGCGTAGGAAAAGGAACATGGGAAAACAGCTCATCATCAAACCCGAGAAGTGCGTGTCCTGCCGGACCTGCGAAATCATGTGTTCGTTCCGGCACACGCAGCAGTTCAACCCGCGGCTGTCCGCCGTGACGGTCATGGACTATGAAGCGGCGGCCGTCAGCATCCCGGTCATGTGCCTGCAGTGCGAGGACGCCTGCTGCGAAAAGGTCTGCCCGGTGCATGCCATCAGCCGGAACGCCGACGGCACCGTCCTCATCGACCACGAGAAGTGCATCACCTGCAAGATGTGCGTATCCGCCTGCCCGCTGGGCAACATCAGCTTCTCTCCCATCACGCGGCAGGTCTTCAAATGCGACCTTTGCGGCGGCGACCCGATGTGCGCAAAGTTCTGCCCGTCCGGCGCGATCACGTTTGTGGACCCCACGGAAAGCGCGGACCGCAAGAAGGCGGTGGCCGAGAGCTTCAAGGAAGTCTTCGGAGAGGGGGGACTCGCATGAACGCGTGGATGGGAACGATCCTTCGGGTGGACCTGAAGGCAAAAACGATAAAGAAAGAGCCGCTCAACATGAAAAACGCGCATGATTACGTCGGCGCGCGCGGCCTTGGAACGAAGTACTTCTGCGACGAAGTGGACCCCATGGTCGATCCGCTTTCGCCGGAAAACAAGCTGATCTATATGACCGGCCCGCTGACCGGAACGGCCGCCGGATCCGCGGGGCGCTACGAGGTCGTTGCAAAGGCGCCGCTGACCGGCACGATCGGCGCGGCCAACTCCGGCGGGCATTTCGGGCCCGAGCTGAAATTCGCCGGTTACGACGGCATCATCATCGAAAACGCATCGGAAACGCCGGTGTATCTCTGCATCAACGACGGCACGGTCGAGCTGCGCGACGCATCCGGCCTCTGGGGCAAAACGGTGTACGAAACCACCGACGCTTTGCAGCAGGAACTCGGCAATTTCAAGATCTCCTGCATCGGCCCGGCGGGCGAAAACCTCTGCCTCTACGCGGGCGTGATCAATGAAAAGCACCGCGCGGCGGGCCGGGGCGGACTCGGCGCGGTCATGGGCTCCAAAAAGCTCAAGGCGGTCGCCGTGCGCGGCACAGGGTCCGTCACCGTCGCAAGGCCCGAGAAATTCATGGAAGCGGTCACGGATGCGCGCGCCAAGCTGAAGGCGCACCCGGTCTCCGGCAGCGGCCTCGCCGCGCTCGGCACGGAGGTGCTGGTCAACATCATCAACGAATCCGGCGCGCTGCCGCTCCGGAACTGGCGCGACGGCTCCGTGTTCGATCAGGCGGACGCCACGGGCGGCGAAACGCTCGCAAAGACCTACCTTGTGAAGAACAAGGGCTGCTTCGGCTGCTCGATCGCCTGCGGGCGCGTGACCAGAATTCCGGAGGGCCCGTTCAAGAGCTTCGGCGAGGGACCGGAATACGAAGCGGGCTGGAGCTACGGCGCGGACTGCGGCGTGAGCGACCTAGCCGCGATCGTGCGCGCGAACCACCTCTGCAACGAGTACGGCATGGACCCGATCACGCTCGGCTCGACCATCGCCTGCGCCATGGAGCTCTCGGACATGGGCGTGCTGCCGGAAAGCGACGTGGGCTTCAAGCTTCGTTTCGGGGACGCGCAGGCCATCGTCGATCTGACGGAGGCCGTCGGCAAAAACGAAGGGTTCGGCAGGGAGCTGGCGAAGGGCTCGTACCGCCTTGCGGAAAAATACGGCCATCCCGAGCTCTCCATGAGCGTGAAGAAACAGGAGATGCCCGCCTACGACGGCCGCGCCATTCAGGGGATGGCGCTCGAATACGCCACCAGCAACCGCGGCGGCTGCCACGTCCGCGGCTATCTGACCTCGCCGGAAATCCTCGGCGTGCCGCTGAAGACCGACCCGCTCGTTACCGAGGGCAAGCCCGCGCTCCTCAAGCTCTTCCAGGATCTGACGTCGCTTGTGGACGCGAGCGGCACCTGCCTGTTCACGACGTTCGGCATCGGCCTGCCGGAGATCGCGGCCGAATACCGCGAAGCGGTCGGCACCGACGAAACCGACGAGGAGATCCTGCTCAAGGGCGAGCGTATCTGGAACCTCGAAAAGCGCTTCAATATCGCCGCAGGCGTGGAGAAGGACACGCTCCCGCCGCGGCTGCTCCGCGAAAAACTTCCGTCCGGCCCGGCAAAGGGACGGGTCGCCGAGCTGTATGTAATGCTGGAAGAATACTACACGCTGCGCGGCTGGGACAAGGAAGGCGTGCCGACGCCGGACAAACTCACGCAGCTCGGGATCTGACGGAATGAAGGTCCGTTTCTTCGCAACCTACCGGGACATTACGCATGTCGGCGAAATGGAGATGCCCGCGCCTGAAAGCGTGCGCGGGCTTCTCCTGCTGCTCTCCGAGTGCTACGGGCCGGAATTTGGGGAAAAGGTCCTTTCGCCCGATCGAAACGCGCTCGGCCGGGACGCCATCGTACTGGTGGACGGACGGCATATTTCGCACCTGCAGGGGATCGATACGCCGCTCTCCGAATCCAGCGCCGTGGCGATCTTCCCGCTGGTCGCCGGCGGCTGAGCCGCCCGCCGTCCATCCGGCCCGCCGCCGCAAAGCGTGCGGCGCGCTGGAAACCCGCATCCGAAAAAACAGAGCGTCAGGAGGCAAACGCCTTGCATACCACAGAAGAAATTCAGACGGTGATCGACCGCTACCCCGGCAGCCGGCAGTACGCGCTTGCCGCGATGCAGGATATGCAGCGGCAGTTCGGCTATCTGCCGCGCGAGGGGCTGGAAGCGCTGGCAAAGCATCTGTCCTGCCCCTTCTCGCAGCTGTTTTCCATGGCTACGTTCTATAAAGCCTTCAGCCTCAAGCCGAAGGGCCGGCATATCATCAAACTCTGCGACGGGACCGCCTGCCATATCCGCGGCGGCAGCGTCCTGCTCGAGGGCATCGAGCGCGAGCTGGGCATCAAGCCGGGCGAGACCACGCCGGACGGACTCTTTACGCTGCAACTGGTCAACTGCCTCGGCTCGTGCGCCATTTCGCCGGTCATCCTCATCGACGACACGTTTTACGGGCGGATGACGCTGGAAAAGCTGCCCGGCGTACTGAATTCCTACCGGAAGGAGGCGGTCGAAAGATGAAACAGACCATCCTCGTGTGCTGCGACACCGGCTGCCTTGCAAACGGCGCGCGCGCGGTCGCCGACGCGCTCGAGCGTGAAATCGCCGCCGCCGGGATCGACTGCCCCGTGGAGCGCACCGTCAAACGGACCGGCTGCCACGGGTTCTGCGAGGCGGGCCCGCTCGTGCGCATCCAGCCGGACGATATCGCCTACTATCATGTCAAAGCGTCCGACGCTCCCGATATCGTTCGCGGACTGACGCAGAACGAGCCGGTGCGGCGGCTGCTGTACAAGGATGAAAACGGCGAACCGCATACGCCGCGCGCCGCGCATCCGTTCTATAAAAGACAGGAAAAGATCGCGCTGCGCAACGTCGGGGAGATCGACCCGCATTCGCTCGCGGACTATCTTGCGCGCGGCGGATACGAGGCGCTGGGAAAGGCGCTGACCATGACGCAGGACGAAATCCTGACCGAGATGGAAACCTCCGGCCTGCGCGGGCGCGGCGGCGCGGGCTTCCCGACCGGGCGCAAATGGCGCTCCGCGGCGGGATACGACGTGTTTCCGAAGTACGTCGTCTGCAACGGCGACGAGGGCGACCCCGGGGCGTTCATGGACCGCTCGATTCTGGAGGGCGACCCGCACAGCGTGCTCGAAGGCATGGCCGTCTGCGCGCTGGCGATCGGCGCGGAGGAAGGTTACCTGTATATCCGCGACGAATACGATATGGCCGTCCACGCCGTCAATACCGCGATCCGGCAGGCGGAGGAAGCCGGTTTTCTCGGAGAAAGCATACTCGGCAGCGGCAAGCCGCTCAAGCTCCGCGTCGTGCGCGGCGGCGGCGCGTTCGTCTGCGGCGAATCGACCGCGCTGATGGCGTCCATCGAGGGGCGCGTCGGCGAGCCGCGCGCAAAATACATCCGCAGCGTGCAGCGCGGGCTGTGGGACCATCCCACCGTGCTCAACAACGTGGAAACCTGGGCGAACGTGCCCGTGATCATCACGGGCGGCGGCGCGGCGTATGCGCGGCTCGGCACGGAAAGCAGCAAGGGGACCAAGGTCTTTTCGCTGGTCGGCAAGGTGAAGAACACCGGCCTCGTGGAGGTCCCGATGGGATGTACGCTGCGCGAGCTGATCTTCGATATCGGCGGCGGGGTCGCGGACGGACGACCGTTCAAGGCCGTGCAGACCGGCGGGCCGTCCGGCGGGTGCATTCCGGAACGCATGCTCGATCTGGCGGTGGACTTCGATACGCTCACGAAATACGGCGCCATGATGGGCTCGGGCGGGATGATCGTGATGGACGACACGAGCTGCATGGTCGAGGTCGCGCGCTATTACGTCAACTTCCTCAGCGAGGAAAGCTGCGGCAAATGCACGCCCTGCCGGGAGGGCCTGCGGCAGATGCTGGCGATTCTGACCGATATCTGCGAAGGACGCGGGCGGGAGGGCGACGTCGAGCTGCTCGAACGGCTCGGCGCAACGCTGCAGGACAGCTCGCTCTGCGCGCTCGGCAAATCCGCGCCCAATCCCGTACTCACGACCATCCGGTATTTTCGGGACGAGTACGACGCGCATATCCGCGAACATCGCTGTCCGGCGGGCGTCTGCCGGAAGCTGACCGCTTTTCGGATCGACGCGGAAAAATGCGTCGGCTGCGGCGCCTGCGCGAAGGCGTGTCCGACCGGAGCAATCGAGGGCGCGCTCAAACAGTCGCACAGAATCGAACCGACGAAGTGCATCGTCTGCGGCAGCTGCCGGACGGCATGCCGGTTCGGCGCCGTAACGGTGCGGGGGAGGACGGAGCAATGACGATCACCATCAACGGCAAGCCCTGCGAATGCGAAAAGGGAGAATATCTTCTCACGATCGCCGAGCGCAACGGCATCCACATCCCGACGCTCTGCCGCCACGCCGGGCTCGGCGAACAGGGCTGCTGCCGCGTGTGCATCGTGGAGGTGGAGGAAAACGGCAGAAAGCGGATCGTAACCGCCTGCGTATACCCCGTTTCGCGCGCGTGCAGCGTGGAGACCGACAGCGACAGGGTGCGCGAGCAGCGCGGGATCATACTCGAGCTGCTGCGCAGGCGCGCGCCGGACAGCCCGGAAATCGCCGCGCTCTGTGAAACATATCACGCCCCGCAGATCGAACGGTTCACCGCGCTGGATTCCGGCAGGTGCATTCTCTGCGGACTGTGCGTGCAGGCGTGCGGCAGCCTCGGCTCCGGGGCGATCAGCACGCTGCTGCGCGGCACGGAGAAGACCGTCGGCACGCCGTATGACGAACCCTCGCCGGACTGCATCGGCTGCGGCAGCTGCGCGGCGGTCTGCCCGACCGGGCATATCGTCGCGTCCGAAACCGCCGGCGCCCGCACCATCTGGGGAAAGACGTTCGAACTGGTGCGGTGCGAACGCTGCGGCGCGGTGATCGGCACGCCGGAATCGCTTGCTTACGCGGCGCAGCGCGGCGGACAGACGGCGCCGACGCTCTGCGAAGCCTGCCGCCGCCGGCGGATGACCGACGAAATGGCGCATGTGTTCGGAACCTCGGTTACGGGCTGAACATCGCCGGAGCGTTCCAGACTGTCAAAGAGTTCTTTTGCAGGGGTTTTATCCCTGTACTCCACCCAGGGGACACGTCCCTTGGGAATCCCCGACTCCGCAGACGCCCTGTTTCAGGGCGTCTGTGAAAATGGGTTCTCAGGGCCGTTACGGCCCTGAGCGGTGGTTTGGAGGCGGAGCCTCCAACGGTCCCCCTTATCGACAAGCGGAACGCCCCGGAATATTCCGGGGCGCTTTTTCCTTCTGCCGGTTTAGGACCGCAACGGCATGATCACAATCCGGATGCCGTGCGGTAAGCGGATCCATTACGCGCAATCGTCCCTGAAGGCGAGAACCTCTTCGAGCGCAATGATTTCATTGTTTTGAACAGTTGCATAAAAAGTATAATTCCAGACAGGGTCCCCCATAAAATCGTTCCCGCCGGCCAGATAATCGTGGAAACTTACCGCAGAAGCGTAGCCGTAGTCGTAAAGAGACACCGCCGCGTCATCTGAAATAAAGAATACCTGCTTTTCAGATGACAGGATGACGGGGCAATACTCCATGTCCCTGCTGTTCGACCATATCTCGGGCCATGTGTAACGAAGGATTTCAGGACTGCCCGCTTCAGGAATTCTGTTGATGCAGTATTCTCCTTCGTTGAAAATAACGGCCCCTTCTTCAAGCAGGTAATCGTTATATTCGCCGACGCACTGTGGCTGCCCTATTTGCCCGGCCGGGGTATCGATCGTTTCTCCGGCGGCCATTCTGCAGTATTCGTCATACGATACGGTAAAACAGTCAAAAACGTAGCATGTCAGCAGGTAACCGCCGTTCGTTTCGGATATCACATAGGAATCCGAATCCGTACAGCACCAGGCGAAGTCGTCGGGTTCTTCCGCATCAGGGCGCAGGCTGATAAGAAACGTACCGTTCTCATAGGCGCTTCCCTGCATGGCGCTCGCGCCCTGAACCTGCGCCGTGGCTCCCGAAGCGGCATCGCCGCGCATGTTCGCCTGTATGATCGAACTTGGCTCGCGGTAACCCACGCTGATCATATCCTGCGAATTTGTGAAGTACCCGTTGACGTTTCCGGAAAGGGCGCTCTTTGTAATACCGGCGTTGTCCCCGACTCTGATTTCAAAGTGCAGGTGGGAAGAAAAAGCGGACATCCCGCCCATTAAATAACCGATCGGCTCGTCCAGCATTTCCTCCGTGATCCGATCGTCGTCCAGCGCTGCAATATACTCGCTTGGGTCCTGTATGTGCAGATAGACGGAGTAGAGCACCGTAACCGGCTGGGCCAGCGCCGGATAGCTGTACGCTCCCTGCAGGTCCGTTTCGCCGAGGCTGTAATCGGTCAGCGGTTCGCTTGTGAACACATCGCTTGCCAGCAGCATCGCTTTGCCGTTATTGCTGGCTCTCCCCGCCTCATGCTGCGGGGCCGACGACGCTTGGATATGCGCGCCCTCGCTCCCCGGTATTGTAAACTGGCCTTCGTGTTTCACAACGAGATAGAACCCGCCCGTCGTTCCTTCCGGATCGTTTGAAAATACAGGCCCCGAGCCGACAACCGTTCCGGGCGCGATCGCGTAAACCGGCTGCCCCGCATCCCCGTCTCCGGCGGCATAATTCCAGTCCTCGCCGGTATGGTGGCCGGCGATATTCAGCGACGGCTCATTATAATACGCGCCGAACGCCTGCGTTAAGTACCAGCTGCCATCCCCGTGAAAAGGGGAATTCAAACAGGTGCCGGTCTCCGTCTGCGCGCTCGCATCAACGGCAGCGGAATTCGAATCAGAGCCGGTTTCCGCCTGCGCAATTGTATCGATAACAGCCGAGGAGAGTTCATCCAAACCTTCGCAGGCGCACGTCAGGAATGCAAAGGAAACCAAGAGCGTGATCAGCAGTATTCTTTTCAGCATATTCGTCCTCCGGCGGCTTGCCGTTTTTATCGTATCCGGCGCGGGCGGTTCCCGGTCTCTGGTATACGCCGGCAGACACCCGGCGCACGCGGTCCCTGCAACTGCGAAACACGCGATTGAGCAGGCCGTCGTCAGAACCGGATCGCCTTGCGGATGAGCGCTCCTTTCAGCTTCTTTCCAAGATGCTTTTTCTGCACGATCAGATGCGCAAGGTCCGAAGGATACTTCGTGAGGATTTCGTAGCCGTCCTTCGTAACCAGCACGGTGTCGGAGTGGCGGAATCCGCCGATATCGTCAAAATAGAGGGCGGGCTCTATGCTGATGACCATGTTTTCCGCGAGCACGTCCGCGCTGCCGTTTGAAAGCCACGGCTGCTCGTGGTTGCCTAGTCCGATGCCGTGCCCGGTGCGATGGATGATATGGTCCCGGTAACCGCTGGACGCGAAGAGCTCCTGCGTGGCCTGATCGATGTCGGAGCAGCGAACGCCGGGCCGCACCATGGAGTATGCAAGGTCGCGGGCCTTCATGACCAATTGGTAGAGCGCCAGCTCCCGATCCGACGGCTCGCCGAGAAACACGGTGCGTTCGCACTCGGCGGCGTAGCCGTTGACGCGGTTGTAGCTCATCAGAACGATCGGGCCGGCGCCCATGCGGGCATGAAAATCCGGGACGCTGTGCGGCTGCGCGCTCTTCGGCGCGGGCCAGCCCGCGGTGAGGAAACTGCAGTTGAGATAATCGTAATCGCCGCTTTTGATCACGCCCGTCTGGAGCGTTCGCGCGGGCATGACGCTCTCCACGACGGAGTATCCGCGGTAGAGGCCGCCGCGCAGTGTCTTCATGCCCAGATCGGTCCAGCTCGAGGCGTACCGGATCGCTTCGATCTCCTGCGCGTCCTTCACCATCCTGAGCTGAAGCACCGCGTCGGAAACGACGGATTCCTTTACCTTGAGACGCGCACGCATCGCAGCGGGAAAATCCGGTTCGATCCCCACGCGGGCGTCCGGGCCAAGCATGCCGTTGAGCAGATCGTACCAATTCCGGCCCTCCACCGACGGAAATTCAAAATAGCTCCGGATCTCCCCGTACGCTTCCACCTTCTTCATGTGCTCGTATTCAAGGCGCGGCACGACGAGATCGTATTTCCCTTCCTGCCTTACGATGATGAAGAAGGGGCGTTCGATCGGCTTGTAGGACGCGCCGGAGAGGTAGAAGATCGAATCCTGGGTCGAGATGAGAAAGGCGTCCAGATTCTGTTCCTTCATGCGGGACTGCAGTCTGGCAAGGCGGGTTTCGTAGTCGAAGTTCATGGGTTGTTCCTCCTTACATATAGGAAAGCAATGTTTCCATAATCGCCGGCCCCGTGTCCGGATAGCTGTCCGGGCAGTGGAAGCCGTTTTGTATCGTGACGACCGTTCCGTTTTTGAGGGGATACGCTTCCTCCAGGCCGACCCTGCGCCACGGGTCCCTTCCGCCGCGGACGTAGATCATCGGCACGTTCAGCTTGGGGACCATGTCCCGCACGTCCCACGTTACGCCGGCGTCAAACACGGGCGCATCCTGACCAAAGAGCTTCCGGCATTCCGCTTTCCACTCGGCGGCGTTGCGGCGGTAGATGCTGCGCTGTTCCGAAGGCGCCCAGAACGTCCCCAACTCGAACGCCTGCTGATACCGCCAGACGCGCCAGCCGTAACGGCAGGTGCATGCTTCGCCGTTGGATAGAGTCGCGGCTTTGTTGGAATCTGCGTATTGTGCGGCGGAGCCCTTCGCAAACAGGCGATCGGCGGTCTTCATCGCGCTGACGAATCGCTTTGTGGGCAGCTTTGCCATGGCGGAAACGGCGGGCAGCAGCTTTCGGTACTCCCGGAACTGGCATATCCCCGTGACGAACGCATAGATGAGCTCCCGATCGTACCAGTGCTCTGAAAAAGGATCGGCGGGGGACAGACGGTCGATATGCCCGCACAGCCGTTCGTACAGCGCCGGCCCGAGATTTTCCCGGGCGGCGGCGTCATACTCGGGCAGCAGGGCGTTCCAGTCGGTGACGCCGCTGGAGCATAATAGCGCCGCGGCGTCCTGCGGATACGCGCAGGCATACGATATCGCAAGGCTTCCGCCGTAGCTGCGGCCGCAGACGATCCACTCCGCGGGGAACCGCTCCGCGTATTTCTGCCGGACGGCGTGATAATCGGCAAGCGCTTCCGAGACCGATACATAGGCGGGGCGGTTCTGGTTTTCCCCGCTGATGGACGTCCCGTAGCCCCGGTGCTCGCCGCAGAGGACGACCATGTCGTTCCGCTTTCCATATGCGCGGAAGAAACGGATCAGGGCGGAATCCGTAAGCGCGGATTCCCCGCCCATCACGAACAGCACCCGGGGGCGCTTGATTACGCCGGCGGGGATGAGGAGCTTGACCCGTTCCGTAAAGACGCCGAGCGCCGGATCGGCATGCGAAACCGGCTGTTCGATCGTATCGTTCGTTATCGTGAATTCTTTTGCCACTCTGCCGCCCGCCTGATTTGCTGTTTTTATTATCATATCAATTTCGGTGGAATTTTCAAGTTCGATCTTGCTGCGGCAGACTTCGGTTCACAGGGATGGATGCTCAACAAGTCTGTATTCTGACGGAAGACCAATCAAACAGCTAGGTCTGGCTGGATTCCGCAACGGATGATTTCTATATCCAATGCCGGCAATGCCGCCGGTCGACCGCGTGTTGCATGTCGGTCCGCTTTGTGCTGAACGACTGGAACGCCGGGAAAACTTTTCCCTGGCAATAGACAGGTACCGGACGAAAACAGCAGGCCGGGGGCGATTCAAAAAAACGCCGGATCACGGGCGAAGCGCCGTGGCTGCCGGTTTGATACGGCATGACCGCAGAATGCCTGCTGAAAAGAACAGGCAAAAATCGGTTTTGATCAATCGAAGGCGCGCCTGCAGGAAGGCGCGGGAACGCCGGAAGGGAAATCTACAGTTCCGCGATGGTCAGGGGGATGCCGTGCGTCCGCAGCTTCTCCGCCTCCGCGGGATCGATCAGACTGTCGGTGATCACCATATCGATGCGGTCCAGCGAATAAAACCAGCGAAACGCGCGGCGTCCGATTTTGGAGCTGTCCAGCAGCAGGATGCGCTTGACGCCTCTGTCGAGAAACGCGGTTTCCGTTATCACGGAATGCGGTTCGCTGATGCTCAGGCCAAAGTCCGTATCCAGCGCGGAGGCGGAGGAAAAAGCGATGTCAAACGTATATTTCTTGATTTCTTCGCACGCGAGTTCCCCCACCGTTGCGAGGCCGGGCAGATAAACGGACCCTCCGATGCTGAAAAGCCGCATAGAAAGGCATGAGGTCAGATAGGGCGCCGCAAGCAGACTGTTGGTCACCACCGTAAGATCGCGAAACTGCGGCAGCAGTTTGATCAGCTCCAATACGGAAGAGCTCGCGTTCGCGCCGATGATCTCGCCGTCGCGGATGAACTGCGTTGCGCATCTGGCGATTGCAACCTTCTGCTGATAGTGCGCGGAGCTGCGCGTAAAGATATTGGCGTCCAGCGCGATTTCCTCGTTGAGCGCAAACTGACCGTTGCGGCATTTCAGCAGCGTTCTGTCCTCCAGCAGGCTGTTCACATCCCGCCTTGCGGTGGCCGGCGACACATGCAGCGCGTCCGCAAGGTCGGCCAGGGACGCCTGATGATTCCTGGTCAAAAAAAAGACAAGCTCCTTCTTTCGCTGTTCGATGGTCGCTTTCGCACTCTTCGCCATGTGCCCTTCACCTTCCGCCAATTTGTTTTCTAATCTGATGTTAGCAAATAAATAGCAATTGTCAAACTATTTTTATTGACATTTTACCGAATATGACTATAATAGTCAATAAATAAGATATTTTATTGCATATATTGCATAAAACAAAAACCAGAAGGGCAATATATTGAAATCGTGGCGTATTATTTGAATCCTGCCAGATCGTAACGTATGGTACCGGAATCCGAGGTGAGCGAGAGAAGGAACACATGAAAAAGCGGCTGCGTTCAGCCGTTTCCCCGGATTATCCGGCGTCGCGCGGCCATGGAACCCCGAATTTCCGGATCCGCCGGCGCGCACGGAAGGACAGAATCGATCGGATTGATGAGGTATAAGAAAATGTCTGTAAGCATGTATAACATCATTGAAAAAAAGATCAACAAAGAAACGCTGACGCGCGAAGAGCTCGACTATTTTGTCACCGGCATGTGCGCCGGAGAAATACCGGATTATCAGACGTCCGCGCTGATCATGGCGATCTTTCTGAACGGAATGGGCGATCAGGAGATTACGGATCTGACGCTGGCCATGCTGCATTCCGGCGAACAGATGGATCTATCGGCGATTCCCGGCATCAAGGTGGATAAGCACAGTACCGGCGGGATCGGGGATACGACCACGCTGGTGCTTACGCCGCTGGTCGCTTCCTGCGGCGGGAAAGTTGCGAAGATGTCCGGAAGAGGGCTTGGCGTCGCAACCGGAACGGTGGACAAGCTCGAGTCGATTCCCGGGTTTCGGACGGCCCTTTCCTCGGAGGAGTTCATTTCAAACGTCAATTCGATCGGCATTTCGCTTGTGGGGCAGACGAAGAACATCGCCCCCGCCGATAAAAAAATGTACGCCATTCGGGACGTCACGGCGACCGCGAAGAGCCTGCCCCTGATTGCAAGCAGCATCATGAGCAAAAAGCTTGCGTCCGGTGCGGACAAATTCGTGCTGGACGTCAAGGTCGGAACGGGCGCGCTGGTCCAGAAGTATGAGGACGGCATCAAGCTTGCAAAGCTGATGTGCCGCATCGGCCAGCTGAGCGGGCATGAAACGGTCTGCTATATCACGAATATGAACCGGCCGCTCGGCAGAAACGTCGGCCATCTTCTGGAGGTCCAGGAGGCGGTGGCCACCCTGCGGGGCGACGGCGCGGAGGACGTGGACGAGCTCTGCGTGCGGCTGGCGGCCGAAATGCTGTCGCTGGCTGAGATCGACACGTTTGAAAACTGCAAACAGAAGGCGCAGGAGGCCCTGAAAAGCGGCGCGGCCCTTAAAAAGTTCAAACAGCTGGTCGAGCGTCAGGGCGGCATGTTCGAAGCGATCGAAAACCCGGCGCTCTATTATGAAAAGCCCTGCGTCTACAGCGTCAAGGCGCCGGCAAGCGGCTACATCAACATTCTCCGGGCGGAGGATATCGGGCGGGCGACGGCCGTACTCGGCGCCGCCAGAAAAACAAAGGACGCGCCGATTGATTTCCAGGCCGGCCTTTCCTTCACCAAACGGTACAGCGAATATGTCAAAGCGGGAGAGGAACTGTGCCGCCTCTATTCGAAGGACGACGCGCATATGGCGGAGGCCGAAGCGCTGGTGCTCCATACGGTTGAGCTGAAAAAGGAAGCCTTCGTTCCGGAACCGCTGATTTTTGAAGTCGTTCGCTGATTTCAAAGTGAAATGATCTGATCTATAAAAACATGGGGAGAGAATTATGAAGTTCAAGTTCAGTGATCGGTTACCCTTTCTGAATCGTCCGGAAAATGTCGCCCGCTATGAGGACGGCACGGTATACATTCTGGACAGGAGAAAGTATCCGTTCAACGTCGATTTTGTCGCCTGCAGGACGTATGAGGACGTGGCGGTGGCCATCGAGACGATGGTTACGCAGAGCTACGGCCCCAAATACGCAACGGCGTACGCGATGGTGCAGGCGGCGCGGGCGCTGAAGCGCGAAAAGGCCGATGCCGTCAACGCCGGCCTGCGGAAGGCGGCGGACCGCATGATCAGCACGCGGCCTACCAACGACGCCGTAAAAATCGCGGCCGAACGCATGTATCACGCCGGCAAGGACGCGGCCGCCGCAGGCGGAGACGTCGAACAGGCGGTGCTGGACGCGGCGGACGCCTTCGTGATCGAGGACAACGAGCGCATGGACCGGCTGGGCAAAAACGCCGCGAATCTGATCGACGACGGCGACACCGTCCTTAATCACTGCTGGGCGGACACGACGATCGCGTACACCATGGTGAACGTATTGGAGCAGGGCAAGAAGATCAAGGCCATCTGCGGCGAGACCAGGCCGTATCTGCAGGGCGCCCGCCTGACGGCCAACGCGATTTCGGAACTGGGCATTCCAACGACCGTCATCACGGACAACATGTCCGCGCACGTGATGTCGCTCGGCATGGTCGATAAGTTCTTCGCCGGGTGCGACAGGCTGACCATGAGCGGCCACGTGTTCAATAAGGTCGGCACGCTGCAGATCGCCATCTGCGCGCATCACTACGGGATTCCGTTTTATGCGTTCAGCTTCGGTCCCGATCCGAAAGCCAAGGGCCCGGAGGACGTCGTAAACGAGGTGCGCGACGGCAACGAGTCGCTCTACTGCCTGGGCGTGCGAACGGCTACGCCGAACGTGAGCGGCTTCTATCCCGCGTTTGACGCGACGCCTCCCGAGTTTGTCAGCGGCATTGTGACGGATACCGGCGTTTATCCGGCGTTTACCATGAAGTACTATTGGGATAAGAAATAGAACGGACCCGAGAACGGAAGAAAAGCGGTGATGCGTACCGGAAAGCCGCAGAGGCGGCGCTGTCTTTTCAAAACCAGATTGCAACGAAAGGGATGTTATTCGCAATGAGCAGGAAAGAATTTGTTACCTTTGAAGGAAAGAACGTAGTGGTGACCGGCGGCGCGAAGGGAATCGGCGCGTCGATCGCAACGGGGTTCGCCGAGGTTGGCGCGAATGTCTGCATCACCTACCTGACCAATGAAGCGAAGGCACACGACAAGGTTGCCGAGCTGAAGGCGATGGGTGTCGATGCGGACGCGTTCAAACTCGATCACAGCGATCCGAAGCAGTGCGAGGCCGTTTCCAAAGCGATTGTAAAGCGCTTCGGGAGGATCGACAGCCTGGTCAACAACGCCGGCACCTATCCTTGGTGCGCGCTCATGGAGATTACCGAGAAGGTGTGGGACGACATGTTCGATACGAACACCAAGGGCGTCTTCTTCTTCTCCCAGCAGGTCGCCAAGCGGATGATCGAGGCCGGCACCCACGGATCGATCGTGTGCATTTCGTCGCTGAGCGCGACCAATCCGACGCCCTTCATCATGCACTACGGCATGGCGAAGGCCGCCATCGACATGATGATCCGCTGCATGGCCGTTGAGCTTGGGCCGCACGGCATCCGCGTAAACGGCGTCGCCCCCGGCGTCATCGACGCGCCTGGCATCGACGACGGCGTGCCGGAGTGGAGAGCGCGCTATTCCTCCAGAGCGCCGGTCGGCCGCTTCGGAAAACCCGAAGAAATCGCGGACGCCTGCATCTATCTGGCATCCTCCCGCGCAAGCAACATCACGGGCGACATCATCCAGGATTCCGGCGGCGTTCTTCTTGCTCCCGCATTTTTATGAAAAGAGGTATAAGGTTATGAGTAGAGATTCTTTGGAAAACCGCATTGCGTTTATCACCGGCGGCGGCGGCGGCGTAGGCAAGCAGACCGGCCGGGCGATGCTGGAAAAGGGCGCGAAGGTCGTTCTTGCCGATATCAAGGACGAGGCCCTGCAGAAGGCGGTCGCGGATCTGAAGGGGTTCAACCCCAGCTTTGCAAAGAGGGTCGCGGGGGTTCATATCGACCTTACCTCCCTCGATTCCATCGATCAGGCGCTGACCGAGGCGGAGGGCTTTTTCGGGCCGATGGATATCCTCGTGAATTCCGCCGGCGCGTTTACGGTCCGCGATCTGCTGGATATCCCGGAGAAGGAGTTCGATCTCAACTTCAACGTGAACACGAAGGGGCTGTTTTACTGCTCCGTGAATTTCGCCAAGCGTCTGATTGCAAGAAAGTCCCCGGGCAATATCGTCAACGTCTGCTCGAACGCGGCGGTGGTCTGCTTCCCGCGCATGGGACATTACAACGCGTCCAAGGCCGCGGCCAAGAATCTGACGCAGTGCATGGCGATAGAATGGAGCAAGTACGGCATCAACGTAAACGCCGTCAACCCCGGCGCGATCGATACCGGCATGCTCAAGAGCTGCATGGTGCAGATGACGGGCAAAAACGACGAAGCGAATATCGAGGAGTGCAGAAAAACCTGGGGACCCGCCCAGTTGGGCCGCCTGGTGGACCCGTACGAAGTCGCGCTGATCATTGCGTTCTTTGCAAGCGACGCCGCGCGTATCATTCGCGGCCAGGCCGTCAATACCGACGCCGGCCAGACGCCGTGCTGAGGATAACCCGGATACGGGAAGGGCGAAAGTAGAACGGCAATGATCCGGAACGGAATGCGGACTTTTTCCGCGATCATTGCCGGAGCGGTGTTCGCTTCCGGCGGCTTGTGCGGCGGTGGACCGCCCGGCGCAGATTTCGTGCCGTGAAGCGCGCTGCTGCCGATGGAACGAATGAAAAGCAAAATCCGGCGAAGCCGCTGCGGCATACGATAAAAACCCGCCCGACCGGGAGCGTTTCCGAACAAGCAGGCCTGCCTGAGCAGATAAGCGGGGGTGTTCTCTCATGGATTCCCCCGCTCCGTTCTTCTTCGGGGAGGATGCAAGGCAATGAAAGGAGAAAAAGCATGAATTACAAGGAACTGATCGTTGAATCCGGGAAAAAGCTGATCCACGACCATCTGACGGTGGAGACGTGGGGAAATATCAGCGTGCGGGACAAGGAAACCGGATATATCTACCTGAGCCCGAGCGCGATGGATTACGATCAGATCGTCGAGGACGATATTATCGTCTGCGACCGGAACGGAACGACTATCGAGGGACACCGGAAACCCACCGTGGAGAAGGACCTGCATATTCTGGTCTATCAGCATCGCCCCGACGTCAACGCGGTTCTGCATACGCATTCCCTGCACGCCACCGCGTTTGCCTGCCTCGGCGCAACGATTCCGATGTTTCTGGAGGAAGCCGCGCAGGTGTTCGGCACGGACTGCAGAACTGCGAAATACGCTTTGCCGGGCTCCATGGAACTGGCGGAAAACTGCGTCGAGACGCTGGGTGAGAAATCGATGTGCTGCCTGCTCAAGTCCCACGGCACGCTTTGCATCGGCGAGGACATAAAGGCGGCGTTCAAGGTCGCAAAGGTGCTGGAAGTGACCGCCGACCTGTATCAGATGATCCTTGCGATGGGAAAGAAGCCGGATCCCATTTCCGACGAGAACATCGCCGCCATGCAGGAATTCTTCAAGTATTCCTACAGGCAGTAAGAAGGATTCCGGGCGATCCAGCCCCAGGGAGAGAAGCCGATCGACGAATCAGGCGCCGCCGGATGAAACCCGCAGAGAAAGAGAAGGCCGGCCATCCGCGCGGCCGGCCCGCGCAGGCGGAGAATTTTGGACCGGCCTCGGACGAAGCGCGGCTACCCGCGCTGCCGGAAAATCAGAACACGCCTGCGCATAACCGAATCGGGCGGACGAACGGCGCGAGTCGACAACCGATGAGGCCTGCCGCTGGAACGGCGGCGGCCGCGGCTTCTGATTCTTCTGAATGGAAAAACCGGAAAGAGAGAACCACCCCGAACGGGTGGTTTTCTGGCCTATCAACAAAGTCCCAGTCAAATTGCCGCGTCAATTTGATAATGTAAAATGAAAGTTTAACCAAGTAATCCGTCAAAACCAGCGGCGTGTACGGTGGTTTTGACACGCTTTATGCAGCAAAACCGACAGTCGGTGCAGCCGACCGAGGGTGATGCTGCATGCAAATTCCCGCCACAGCGGCTTCCATCAAAAAACCAAGGTTTTTCGATGGTTCAAAGCAGCCGCCCGTTTTCGAGCGGCTGCCTTTTCCGGCTGCGGGGGGAAGACTTCTCTGCGTCTGCCGGACGCGTTTGCCTGCGCTACCCGCCGCGCCTTTCAGGGTCAGCTATTTATGGCATGTCAGCCTTCCGGCAGTTCGAAGTTCTTATCCGTCAGATTCGGATAGATTGCCGCAAGTACGGAAAGGTCCTGGTCCGTTTGTTGGTTGATGTAGAGCGTCGTAAGATTCGTCAGCCCGGCCAGTGGCGCTATATCCACGGCGACACCTTCAAGGTACAGCGACGTCAGGCCGGTCAGATCCGCCAGCGGTTCGATGCTGCCGATGCCCGGCGAGTAGGACAGGGACAGCCATTCCAGCTTGGACAGCCCGCTCAGGGCGCTCAGATCCTCCTCATAGCACCCGCTCAGGTTCAGGTATGTAAGGTTTTTGCAGCTTGCAACGGGAGTGATATCGAAAATCGGATTGCCGTTCAGGTCGAGAATGCCGAGGTTCGGCAGCGCGCGCAGCACTTCGATCCCGCTAACGCCGTTAAACATCAACTCAAGCTTATACAGATTCGGGAAATATTTCAGCGCGCTGATGTCGGTAATTTTAATGTCGTCCGGGATCGTCTCCTGCCATTCGTTGCCCAGCGTCAGTTCCGTCACGTCCTTCGTCTGCGCAAAGGTGATGTCGCCTTCCGGAATGCCGAGGACCTCGCGGATTCTCTGCTCCAGAACCGTGTCCTGAAAATCGATCGGCTGCGGCTCTGCGACCGGTTCAAAATCGCTCTCCGTCAGGTTCGGATAGATATCGCTCAGCGGCGAATAGTCCAGAATCAGGTTGCCGCTCAGCAGAAGGGACGTCAGATTCGTCAGCCCGGTCAGCGGCGTGATGTCGGAAACGAGGTTCTCTTCCATACAGAGTTCATACAGATTCGTCATACCGGCAAGCGGACTGATATCCGAAATGCAGTTGCCTTTTATCCAGAGATAGCCCATATCCGTCATGCCGGAAAGCGCGCTGATGTCCGTAATCGCGCCGCAGCCCCAGATCCAGAGGGCGGTGAGATTCACGAGTCCTGCCAGCGGGGAAATATCATTGACATCGTCGCAGCAGAACTGCAGGGTTTCCAGCTTCACAAGGCCGGAAAGCGGGCTTAAATCGACGCCCTTGCCGCCGTTCTGCAGCGCCCAGTTCATCGTCAGATAGGTCAGGTTGGTAAAGTACTTCAGCGCGTCGATGTTTTGGATGCGCGGATTCGACCAGTCGCTTCCGTCCATTGAAAGATCCAGCTCCGTGACCGTCAGCGCGTCTGAAACGAGGATGTCGCCTTCTGGTTTCCCCATCGCCTCGCGGATCATGCTCTCGAGCACGTCGTCGTTGAATTCGATCACCGCGTTCATATCGTCGGTTGCGGCCGGCTCCTGCGTCGGTTCGGCGGTCGGTTCCGCCGCTGCTTCGGCGGCCGATTCGACCGCCGCCTGTTCTTCCTCCGCCGCGGGCGTCGCACAAGCCGTCGCACCGAAGGCCAGCAGGCACGCCATAATAATGCAGAGTATCCGTTTCATTTGTCTCCTCCTTATCGGTTTGGTTTGTTTCTTATGATCGCTCTGAACAAATGAATGGCGCGCACAGAACCACTGCACACGCCGGCAACGCAGCAGCCGCTGCTGCCTCTAATATGCGCTTTTTTAATTATACAATGTATCGCGCCGATTTGGTGTGCTTCCTGCACACAGCGCAAGATTTTTTGCGTTTTTCGCCCCGGCGGCTGGGCTTTCTGTATTCCATATCATATGTTTTCAGCCTCCTTCTGCCCAAAGTGCTGTGTGCCGAACAGCTCAGCTTGCCGATAAAGGGGGGGCGTTGGAGGCTCCGCCTCCAAACCGCCGCTCAGGGCCGTAACGGTTCTAAGAACCCATTTCCGCAGACCCCTGGAAATAGGGCGCCTGCGGGGTCGGGGATTCCCAAGGGACGTGTCCCTTGGGTGGGGTGCATGGGTGAAACCCCTGCAGAAGGACTTTTTTGACAACCTGGGCTGTTTATGCCGGACAGTTGCTGGCACATCAAGCGCAACAAACACGTGACGATTCATTCGCGGAACACGGACATCCCGCGTTGCTCTGCTCCGACCAACTGATTCTGACCGACGAATCCGGGGAAGCGGTATTGACGGGTGAGGCCGGAACGGGAAAGCCGCGCCCGGCCCGGTTCCCCGAGGCGCCGTGGCTGCTCGAAAAAGCGCATTTCGGCGAAGCCGTGCAACCGGTTACTCTTGTATACACGGTATACAAGGATATCCTGTCGTCCGTGGCAGGACTTTTGTTATGATTTGCCTGTTTCCCTGATTTCTTTCTTGACAAGGATATGGTACGGTGATATAATACAGCTATGAGAACGTTCTCAGAATACGTTCTCATGCCATTTCATTCTATTGCACGATGATGCGACAGCTTTTTTCCGGACGGACGTATCTTGTTTCGCGCAGGCGGTTATCAGGAAGGGGCCGTTGCCGGAATCGTTTTTTGAGGGGACAGGATATGAGCGTTACCATTCTGGACATTGCGAGGGCCACAGGCTTTTCCAAGGCGACGGTATCCCGCGCCTTTGTCAGTCCTGAACTGTTGCAGCCGGAAACGCTGAAGACCATTCTGAACGCCGCCGCGGAGATGGGGTACCGGCCCAACGCGATCGCCCGGGCCATGATCACCAAACGGACGGGCAATCTGGCCTTCATCATCTACGGCCGCCAGGCGCCGGTGATTACCAACCCCTTCTACGGTCCCATGCTGGAAAGCGTGGTCAACGCCGCGCAGCGGCAGGGGTACTCCGTGTTTATCGTCTCCGACGATGAGATTCGGATGCCCAGCGGCGATCTGATGCTGCAAAAGCAGGTGGACGGCGTTATTTTCGCGTCCCAGCCGGACCCGGACATGCTGGAGATGTACCGGCGAAACGGCACCCCTGTGGTGCTGGCGAACCATCGCTGCGAAATGCCGTGCATCGTGAGCGTCCTTTCCGACGACTATCAGGGCGTGGATCTGGTGATGAACCACCTGTATGCCCTTGGCCGCAGGCGCATCGCGCTGCTGGGAGGCAACTTTACCGAGTTCATCCTCCGCCGCAGGGAACAGGCCTATCGGGACGCCCTTGCGCGGTTTGGATTTCCCTGCGACGAGCGGCTGGTGGAGCTGGCGGAGCCCCATGTGGCGGACGCGGCGGAGGGGATGCGGCGGATGCTGGCCCGGCTGGAGGGGGACTGCCCCGACGCTGTGGTATGCATGAACGATACTCTGGCAACGGGCGCCGTCAAGGCGCTGCGGAAGGCGGGGAAGCGCATTCCCGAGGATGTGGCCGTGACCGGCTATGACGACAGCATCGTCTGCACCCTGTGCGAACCGGAACTTACCAGCGTGGACGGGGGTAAGGAACGCATGGGGGAGGAAGCGGTGCGTCTGCTGTGCGCGCTGATTCATAAGGAAACAAACGTGGAGTCGGTTACGCTGGACACGCATCTGATGGTGCGCGCTTCCACGGTCCGGACCGACGACTGATCGGAACGATACATAAGGAAACGGTGCCGCGGCATGCGGCAGGCGGATCGGAGGATGCGAAATGGAAAACATGACGCTGCGGAAACCGAGAAGAAGGAAATTCCGCTTTTCGTGGCGGGCGATTGTGGCCATTGTGCTGCTGTTTATCACGCTGTTCCCCATCTATTGGCTGGTAGCCATGTCGATTCGGAACAACTCGGAGTTGGCGGGGAACATCCCGGTGATCCCCCAATCCTTTACGCTGGAGCACTTCAAACGCCTGTTTACCGAACAGGATTTCGGTCTGGCGCTGATAAACAGCCTGCAGGTTACGGCGGTCTCGCTCGTTCTTTCCCTTCTCTTCGGCCTGACCGCGGCCTATGTCATCGCCCGCCGCCGCTTCCGGTTCGGCCTGAAAAAACCCGTCACCTACTGGGTGCTGCTGGTGCGCGTGCTGCCGCCCGTGGCCTTTGCCATCCCGTTGTTCATCATGTTTTCCAAGCTGGGCGTGCTGAACACCAAGATTCCCGTCATGCTGGCCTGTGTGCTGATCAATATTCCCCTGATTATCTGGTTTATGATCGCCTTCTTCCAGGACCTGCCCGAGGAGATCGAGGAGAGTGCCAAGATCGACGGCGCAACCGAATGGCAGCTGTATCGGAAGGTGGTGCTGCCGCTGGTCGCGCCGGGCATCGCGGCCATCGCCATGCTGTCGTTTATGTATGCCTGGAACGAGTATACCTACAGCATCATTTTCATCCAGTCGCCCGCCAACTACACCGTGCCGCTGAAACTGGTGGTATTGAACACCGAGGATAACCTGACCCAGTTCGGCCTTGTAGCCGCCGGCGGCGTCATCTCGATGATCCCCATTACTCTGTTTGTTATCTTTGCGCAGAACTACTTGATTAAAGGCTTGTCAAGCGGCGCTGTGAAGGGGTAACAATATAAATCAAAGAAGGAGAGAAATGCAATGAAAAAACTGATCGCACTGTTGCTGATCCTCACCATGGTTTGCGCGACCTTTGCCGGCTGCGCAAAGACTACGGAGGAAACCACAGAGTCCGCGGCCGAGCCCACTGCCGCTGCCGAGACCGCTACAGAGACTACCACGGAAGCCGCTGCCGAAACCGCCGCGGAGCCCACAAAGCTGACGCTGATCCTGCGCGGCGGCACCTATGGCGACGTTGTAAAGGCCGCCCTGCCCGATTTTGAGGCCGCCAACAACTGCACCTGCGAGGTGCTGGAGCTGTCCTTCGACGATCTGCACACCAAAATCGCCCTCGACGCCGTGAATGCGGAAGGCGCTTACGACCTGTGCATGGTGGACGGCAGCTGGATGGCCGAGTTCACCGCCAACAACGTACTGACCAACCTCTCCGAGATGGGCTACACCCTGGACGACGATATCATCCCCGCCACCACCACCATCTGCAAGGTCGGCGACGATGTGTATCTGGCGCCCTTCTTCGGCAACGTGACCGTCCTGCTGTACAACAAGCAGCTGATCGCCGACGCCGGCTATGAAGCCGCGGATATCGACACCTTCGCGGATGTGATGGATATCGCCCAGAAGACCTACGACGCCGGCAAGATCGGCTTCATCATCCGCGGCGGCTCCGGCGACAACATCGTTTCCGACTTCATCCCGCATCTGCTGGCCTACGGCGGCTGGGTCGTGGACGACAACAACCAGCCCACCGTGACCACCGACGAATTCAAGGCCGCCTTCACCAACTACATCGATCTGTACAAGCTGGGCGCGACCATGGACAAGGACGACATCGTTGCGGCCATCGACAACGGCACCGCCGCGCTGGCCATCGGCTGGCCGGGCTGGTATGTTCCCACCGCGGACAGCAACGCCAGCTATACCGTCATCCCCACCAAGCTGACGGACACCGACACCGCCAAGAACACCTCCATGTACGGCGTATGGACCATCGGCATCTGCAACAACAGCCAGAACAAGGAACTGACCCTGAAGCTGCTGGAGTACCTGATGAGCGCGGACGTTCAGCTGGCCTCCATCGACAACGGCGGCGTTCCCTGCCGTTACAGCTGCCTGCAGAACGCGGATGTTCTGGCGCAGTACCCGCAGCTTGAGACCGTGTGCGGCGCGCTGGAGACCGGCGTGTACCGTCCCGTCATCGAGCAGTGGGCCGAGTTCACCAACATCCTCGGCACCGAGATGGATTCCGTCATCCAGGGGACCAAGACCATGGACGATGGCCTGGCCGACGCGCAGGCCTCTCTGGAAGCCCTGATGTCGTAACCATCGCATTTCGACGTTACAAAAGCCAAACTCATTCGCCGTTCCCGGCGCCGCGGGCGACCGCGGCGCCGGGAGACCGGCGCAGAACCGGCGCAACAGTCCCCGGGAAAAATCTGAGCTGCATCAGCTTAAACCGAGAGGGGCCCCTAAATGAAGCAAAATAAATCGCAAATCCGGCGTATCAGGGCGCCCCATCTGGAAGAACGCGTATTCCCGCGGGCAATGATCACACCGACGCTGCTCGTGCTGCTGGTCATGACCGCGTATCCGCTCATTTTTACGCTTGTATTCAGCTTCACCGACTATAATTATCTGAAGGGCGTGGAGAACGCCAAATTCATCCAGTTCCAGAACTATGCCAGTCTCTTTAAAAACGGCTATTTCCGCCAGGCATTGGTCAACACGGTAAAGTTTACCGTTTTCGCGGTGCTTCTGGAGATGTTATTCGGCCTGCTGGTGGCGCTTTTTGTACAGAGTATGCGCCGGGGCAGGAAGGTCATGCGAACACTGCTGCTGCTGCCGTACCTGCTGCCGACGGTTACGGTGGCGCTGAGCTGGCGCATGATGCTCTCCGTCAATTACGGCATCGTCAATCAGTTTTTAACCTCGCTGGGACTGCCTGTGTACAATTGGTTCATGGACACAAAAACAGCCTTCGGCACGATTCTTGTCATAGACGTCTGGCAGAACGTCCCGTTCGTTTTTCTGCTGCTGTACGCGGCGCTGCAATCCGTGCCGGAGGATCTGTACGAGGCTGCGCGTATCGACGGCGCGGGATACGTGCAGCAGTTTATCTATGTGACGTTTCCCCATCTCAGGACCAGCCTGGCCCTGTGCGCGCTGATGCGTTCCATCGATACCTTCCGCCTCTTCGAGAAGGTGAACATCCTTACCGGCGGCGGCCCGGCGGGCACCACCTCAACCATCACGCAGTTTTTGTACACCTACGGCATCAGCAACCTGAAGTTCGGCTTTGGCAGCGCGGGCGCCGTGGTCATGACCATCCTGGTATTGCTGCTGTCCGGCGTGTATATCAGGCGCGCCATGAAATAATCGAACGCCATGGATGGAAAGGGCAATATGAAGCTGCGGTTTATCAACGTAGGTTACGGCGAATCGATTTTGCTTACCGCCTTAAAAGCGGACGGATCGGCGTTTGCCATGCTCATCGACGGCGGCAGCGGCGAGGATGCCGAGTACGCCGGATATCCGGCCCGGGTGCGCGCCGCCGGGCACCTGAGGGAACTGGGAATATCCCGGCTGGATGTGCTGCTCAACACCCACATTCATGAGGACCATACCTGCGGCTTGCCTGCGGTGGTGGACGAGTGCGAAATCGGGGAGTACTGGTGCTGCGCCCTGCCGAAGGAGGTGGAAAACTGGCCGGAACTGCCGAAGGAGATCGTCACCTTTCCTCGCAGCGACAAGTGCCTGCGGGCCCTGAACGAACACCGCAGGCTGCTGAAGCGATTCCGCGCCCAAGGGGTGCCGATCCGCTGCCTGTCCCAGGGAACGGAGCTGACTCTGCCCGTGGCGGGACTGTCCATCCAGACGGTGGGTCCGTCCCCGGAGGAAGTTACGGCCATGTACGGCCTGATGGAACGGCTCTACGCCGAAACGGACCGGGAAGTCCAAAAACAGCGTCTGCTGGATCTGGACAAGGCCATGAACAACCACAGCGCCATGCTGCGGCTGGATTACCACGGCACGAAGATATTGCTTCCCGGGGATACCAACTGCGAAGGCTATGGCCATCTGCCGCCGGAACTGCTTCGAGCCGACGTCTTTAAGGTGGGCCATCACGGCCAGCGGGACGGAGCCGACGAAGCGCTGGTCGGGGCGGTCTCTCCCCGGGTGCTGGCCGTGTGCGCTTCCTCCGACCGGCGTTATGACAGTATGCACCCGGATATCCTGGGTCTGTTCAAAGCCCATGACCCGAATGTGAAGTATCTGCTCAGCGACACTCCGGATCTTCCGCCCTGGTCGGACGGCATCCCGGCCCATCGAGCTGCCGAACTGACCCTGGGGGAGGGCGGAAGTATCCGGATGGCGTACATTCCGGCCTGAACGGATTTTGAAACCGCCCGCCGGATCGAATCGTTCGGCGGGCGAATTTTCTAAAATTTCGCAGCCGTCCGAAAAGCGGTGTTTTCGGCCAGCGGAAATTCCGCACGGAAAAAGGGGACCGGAGCAGCGACTTAAGATATAAGCGGATATGAATCCCATCGGTTAGAAATACAAGAAAGTAAAAGCAGTTTGGTACGGTTCGTACTTCCGGTGTTCGTGTTTTCCGCCTGCGCGCCGGGAATACGGGCGGGACAGCGGGCGCAGCCGAAACCGATATTCGAAATGCAAAACGCTGCGGACGCCACCGCGGTGCTTTGGACGGCGCGCGGCCGACGACGAAACGCGGCAAGATCGCGCGGGGCGAATGCTGCGGCAGGCGGGCGGCCGATTGGTCGCGCGGCGTACGGGATTGATCGACACCGGGCATGGCGGTTGCGTGAGAGAAGGGAAGGAGCGCGGCGGCGGCTGCACGATGCCCATACAGATAGCAGCAAAGCAGGCTGCGATTTTTGGGCCGCTTCGGCAGACATTCATCCGCCTGTTCCAGAGAATGACCGCGTATGCCTGCTTCATAATTTTTCACGTTGCGTTTTCGTCTGCGCGAATGTACCGGCCAAGCCAAAGGGGGACCGTTGCTTTTTCGTTTTTAAGTTCTGCAACGGTGTACTTGGTCATATTCGCGCGGTGCCGCCGAAAGGCGGGGCAGGGAAAATCAACGAATTTTACGCAAACAAATGATATTGACAAAACATATTTTGTATAGTATATTTTATGCATATTGGAAACGTTTACATTGCTTTTATTGATTTTTTCATAGAAAGTTAGAAATTGAATGATGAAAAACGTAACCATCAAGGATATCGCGAAAGCGGCCAATGTTTCGGATGCAACCGTTTCCCGGGCGCTTTCCGGCAGCACGGAAATCCGAGAGGAGACGCGCCGGCGCGTACTTGAAGTCTGCAAGGAAATGGGTTACACCATCAATTACATTGCGCGGTCCATGGTGACGCGAAAGACGAAGCTGCTCGGTCTGATCGTTGCAAACATCGATAATCCCTTTATGTCCGAGATGGCATATCATATCGAAACGCATGCCCGTGAGCATGGCTATAACCTGATGCTTTGCAATTCTTCCCACGATTTGGATCTGGAGCGCGACGTATTTGAGCTTCTCGTCGGCCGGCAGGTGGATGGGATCATACTCGTATCGTCGGGCTCCGAATCCTACAAAAACCTCAGATCGCAGATTTCCAAAGTGCCTACGGTTTTCGTCAGCGACAATCTCCGCGACCTGCCGGGGAGTTACGTCTCGGTGGATAATTACAGCGGCACGCACACCGGCACGGAATATCTCTATTCGCTCGGCCACCGCAGGATTCTCTACTTCGGTTTGCGCAAAGGCAGCGTTACGCACCAGCTGCGCGCGGAAGGATATCTGGATGCCTGCCGCGAACTGGGCATAGAACCGAACGTTTATAACAGCACGTATTCATACAGCAGCATTCAGGCGGGCTACGAAATGGCGCGAAAGATATTTGCAAATCCTCTGCCGTACTCGGCGATTTTTGCCGCAACGGACTCTCTTGCGCTTGGTGCGTATGAAGCCGCGGAGGAAGCGAACATCCGTATCCCGGAGGACCTGTCGCTCATGGGGTTCGACGATATCCTCTACGCCGACCTGCCGCGGATTCACCTCACGACGATCGAGCAGCCCAAGAAGGCCATGGCGGCGGCGGCAGTCAGCATCCTTCTCGAAATGCTGACCGACGAAACCTCCGGCTACTTTCACCGGATTCTGATGCCGAAGCTCATCGTGCGCTCCTCCTGCCGCGATATCAGTAACGGATCATAAAATAAACCTGCTTCAGGCAAACAACATCTTCGGGCAGTACGGCACTCGCCCGTGCTTTGAAGATATCCTGCTTTTGTGTATTTTCCGGACCGACAGCATCCGCGATAGCCCGCGGCAATGCCCCGCACGCCGGCCGGCCGGTCCGATCCTCCGACAGGCCGCCATGAGCCGCGTCTGATACGAAAAATTCACCTTGACATCAAAATATACAATTGCTATACTTTTTCTATGAAAACGCTTACGGAAACTGCGATCTGATTTCTTCCAGAGACGTTCCGCGCCCGCGAATTTCTTACGTATATCGCAGCGAAGTTTCTTTTCCCCCGTGAAGGGGATGTAAATTTCAGGTCATGATCTGATCATTGCGCATTTTGACGCGTTGCCGTTAAGTCCTCTTGTACTATTCTGCTTTTTGCAGAGATGGATTTCCGCCCAATCGCAGAAAGGATTTGACTGATGCATACCCTCCGCAGCATTTGGTTTGCCAGTTTGGTCCTATTGGTTTTTCTGACCGCAGGGTGTGCTTCTTCATCCGAACCCTTACCGTCGGCGGATTACAGCGGAATGAGCGCCTATGAGGCGGTGCTGGCGGAAGCCGAGGCACGCGGAATACAGCTCACAGCCGAGGAGGAGGCGACTGCCGCTGCGAACGCAAAGCAGGACCTGCTCGAACTGGAAAAGACCGACGAGGCCGGCCAGTACACGCTCGAAGATCTGACGGAGTCCTACCGTTATTCCATGTTGTTTGATCAGCTTTCCGAGATATTTGTCCCGAAAACGGGAATTAAGGAAGCGGATCTCCGCTCCTGGTACAAAGAGCGGTATGCGGCGCTTGAAAAGGCCTATGCCGATAATCCGGGCGTTTTCAAGAATCTGCAGGAGCAGTATGATCTCTACGGCGGCGTTCCGCCGCTGATCGTTCCCGAAGGGTATGTACGGGTCCGCCAGATTCTCGTGGAGGACCGCGCAACGGCGGAGGATGTGCTAAGCCAGCTGGAAGCCGGCGCGGACTTCGACGAGATGATGGAGCGGTACAATATCGACGAAGGCATGAAAGCCGAACCCTATCGGAGTTTTGGGTATCTGATCGGTCCCTACGAAGCGACGCGGGACTATCTGAGCGAAATGAAGGAGGCGGCATTGGCGCTGACCGAGGTTGGCCAGATCAGCGGCGTTGTGGAGTCCTCAGCGGGCTATCATATCATTCGGCTGGAGGAAAAACTGACGGCGGGAAGCGTATCCTATGCTTCCGTCCGTGACAGTATTTTTACCATGCTGGACGCAAATGAACGGGAAAAGACATTCAACGCAATGGTAGAGAATTGGATCGAATGAACCTGTAACCCTTGGAATACTTGAGAAACCGCTTTTGTTATCAAACGCAAACGTTTACATCCGTTCCGCCTCTGACGGACGGACAGAACTGCTTCACCGCGCGGGAGAGATCCCGGCTATGAATCGCTGATCCAGGCGGCGGAAGCGTTTGACCGCGATCACCGCGACAGCGCATGTTCCAGGGTGACGCGCTGAAAGAAGCGGTGACGGCAGACGGATTCCGCTGAATCCGGACCGGCGTTATCCCAAGAGGTTCCGTTCCCGCCCGGCCGGCGGGGAAACGGCCGATGGGGCAGCGCGGCATCCGGGCACGGCCAAAGCGCAGCCACGGAGGCGCAGAGATTTCCGAATCCTCCGCGGTTTCAGTCCGGGTGTTGCCCCGGCAGGATTTCGCCGGACCGGTTGGTAAGGATACCGAATAAGTAAGGGAGAAAATTGCCTGATGAGAATCCATGTGGTAAAAGGGGGAAATTTTTCGCGGGCGCGGCGATGCAGGAACATCTTCCTCAACGCCGTTACGAATCCGTATAATCTGCTGGTTATCATCGCGCTGGTTTTGCTGGCATATCTGATCGTGGTGCCGCTGTACGAGATGATCTCCACATCGTTTCAGGTTGCGCAGCAGGAAATGCGGCGCATCCCGAATTCCAAGGTGGGAGATTTCACGTTTTACTATTGGAACCGCCTGCTGTTCTCCGATGTAAGCAGCTCACTGCTGTATAAGCCGCTGCTGCATTCGCTTCTGATCGCCTCGTGCGTGTCGGTATTCAGCATTGCCATCGGCACCCTGCTGGCATGGTTTCTGGCCCGCTCCGATATGCCGGGAAAGAAGGCCTTATCCCTGGCGGTCATCGTTCCCTACATGCTGCCTTCCTGGACCAAGTCCATGGCATGGCTCTCGGTGTTCAAAAATTCACGCATCGGCGGCACGGCGGGGTTCCTGCAGGGCATCGGTATTACGGTTCCGGACTGGCTGGCCTACGGGCCCGTTGCCATTATCTGCGTTCTGACGCTGCACTACTATGCGTACGCATACCTGCTGAGCTCTGCGGCGCTTCGGTCCATCAACAGCGAGCTGGAGGAGATGGGCGAGATCGCCGGCGCCTCCAAAATGAAGATACTGCTGCGTATTACATTTCCGCTGGTGCTGCCCGCGATCCTTTCGGCCTTCATCCTGACGTTTTCCAAGGCCATGGGCACCTTCGCCGTTCCGTCTTTCCTGGGACTGAAGGTGGGGTATTACACCATTTCCACGATGCTGTACTCCTCCGTGAAGCAGGGCAATGCAAATACCGGCTACGCCATCGCCATGGTTCTGATTGTCATTGCTTCCATCAATATCTTCATCAATCAGCGCGCCATCGGCGCCCGAAGGAGCTATGCCACCATCGGCGGAAAGGGAAGCCGGTCCAATATGCTCTCGCTGGGCAAATGGCGCTATCCCCTTCTGTGCATTGTGATGCTCTTCCTCTGTATTTCCATCATTGCGCCGCTGGTTATCCTCACCATCGATACGTTTATGCTGCAGCAGGGAACCTATTCCTTCTCCAACCTGACGCTGCAGTACTGGATCGGCAAGAACGGTTCCATGCCCCTGGTCTATGAGGGCGAGCCCGGCGTGCTTGCCAATCCCAGGTTCTGGCGGAACCTGTGGAATACGGTCAAACTTGTCGTGCTTACCTCTATACTGGGCACCATCTGCGGGCAGATCGCAGGCTATATCACATCCCGAGGCCGAGGCAAGTTTTCCGGACGGCTGGTGGAGCAGCTGGTGTTCGTTCCATACCTGATCCCGTCCATCGCCTTCGGCGCGATCTATCTTGCGATGTTTTCGGTCAGGCACGGTATCATACCATCGCTCTACGGGACCTTCGCGCTGCTGCTGCTGGTCTGCACGGTAAAGCACCTGCCGTTTGCAAGCCGGGCGGGGAACGCAAACATGATGCAGATCGGCATCGAACTGGAAGAGGCCGCCTCCATTGAAGGCGCCAACTTCTTTCAGCGGTTTTCCAGGGTGGTGCTGCCGCTGTCCAAGGGAGGCTTTATGTCCGGCTTTATGCTGATCTTTATCAGCGTGATGAAGGAACTGGATCTGATCATTCTGATCGTGACGCCCTCCATGGCCACGCTGCCGTACATGGCGTTCTCCTACAGCAACGGCAATCTGGATCCCTATTCCGACGTTGTGGCTGTGATTATGTTCCTGGTCGTGCTGTTCTTCTACTGGCTGGCCAATAAATTCGGCAATGCGGACATTGCTGGCAGTATGGGAGGTTGATGAAATGAGCCGTATTGAGCTGAAGCATATCGATAAATACTACGGGGACAATCACGTCCTCAAGGATTTGAACCTGACGATCGAAAACGGCGAATTCATGACGCTGCTCGGCCCGTCCGGATGCGGAAAAACGACCACGCTCCGTGTGATTTCCGGCCTTGAGAGACCCCAGAACGGGTTCATCTATCTGGACGGCAAGGAAATCGTCAATGCGGCAGAGAAGTTTTATGAAAGCCCTTCCAAGCGCGGGCTGAATCTGGTGTTTCAAAGCTACGCGCTCTGGCCCCATATGACCGTCTACAACAATG
>CAZIQO010000018.1:0-36677 GCA_964541465.1 uncultured Oscillospiraceae bacterium
CGTCCGCGCTGCACTCCCGCTCCGACTTCTCAATCCACGAAAACCGCGGATTCACCGGCTGGCCGACCCTTACGATCAAAAACGGCATCATCGTTGCCCGGGACGGACAGCCAACCGGACAAAGAGCCGCTTCCCGCGTGATCACGCGCCGATCCGGCAGATATTGACGCTTACGGAGGAAACACAGATATGAAAGAAATCAGGCTTCACGGAATCGGAGGTCTCGGTACCGTAAAAGCCGGGGAAATCCTTGTTCACGCCATGGTGCTGGACGGTAAATTCGGCAACTCCACGCCGTTCTTCGGCTTTGAGCGGCAGGGTGCTCCCGTCACTTCGTTCGTCCGCCTGGACGATCGGAAAATCCGCCCGAAAAACCAGATCTACCACCCGAACTGCGTGATCGTGATCGATCCGAGCCTTCTTACTTCGGCTCCCGTGTTCGACGGGATCGCTCCGGAGAGCTATTTCATCCTCAACACGAAATCAAACGATGTTTCAAAGCTCGCCGAACACAGGAATATCCGGGTCGTTGCTTACCTCAATGCTACGCTGATCGCCCTCGACGTGCTGGACAGGGCGATCCCAAACACCGTCATGCTCGGCGCGTTTGTCAAAGCCACCGGCTGGGTGCGCAAGGATCTGCTGGAGCAAAAGGTGGAGGAATTCTTCGGCGCCAAAAATGTGGTCGCTTTCAACCGCGGCTACGACGAAGTGCAGATTCATCGTTTTGAACGATAGGCCGCTCTTCAAAACTGTGGCACAGCATTTTATGGATTGATTGGAGCGTGAACTATGGATTTTGTTAGCGATTACATCGTCCCCATCGGCTGCGAAGGGATTCATTTCATACAGACGGGCAAATGGCGGACCCGCAGACCCGTTATGGATACCGGCAAATGCATCAAGTGCGGCGTATGCCTGATGTACTGTCCAGTGAATTCGATCCGGCGCAGCGAGGACGGAAGTTTTCATATTACCTATGATTTTTGCAAGGGCTGCGGCATCTGCGCCCATGAATGCCGGCAGCACGCCATCACGATGGTTGCGGAAAAGGAGGAGTAAGGCATGAACGAAGTACAGGTTCTCAACGGCAATAAAGCCGCTGCGATCGCCGCCGCGCTCTGCCGTCCGGATATCATCGCCGCATATCCCATCACGCCGCAGACGCCGCTGGTGGAGTATCTGGCCGATTTTGCGGCAAACGGCGTCATCGACAGCACGGTGAGCGAGGTGGAAAGCGAGCTGTCCGCCATGAGCGTCGTCACCGGCGCGTCGCTCGCCGGTTCCAGAACATTTACCGCATCGTCCTCGCAGGGGCTTGCGCTTATGTACGAGCCGTATTTCCGCGCGTCTACGCTGCGTCTTCCCGTCGTCATGGCCATTGCCGACCGCGAGATGATCTCCCCGCAGACCCTGTGGGGCGGCCCGCAGGACGCGCTGAGCGTACGCGACGCCGGCTGGCTGCAGGTGCATGTCGAGGACAATCAGGAGATACTGGATACCATCATCATGGCCTTCCGTCTTGCGGAGGACAAGGATGTTCTGCTGCCCATCAACGTTTGTTACGACGGCTTCTATCTTTCCCACATGACCGAACGGGTCGAGATCCCCGATCAGGCGGACGTGGACGCATTCCTGCCGCCCTACCACCCCGAGCACATCCTGCTCGACCCCGAGCGGCCGATGGCGGTCGACCCGCTGACGCATGGATACCTGCTCACCGAATACCGGCTCAAGCATATGATCGGCCAGCAGAACGCGCTCCGGCTCTTCGACGAAATCGACGCCGAATACGGCCGCCGCTTCGGACGCAGTTACGGCGGCGCCGTGGAGGAATACCGCTGCGACGGTGCGGAATTCGTGCTGGTTACGATGGGCTCCATGACCGGTGCGGCCAAGGAAAGCGTCGATCGCGCCCGCGAAAAGGGCTTCCCGGTCGGGCTGCTAAAGATTCGCCTGGTGCGTCCGTTTCCCGCGTCGCGCGTCGCGAAGGTGCTTGCGGGGAAGAAAGCCTACGGCGTGATCGATCGGAATGTCTCCTTTGGCTGGAATACCGGCATTATTTACGAGGAAATCGGCTCTGCCATGAACCGCGCGGGGTACGTCGTCCCGTCAATCCCGTTTATATGCGGGCTCGGAGGCGAGGATATCACCATGGCCCACATCGATTATGCCATCGAGCGTATCGCCGAAGCGGCCAACGGAAAGCGTTTTAACGAAACGATCTGGCTCAACAGAGAAGTCAGGATGGTGTAGGGAGGAATCGATATGACGATCATTGATAAACTGGCAACCTATGAAGATCAGATTTCTCCGGGCATTTCCGCATGCGTTGGATGCAACGTAGAACTGACGCTGCGCACCTGCCTCAAGGTTCTGGGTCCCAACACGATCTTTGCCATTCCGCCGGGATGCATGGGCGGCGTGGGCGTTGTCGGATGGGATAAGGAATCCGGCGCAAAGGTCCCGGTGTTTTTCCCGCTGCTCGACAACGTGGCCTCCATGCTCGCGGGCATCAAACTGCACTACGACCGCGTCGGGCGCGACGTCAACGTCGTCGCCTTCGCCGGCGACGGCGCAAGCGTGGACGCGGGGTTCCAGTGCCTGTCCGGCGCCGCCGAACGCGGCGCGCGGATCATCTACATCTGCTACGACAACGAAGGCTACATGAACACCGGCTATCAGCGCTCCGGCTCCACGACAAAGGGCGCATGGACCTCCACCACGCCGGTAAGCAAAAACGGCAAAGGCGGCAAGAAGCAAAACAAGAAGGATTTCCCGATGATCATGGCGATGCACGATCTGCCCTTTATGGCCACCATGAGCCCCGCCTATATCCCCGATATGGTCAGAAAGCTCGAAAAGGCGCAGGAGGCGGTTCAGCGCGGGCTTGTCTATCTGCATGTCAACAACCCCTGCGTGACCGGGTGGGGGTTCCGGTCCGACGAAAGCATCGAGCTGGCGCGGCTCGCGGTGGAGACGAATTTTGCACCCCTCTTCGAGGTTGAAAACAAGAAATTCAAACTCTCCGTCACCATCAAGAATCCAAAGCGCGTAGAGGAGTATATCAGGCGATTCAAGAAATTCAGGCACCTCACCGACGAGGATATTGCCGCTTTGCAGGCGCTGACGGACGAAAAGTATGCACGCCTTGTCAGCCTCTGCCAAATGTAGAACTGCTAGGAGGAAACCCGTTTGAAACTGAACGATCTAAACGCGCTGTTTGACCCGGATGGGATCGCCGTGATCGGCGCTTCCAATAATCCCCTCAAAGCAGGCAGCGTCATCATTCAGAATATGGTGCGCGGACCGATGGCGGACCGGCTGTATCCGGTTACCACCAGCGAGCCGACGATTGCCGGGCTGCGCGCATACAAACTGCTCTCGGAGATCCCCCACAGGGTGGAGCTTGTCGTGCTGATCATGCCCTCCTCGGCGATTTACAGCGTTATGGACGATCTTGACAAGCGAATGGCCGAGCAGGGCGATATTCAGGTAATCGTCTGCGCCGCCGCCGACTACAGCGAGACAAAAACCGAGGAAGGCGTTCGCAGACAGGCGCGGCTGATGCAGGCCAAGGAACGCTACGGCATCCGTGTGGTCGGACCAAACTGCATCGGCGTGATCAACGATCAGAACGGCGTAAACACCACGTTTGTCAACGCGGGCGTCCCGGAGAACCGCCTGGGCCCGCAAAGCGGCATCTCCTTTGTTTCCCAAAGCGGCTCGCTGGCGGCCACGATTCTGATGACCGGCGCATCCAAGCCGCTTGGGATCCGCTACAACAAATTCATCTCAATCGGCAATATGGCGGACGTGGACTTCATCGACCTGCTGGAATATCTGGAGAACGATTCGACCACGAAGGTGATCGGCATGTATCTCGAGGGTTTCCCGAACGCGCGGAAACTGATCGAGACGATGGGACGCATTGCGAAAAGAAAGCCGATCCTCGTGCTCAAGGTCGGGCGCAGTAACCGCGGCAGCGCCGCCGCCTCGTCGCACACCGGCTCGCTGGCGGGCGCGGACGCGGTTTATGACGCGGCCTTCCGGCAGTATGGAATCATCCGGGTAAACAGCATCGGCGAGCTGCTCGACTCGCTTACGGCGTTTGACCGTATGCCGGACCTGCGCGGCACCAATACGTTTCTTCTTACGCAGGCCGGCGGCCCTGGGATTTTCTGCACCGATGAAATGAGCCGTTACTCCGTTTTTTCAATCCCGCTGGTTTCGCCGGAAACCAAGGCGCTGTTGCGTTCGGTCATTCCGCCGATGTCTTCCGTATGCGAACCGGAAGGGTATGCGGATATTACGGCCGCCGCCACCGTGTGTCAGCACTGCGATGCGCTGCAAACGGTGCTTTCAGACGACGCGGTGGATATGGTGCTGTTCATCACGGTGATCCCGCCGTTCCTGCCGGTCGAAGAACTGGGAACCGCGCTTGTCAACATGTACCAGGGACTGAAAAAGCGTTATCAAAAGCCTGTGTTCTTCTGCATCATGGCGGGCGACTATGTTCTGCCCTGCCGCAGGCTGCTCGAAAAAGCCGGACTCTGTACCTTCGATTCGCCGCTGGAGGGCGTTGCCGCGGCGAAAAACCTGGCGTACTACGATCGCTTGCAGCGGCGAAAGGAGGCGGAGTAATGTCCAGAACGCTCAATGAGCTCGAGGCCTCCAAACTGCTGTCCCGCCACGGAATTCCCATGACGGAAAGCATGCTCTGCAGGGATCGGGCGCAACTGCCGGAAATTGCCGGTTCGCTCGGGTTCCCCGTGGTCATGAAAATCCTCTCTGCGGATATCCTGCACAAAACCGAGGCCGGCTGCGTCCGGCTCTCGATCAGGAGTCTTGCCGACATGGAAACCGCCTACGACGAAATCCTGGCAAACGCTGCAAAGAACGCACCCGCCGCCCGAATAGAAGGCGTCATCATACAACGCATGCAAGCGGAAGGCCTGCAGGTCATCTTCGGTGTCAATCGCGATTCGCAGTTCGGTCCCGTCGTCGTTTTTGGCATCGGGGGAATTTATGTGGAACTGCTTAAGGCGGTAAGCATGCGCCTTCTGCCAATCACCCGGGCGGATGCGCTCGAAATGATCGAAGAAACGCCGCTTGCAATGATCTTTCAGGGCGCGCGCGGAAAACGTTACGACAGAGAGGAGGTGGTTGCGGTTTTGCTTGGCTTGTCTGGCCTGCTCGGCGAACACCCGGAAATCCGGGAAATAGACATCAATCCGTTCATCCTCTATGAACAAAACGGCGCAAAGAGCTGCGGTGTTGATGCTATTGTGGTAATGGACGAATCAAACGTACCCCTGTCTTTTTCAACATGAATGTTCCTGGTTCTAAATACTAGATGAGAGGTGAAACACAAATGGAGGTTAAGGAAACCAAGAAACTCGAGTTCCGGTTTGGAATGGCAACGCTGCTGATTCCGTTCCTCATCATGTTTGGCGGAATCATCATCCTTGCGCTGAGCGGGAAGGCTTTCCCGATGGCGTTCTGGCTCCCGACTTTGCTGGCTCTGTTTGCCGCGCTGCTGCTGGCGAAAAAGCCGAAGCAGTGCGCCGAGGCAATGATCCGCGGCATGGCAAACGAAATGGTTGCCATTATGCTCATGGCATGGTTCATGGCCGGTATTATCGCACAGCTGCTCAAGACTTCCGGCCTGATTGACAGCCTGGTATGGCTCTGCGTCAAGGTCGGCCTGTCCGGCGGATGGTTCCCGGTTGTCGTGTTCATCATCGGTTGCATACTTTCAACCTCGACCGGAACGGCGCTCGGCACCGTCATTGCGCTTGCACCCGTGCTCGGCCCCGTAGGTCTGGCTCTGGGCTGCAACATGCCGGTTCTGCTCGGCGCAATCGTCGGCGGCTCATATTTCGGCGACAACATCGCGCCTGTTTCCGACACAACGATCGCTTCCGCATATACGCAGGGCGTCGAGGTGGCCGCGGTGGTAAAATCCCGGTTGAAATACGCCATCGTTGCCGGTGCCGGGGCGATTCTCCTGTTTATCATCTTCGGCAATATGGGCACCACTGCGGGTGCGGCGGCGGATATTACGAGCCTTACCCCCACGGCGCTTATCATGCTCGCTGTTCCGATTCTGCTCATTGTTATGATGTTCACCGGCGCCAATCTGGTCGTCGCGTTGATGACTTCCGGATTCGTCGGCATCGTTCTGGCACTGGTCATGAAGTTTATCACCTTCCAGGACGTCATGTTCGTGAATCTTGACACATTCGCCGTCGAAGGCATCATCGCGAGCGGCATTGAGAATATGATGGATATCGCCGTGTTTGCCTTCCTGCTGATGGGGCTGATACAGCTGCTGAACGAATCCGGCCTGCTGCAGTGGCTGATCGATAAACTCAGCAAGATGGCAAAATCTCCACGCAGCGCCGAGCTGTGGGTCGCGATCATCAACATCATCCTGAACATCCTGACGGTTGCTTCCACCATCGTGATCGTTATGGAAGGACCGGTCGCCAAGAAACTGCTGGTTGGCAAGTATAATATCACGCCGTCCCACAGCGCGAATATGCTCGACGCGGTGGCCGCGGGCGCCATGTGCCTCATTCCTTACGGTTTTGCCCCGCTGCTTGCCGTAATGTTCTGCGGTGCGACCGGCGTTTCCGCATTCAGCGTCTGCCTCAACAGTTACTACGGCTACACACTGCTGATCGTGATGTTTGTCGCCATTCTCACCGGTTGGGGACGCAAGTTTGTTTCCCCGGAGGCGGCGAAGGAGCTAATCGATAACGAAAACAAAGTGCTGAGCATGAAGGAACTCGACGAAATTACGATCAAAAAGTAAGAAAAGCCGTATTTTCATCGGGTGACACCAAATTCCATGTGAATCAGGCGAACGGTCGTATTCGGACCGTTCGCCTGCGCATTTGCATTTTCATGCCCCTTACCGTTTCCGCTTTCCGAACAGGATTTGCATTGCAGCGGAACTGCTGATATAGTAAACGTGTGTAATTATAAGTAATATACAGACAGGAGCATCGGAATGGAAAGGAGGTTTTCTGCATGGATGAAAAGAAAGTTCCGCTGTTCAGTGAAATCGCCGAAACCTCGCCCTTCATTGAAATGCCCGAACTGGACTGGAGTTCCGTTACAAACGATTTGGAATATACCACGTTTAACAGCGGTACGATCATCTATCAGCAGGATACGATAGCCAACAATATCTATCTTGTGAAAAAGGGCCGCATACGGGTCGATCTGTATAATTATACCGGTGAATTCAAAAGTTTGTTCATCGCTTCGACGGGTTGCTTATTCGGGGAAGTCTCCACGATCGACGGGCTGCCAAACCGCGGCACCGCCGTCGCCACGATTTCCTCGCAGGTCTATCTGATTCCGAAGGCACGCTTTGAGCTTGAGATGAGCAGCAATATCCAGTTCTGCAACAACGTAACGCTTTTACTCGCGAGAAAATTCCGCTTTCTGACGGCGGAAGTGGGACTGCAATCTTTCTATAATTCATACTACAAAGTCGGGTTCGTCCTCACGCACCTGATCCGTTCCTACGGTTCAAAGACCGATCATGGATATCGGCTCAACATCGGTTTTACCCATCAGGAAATGGCATCACTGACCGGGCTTTCCCGCGTATCGGTTTCAAAAATTCTATCCGATTTTAAATCCCGCGGCATTATTGACAAACGAAACGGCAGTATTTTTATCCCGAATATCGACGAACTGTACCGTGTGCTGCTCGAAAATGTTCGGACATGATTCGGCCGTTCTATCCAAACCGGCACGGTTATCGCGCCCGGCGGACGGATACACGCAGGGCACCATGGATCTGATGGTACAGAACTTCGAAGCGGAGACGATATCCCTCCCATTTTTATAATGGAATGGAAGCGCGGCGAGACGGCTTTGATCTAGGCCGCTCAGGAGTCATTCAGACAAGGCGTTATCACGCGGGAGATGGAAAAACAGCATGGAGCATCGGGACCGGGACTCTCGCTCGGCGTCAGCGGAATGGCGAAGGGGCCGGACATGGCCTGCACCCCCAAAGAGCGGTCCATCGGAAGGACGGCAATGCGTTCCGTCCGCACAGCGCTGCCTTCTATCAGACGCCGGCTGAATCTGCCCGGGAATCGGGCCCTGAGGCCGGTTGAACATCGATTTTTGCCCATTCAAAGTGGGCTGACTGCTATTGGGGAGGGGCGACACGTCACATGATTTCCAGCGTATGCCGCTCCAGTGTTTCCTTCTCTGCCGGCCTATAATCACCCCTTCTTAATTATACCCAAAGAGCCCCTGCAAGAGGGACTCTTTGGACGGGCTGAAGCACTGTGTCATAAAGATACGGTGCTTTTTTTATGGCTGTTTTTATCACGATGGTACTATACGTTTTTCCAGTAGTTGATGTAGATCAGTCCCGTGGGGTTCCAATAAATTTCGTAACAATCTGTTCCACCGCTGTCATTTTCAAAGTTCCAGTACGATTTCTCCAAATTTCCGCTCACGCCGGTTTCGGGGGCGCTGCCGAAATAGTTTGTGAAGAACGCGACGATTTGTGTATAGAGATCGTATGTGCCGGAAATGTCGAAACAGGCATACTCTTCTTCAAAGCAAGAGCTGTCGGCCATTGTTACGTCGGCAACCTCGGGGAGCATGATGCCGGTGGTTTCATAATAGTTCTGACGGCCCTGCTCATAACTTTCCGTCATAAGAACGGTTTTTTCAGGGAGTTCAGGCGTACTTTCGGCTTCTGCGACATCCTCTTCGGGTTCGGTTGGTTCAGCCGTCCGGACGTCGGCAGTTTCTTCGAGCACGGCGTCGACGGATTCTTCCGCTGATTTCTGGCTTTTGCCACATGCCGAAAGGCACAGCAGCAGACAAAACGTCAGGATGATCAACAACGGTCTTTTCATCATATTCGCCTCCTTTCCTGCGATTTACAGCTTCGCTTTACAACGACAGTTTAGCATGAAAGAAGACTGTTGCAAATAGTTGCCGGGCTGTGCGCGGCATGTTTGTGCGATCATGGCCGGGCGGTATAAACGACAAAGCGGAGGTCCGGAGGCAGAGCCTCTGGAAACGCGACTTTTTATTACGACACCTGAGGGCTCCGCCCTCAGACTCCCGCTTCTTTTCTGCAGAAAAGAAGCAAAAGACGGACAAGGGATGCATGCAATCCAATTTGATGGGATTCTCAAGGGATTTTATCCCTTGAGCGGAGGTTCGGAGGCGGAGTCTCCGAAAACGCGACTTTTTGTTACGGCCCAACACCTGAGGGCTCCGCCCTCAGACTCCCGCTTCTTTTCTGCAGAAAAGAAGCAAAAGACGGACAAGGGATGTGCAATAACCCAGCTTGATGGGAGTCTCAAGGGATTTTATCCCTTGAGCGGAGGGAGGTCCGGAGGCGGAGCCTCCGGAAAGAAACTTCCTGCGCTTCCCGCCGCGTCAGCGGTAGATCATGCCGACGATCGCGTTGGACCACGTGGCCGGAAGAACCTTGGCGAGAAATACGACCAGCTTGTACTGCAACCCGACGATGAAGAATGCGCGCGGCCTTTTCGCGCGTGCCGCGCGCAGGATCGTCTTTGCGATCCGCTCCGGCGGCATGCCGTTCTGCTCGTCGTGCTCCATGACGGCCACGGCGTGCGAAAGCGGCTTGCCGTAGACGTCCGCGCCGGCGTCGCTCTTCCTGCGGGCGGCGGTGAAGCCCGTCTTCACGTCGCCCGGCAGCACCGCGCAGACGGTGATGCCGAAGGGCCTGAGCTCGTTTCTGAGCGCGAGCGTAAAGGAACTGACCGCCGCTTTTGTGGCGGAATAGAACGACTGGAACGGAATCGCGACCGGCGCGGCAACCGAACTGAGGTTGACGATGCGGCCGCTCCCGGCGCGGCGCATATACGGCAGGACCGCCTGGATGCAGTGGAGCGCGCCGAAGAAATTCACGTCGAGCTGGGCGTGCGCGTCGGCAAGCTCCGTAAACTCCGCGGCGCCGGAGATGCCGAAGCCCGCGTTGTTGACGAGCAGGTCGACCTGCCCTTCGTCCGCGGCGATGCGCTCGATCGCCTCGCGGACCCGCACGGGATCGGTCACGTCCGCGGTGACGTGCCGCACGGCGCCGGAATCGCTGCCGCTGCGGCTCAGTTCGTAAACCGTATAGCCGTTTTCCGAAAGTAAATGCGCAGCGGCCCGACCGATGCCGCTGCTGCCGCCGGTGAGAATGCAGACGCGTTTCACAGCGTTTCCTCCCTGAGCACGCGCGCCATAATATCCATCGCCTCGTCGAGCAGCGGCTCGGTGAGAGTCGCCATATAGCTCGTGCGCAGCAGGCACTCCGTGGCGGGCGTGGCGGGCGGGAGCACCGGGTTGACGTAGACGCCGGCCTCGTAGAGCTTCTTTGCGATGGTCAGCGTGCGGATGGAATCGTAGGTATAGATCGGTATGATCGGCACCTCGGTGACCTTGTGCGGAATCCCGCGCGCCGAAAGGCCGGCCTGCGCGTAGCGGCAGAGCTCGTGCAGCCGCGCGACGCGCTGCGGTTCGCGCTCAAGGACGCGCAGCGCGGCCAGCGCGCAGGCGCAGCTCGCGGGCGTCATCGAGGCGGAGAAGATGAACGGACGGGAGTTATGGCGCACGTAGTCGGCGACCTCCTCGCTTGCGGCCATATAGCCGCCGAGGCTGGCGAGGGACTTGCTGAACGTGCCCATGTAGATATCGACCTCGTCGGCAAGACCGTAGTAGTCCGCCGTGCCGCGGCCGCCGGTTCCGACCACGCCGAGGCCGTGCGCGTCGTCCACCATGACCCGCGCGCCGTATTCCTTCGCCAGCGCGACGATCTCCGGCAGCTTGGCGATATCGCCGCCCATGCTGAACACGCCGTCGGTCACGATCAGCCTGCCCGCGCTGTCCGGTATCCGTTCGAGCACGCGGCGCAGGTCGTCCATGTCGCTGTGGCGGTAGCGGACCATCGTGCCGTAGGAGAGCTTGCAGCCGTCGTAGATGCTCGCGTGGTTCTCCTTGTCGCATACGACGTAATCGCTGCGTCCGACGAGCGCGCTGATGATGCCCAGATTGGACTGGAACCCGGTCGAGAACGTCACCACGGCTTTCCGGCGGAGAAACTGCGAAAGTTCCTTTTCGAGTTCGAGGTGCATGATCAGCGTCCCGTTGAGGAAGCGCGAGCCGGAGCAGCCGCTTCCGTAGCGCTCGAGCGCGCGGATGCCCGCCTCCACGACCTCGGGGTGAATGGTCAGGCCGAGATAGTTGTTGGAGCCGAGCATGATGCGCCGCTTTCCCTCCATGACGACCTCGACATCCTGCCTCGATTCAAGCGCATGGAAATACGGGTAGATCCCTGCTTCCCGCGCTTCCTTGGCGGGCGAAGGCCGCCCGCATTTTTCAAACAGATCCATCGTTGCCCCCCGGTTTCTGCATTGCATTGCTGTATTGAGAGAATTCATCGGCGCTCAGACCTCGGCGGCGAGGCATTTGTTGAGTTTCCTCCAGAGCCGGAGAAGCAGCGCCCGATCCACCAGCGTAAAGGACTGCAGCGCTGCTGCGAGCGCGCGCCGCACGTCCGGCAGCTGGCGTCCGTAATAGTCCATGAATTTTGTCGTAACGAAAAGATGCGCCTCCCTGCGGTCTTCGCCGCCGTTGAAGCGCTCGAGGTATCCCTTCGATACGAGGGAGTTGACCTTGTAGGATGCGTTCGGCTGGGAAATACCAAGAAAGCCGGCGAATTCGCCGACCGTCGGATGGCCCAGGAGATAGATTACTTCCGCGGAGAACGCCTCGGTCGCGCTCAGGGAGCCCGCTTTTTCGCGGACCTGCCCGAAGAGATTGCGATAGTGCAGCAGCCGGAGATTGCGATACAGCTCGGAGAGGGAATCCTCCAGTTCCGCCATGCGTCCCCACCGCCTTTCAGAACGATGCAAAATACATAAAGATTTTTATGTATCTTAGCAGAAGGGACAGGTTTTGTCAAGATAAGGTGAACCGCGGGTACAGTTGGTATCCGCGCGAAAAACGGCGGGATTCGTCAGTCGAAAATTTTTTCCGGTTCGCCGTAATCCACGCCGAAGGTATCCACGCGGATCGTTTTGATCTTCTGTTCCGCGATGGGGCGGTTGCCGAGGCCGGTCGCGGTTGCGGCGATGGCATCGACGACGTCCATCCCTCCGACGACCGAGCCGAATGCCGCATAGTCCCGGTCGAGGTACGTTGCGTCCGCATGCACGATGAAAAACTGGCTTCCAGCGGTGTCGTAGGCGTCCTGCGGGAAGTTGGGGTTGCCCTGCCGCGCCATGCTGAGCACGCCGCGCTCATGGGAGAGGGGGTTCTTGCAGCGGTTGTTTGCAAACTCGCCGCGGATGCGGTAACCCGGCCCGCCGGAGCCGGTTCCCGCCGGATCGCCGCCCTGGATCACGAAATTCCGCACGACGCGGTGAAAGATCGTTCCGTCGTAAAAGCCGCTGTTGGCGAGACTGATGAAATTGCGGACGGTGTTCGGCGCGACTTCGGAGTAAAGCTCCAGCCGGATCACGCCGCCTTTCTCCATGGTGATGGTGGCGACGGGTACTTTGGTAACCAAGACGATGTCCCTCCTGACGGTGTGAATGACCACCGGCGCGGCGGCAGCCCGCTTCTGCCGGCGGCGAAACGGAACGGAAGGCGCCGCTGAACAACGCCCGCGGAAGGGAAAAGACGAAAAAACGCGGGTCACGTACGCCGCAGCCCGACAGATTGCGGTCTTTTGGTCCCTGTCGGTTCCGAATCCACCCCATTTTGACCCATACGCGGGTAAATGTCAATAAACTATGGTACAATCAGGAAAGCGGATTTTTTCCGGCCGGCCGGATTTCCGACGAGCAGGAGGCGAGGCGACATGTATGCTGCCGACGAACGGCGCTATCGGGACATGGTCTATCGAAGGTGCGGCGAAAGCGGACTGAAGCTGCCGCCGATCTCCTTGGGGCTGTGGCATAACTTCGGCACGGACGACGATTATGAAACCATGAAGCGCATGTGCTTTGCGGCGTTCGACCATGGGATCACGCACTTCGATCTGGCGAACAACTACGGGCCCGCGCCGGGCGCGGCGGAGACGAACTTCGGGCGGATCCTGCGCGGGGAACTGGCGTCGTACCGCGACGAACTGATCGTCAGCACCAAGGCGGGCTATCTGATGTGGCCCGGGCCGTACGGCGACCGCGGCAGCCGCAAATACATGCTGGCAAGCCTCGATCAGAGCCTTCGGCGGCTCGGGATTCCCTATGTGGACATCTTCTACCATCACCGCATGGACCCGGAAACACCGCTCGAGGAAAGCATGCTCGCGCTCGACACCGCGGTGAAGAGCGGCCGCGCGCTCTACGCCGGCATCTCCAATTACGACGCGAAAACGGCGCTGCGGGCGGCGGCGATCCTCGGTGAGTTGCACTGCCCGTTCGTGCTCGATCAGGTGCGCTATTCGATCTTCGACCGGCATATCGAGCCGGACGGGCTCGGCGCGGCCGCGGCGAAAGCGGGATTCGGGCTCATCGTGTTCAGCCCGCTTGCGCAGGGGCTTCTGACCGACCGTTATCTGAACGGCGTTCCGGCCGACAGCCGCATCGGGAAGGGCGGCTCGTCGCTGAAGCGCGACCATCTCACAAAAAAACGGCTGAGCCAGATCCGCGCGCTCAGCGATCTTGCGGCCGCGCGCGGCCAGACGCTCTCCCAGATGGCGCTTTCCTGGGTGCTGGAAAAGGAAAGCGTGACCGGCGCGCTGGTCGGCGCGTCGTCGCCGGAGCAGATTGTGCAGAATCTTGGCGCGCTGTCCGCGCCGCCGTTCACCAGGGAGGAACGCGGCAGGATCGACGCGGTCTGCCGGTCGGACGAATGACCGGAAACGGCGCGAACGATCTGCCTTGACCCGCGGGATTCCAGCCTGTCATCATCCGCACGGAGGCGAACCGATATGGCCGAATCGCGTCGTCGGCTGCTGCTGATACGGGAGTACTTTCTGGAAAACACGGACGAACAGCATCCGGTTACCATGCCGGAACTGATTGCCTATCTCGGCGCAAAGGGCGTCGATGCGGACCGGCGCGCCGTGTATGAGGATATCGCGCTGCTGCGGGAATGCGGCATGGACATCCTGATGCGGCGCTCGCGGACGTGCGATTACTATCTTGCCTCGCGCCCCTTCGAGTTCGCGGAGGTCAAGCTCCTTGTCGACGCCGTGCAGGCGAGCCGGTTTCTGACGGCGCGCAAATCCTGCGCGCTGATCGGCAAGCTCGGTTCGCTCACAAGCCGCCATCAGGCCGCGCAGCTCGAGCGGAGCGTATACGTGCAGAACCGCGTAAAGGCGGGAAACGAACGGGCGTATTACAACGTGGACTGCATCCACAAGGCGCTGCAGAGCGGGCGGAAGATCGCGTTTCAGTACTGCCAGTATACGTTCTCGCGGCAGCTTTGTCCGCGGCGGGACGGGCAGACGTATGTGGTCAGCCCGTGCCTGATGGCGTACGCGGACGACAACTATTATCTGATTGCGGACCATCCGACGCACGAGGGATTCGCGCATTACCGCGTGGACAAGATGATTCAGGTGCGCATGCTGAACGAACGGGCGGCGCCGCTCGACCCGTCGTTCGACCCGGCCGCCTATGCGCGGACGGTGTTCTCCATGTTCGCCGGCGAACGGCGCTGGGTGGAGCTTTCGTTCGACCGGGCGCTCATCGGCGCGGTGATCGACCGCTTCGGCGCGGACGTGCCGATTGCGCCGCGCGACGAAACGACGTTTGCCGTGCACGCGCCGGTATGCGTCAGCCCGGCGTTCTTCGGGTGGCTGTTTCAGTTCGGCGGCGGGGCGCGCATCCTCGGCCCGGACGACGTGAAGGAATGGATGCTGCTGATGGCCGAAGCGGCACGCGCCGGCTGCGCGCGCGGGGAGCGCGGAGAAAAACCGGAATAGCCCGGCGGGGGCGGATAAAATGCGCGCGCTTGAAAAAGCGGCGGAAAGGGAAGAAAAGAAGCGTGTTTCACATCGTTCTTGTCGAACCGGAGATTCCGCAGAACACGGGCAACATCGCCCGCACCTGCGCCGTAACGGGCGCGCGGCTGCATCTGGTGCGGCCGCTCGGATTTTCGCTGGACGACCGTCAGCTCAAGCGCGCGGGGCTCGACTACTGGCACGAGCTGGACGTCGTCTGTCACGACAGCTTCGAGCAGGTCGAGCGCGAGTACCCGGACGCGCGGTTCTTCCTGCTTTCCACGCACGCAGCGAAGAGCTACGCCGACGCGCGGTTTATGGACGGGGATTTTCTGGTGTTCGGCAGGGAGACGGCGGGACTCGGGCCCGCGCTGCTGGCAAGACGCAGCGAGGATGCGGTGCGCATCCCGATGCGCCCCGGCCTGCGCTCGCTGAATCTGAGCAATTCCGTCGCGCTCGTGCTTTACGAGGCGCTGCGCCAGAACGGCTTTCCCGGGCTGACGCTTTAGCGGCCGCGGAACCGGTCGGCGGACCGAAAATGCGGGAAAAGCCTGTAAAATAGGGCTTGCATCGCGGTGCTCCGCGTGGTAATATAGTACCGTTCGATTTTTAGCAAGGAGGTGGACGATTCGCATGGGTAAGTATTGCGAAGTCTGCAAAAAGGGTGTCATGTCCGGCAATCTGGTCAGCCACTCCAATCGCAAGACCAAGCGCGGCTGGGCGCCGAACACCCAGAGCGTGCATGTCGTCGTGGACGGAAAACCGACCAGGATGAATGTCTGCACGCGGTGCCTCCGTTCCGGCAAGGTAATGCGCAGCAAATAAAACCAAAACAAAACAGCAAGCGAAACGCCGCGCAGTCTGTGCGGTGTTTTTCTTTATATTCAAAGAAAAGTTCGCAGAAATCGGCGCGGGGCAAAGCGGCGGCGGATTGTTGTCAAATGCCGCATAAGCCGGTATAATAGGGTACGATTGATCAAAATCATCGCTATTTTATGATTGGAAGGAGGAGCCATGAAAGCCGGTTTGACGAAAAACGGAAGGCGGATGGTTTTTCCGCTCTGCCTGCTGCTTTCCGCGGTATTTCTCCTGATCTGCACGAAATCTTCCTTTCTCTACCCGCTCAACGACTGGGTGGACGCGAATATCTATTTCACTATCGGCAAGGGCATGATGCACGGGCGCGTGCCGTATGTGGATCTGTACGATCAGAAGGGGCCGAGCGCGTTTCTGCTGTATGGGCTGTGTTCGCTCGTGTCGGACACGTCGTTTCTGGGCGTGTATCTGGCCGAGACGCTCGCGTTCGCGTTCTTTCTGTATGCGGCGTATCGCATCCTGTCGCTCTACACGGACCGTGGCGCGCTGATCGCGCTGCCGGTGCTCTCCGCCGCGATCCTCTCGAGCATGAGCTTTTCCCACGGCGGCAGCTTTGAGGAATTCTGCATGCCGCTGTTTGCGTGGTCGCTGTACGATACGCTGCGGTATTTCAAAACGGTCTATCCAAAACGCGCGCCGCTTCGCATGCTCTTTGTCAACGGGCTGCTCGCCGGATGGATGCTGTTCGGCAAGTTTACGCTGCTGGCGTTCTATATCGCGTGGATGGGCGTGATCGCGATCTCGCAGTTCGTCATACGGGACTGGAAGCGCGCGGTGTTCGGCAGCCTGACGTTTGTCGGCGCGATGCTGCTTGTCGGCGTCCCGTGGGTCCTCTATTTCGGCGTCAACGGCGCGCTGAAGGACTTCTTCCACTATTATTTCTATCAGAATATGTTCGGCTACTCCTATCTGGATTCGCCGGTGCTTCTGAACATGCTGCTGGCCATCGGGAAGGATACGCTCGCGTTCTTCTACCGGAACCCGCAGATTTCGCTCTTCATCGTGCTGGGCGTGCTGTATTTCACGACGAGGAAACGCGCCGAGGTCCGCACGGTGGAGAAGATCAATCTCTGGTGCCTGTGCGTGCTGCTCGCGGCGGGCATCTACTGTGGCGGGCAGGGGTACCGCTATTACGGACTGGTGCTTACGCCGTTTATGATCCTCGGCTTCGTGCCGCTGCTCCGGTTCGGGAACGCGCGTTTCGCGGAAAGAAAAAGCAGGCGCGGCGTCCGGACCGCGGCGTATGCCGCGCTCACGGCCCTCATGCTGGCGGCCGCGCTGCTTCTGACGGACAACCGCTATCTGCTCTCGGTGCGCAAGGATGAGACGCCGCAGTACCGGTTCGCGGCGATCATGAACGAGCGGAAGACGGAGGAGCCGCTTTCGCTGTTCTGCTATGCGTTTCCCGACGGGGGATTCTATCTTGCGGCGGACGTGATCCCGGCGTACCGGTTCTTTGCGACGGCGAACGTGGGCCTGCCGGAGATGCAGTCCGAACAGAACCGGTATCTGGCCGAGAAATCGGCGGAGTTTGTGATCACGCGGAACCGTTCCCTCGATGCGGAAGGATATGCGCTCATCGAAACGCAGACGTTCTGGAGCGAGGGGTACGACGACGAATACCGTCTCTACCAGCGCGTCGGCTGACGCGGCCGGATGGGGCGATACGCGGTTTGCAGACCTTTGGCGAAGCGCCGCGATACAGATTTCGGAAAGGTAACGTGGAATGAAGAAATTTCGTCTGTTGATCCTGCTGAGCGCCCTGTGTTTTCTCATCGCCGCGCCGGTTTCGCTTGCCGACGGGACGGCCGGGGCGACCGACGAGACCGATGAGACGTCTTATGCAGCGGAGATCACGGACGAATGCGTTCTGACGCTGCCGGAATCCATGGCGGAGAAATCCTACCGCATTACGGACGACTATGTGGAAAGCTATCTCGAGCTTGACGGCGGGGACGCCGTGTCCGTCGCGCTGCCCGGCGACGCGGCGGCCGGATGGCTGTATCTGGAGTGGTATACGCAGCCGGAGGATTACGCCGTGGAGCAATACGACGAGGCGGGCGGGCTTCTCAGTTCCGACGGGGCGCAGCCGTATCTCGTCTGCTGCCATGCGCTCAACGTCATGGCGAAGAGCGTACGGATCGTCTGCCCGGACGGCGCGGAGCTTTCGTCGCTAAGCGTATACGGCGAGGGGACGCTTCCGGAGGAGATCGAGCTCTGGCAGCCGACGCTGTCCGAAGCGGATATCCTCTATCTTGCGTCCACGCCGGAGGCGGCGGTGCACGACTTTTACGCGGTGATCGCCTCCTATACCGTCGAGCACGAAATCCCGTCGGTGCTCGTCGTGATGGAGCGGGAAACGCGCACGATGCAGGGCGAGCTGCTCGCGGGGCTCTGGCGGATGGGGGTCCGCAACTATCCGGTATTCGGCGATTTTACCTGCCTCAACAACGATTCCTATCGGCGCGTGGTCGGCTCCTGGGGAAAGAGTGCGGTGAACAGATACCTGAAGGAGGTCCTCGCCGATTACGGCGCGCGCGTCGTCGTGACGCACGAATCGGACGAATCCGCCTACGACGCCTCGGCACAGTATACGGGCGAAGTGGCGCTCCGCCTGCTCGACGACGACGGCGATTCCTTCCAGGCGGTGCAGAAGCTCTACTGCGCGTCCGCATACGGGGGAACGAAGCTCGATCTGACGCAGCAACTGTACGCGTTCGGCGGCGAGAGCGCGCTGGAAGCGGTTCAGGACGCGTATTTGGAGAACGCCGCGCTGCGCCGGTTCCATAAAACGCTGGAGCCGGCGGACGCGTTCCGTCTTGCATATACCACGGTCGGGGACGATGAAACATGCTCTGATCTGCTCGAGCACATCGATACCGCCGCGCTCCAAAATTACGCCGTGCCGACGCCGACACCGACGCCGACCCCGACGCCAACCCCGACGCCGACACCGACGCCGACCCCGACGCCAACCCCGACGCCGGTTGCTCCCGTAACCGGCGCTATGTGGGCGGAGAAGAATGCCTTCTGGATCGCCGCCGTCCTCCTTACGCTCGGCGTGCTTGTGAGCATTCTGGTCGGCGTCACGTCGTACCGTTACCTTTCCGCGCGGTACAGCACGCTGCGCGCGCTGCTTGCCACGCTGCTGCCCGGTCTGATCGCTGCGGCGCTGACCGTCGCGTTCATGCTGCTGGTGCGGCCGTCGATTCTGGGCATATCCGCGGAATCCACGCCTTTGGAAGCGACGCTTTCCCCGACGCCGACCGTATCGCCGACGCCCGAACCGACCGTATCCCCCGAGGAGGAAGCCGCGGAGGATGAGCAGAGCGGAACCGGCGGCGTGGACGACGATTCCTTCTACCGCGCGGCGGACGATCCCGAGGAGGTCATTCTTGCCGACGCGGATGCCGGCCACTGGGAGTACCGCACCGATACGCTCTCGATTATCATCGACCGCTATGTGGTGACGGAGCCGAAGCTGAACCGTTACTATATCGCGCATATCCGCATGCGGGGCGAGGACGCATTCCGCACGGTGCAGGCCGCGGAGAACCGCAACGGCATGGGTTCGGTCAAGCCGTGGATCCTTTCGCGCGAGTCGAAGGCGGTGCTGATGATCACGGGCGACAACATCATCCAGAGCGACGCGACGTATAAGGGCATCCTGATCCGGGACGGCATCGTATTCCAGAACCGGAAGGCCGTCGGCTCGATGGCGATGTATCCGGATATGACGATGCGCCTTGTGGCCGCGAACACGCTCAGCGCGGACGATCTGCTGCAGGACGGCGTACGGGACGTATTTTCCTTCGGGCCGGTGCTGGTATCCGACGGTCAGATCAACGAAGAGGCCGCGCAGCACCGCCTGAGCAGGCGGAACAACCCGCGTACGGGCCTAGGCATGGTGGAACCGGGGCACTTTGTCGCCATCGTCGTGGACGGCAGGCAGCCGGATTCCAGCGTAGGCATGCTGCTCGACGAGTTCGCGCAGCTGTTTGTCGACGAGGGGTGCGAGGTCGCCTATAACCTCGACGGCGGCGTGTCCGCCTGCATGCTGTTCATGGGCGAGCAGCTCAACTGCCACGGTAACAAGCGCGTCGGCACCTACGAGGATACCTATCAGCGGCGCATTCCGGACGGTCTGATCTGGGGATATTCGGACCAGGTACCGGATGAGGACGACCCGATCTACAATACGGGAACGAGCAAGACCGAAACGCCCTGACGAACGGCCTTTCCCGGCCGAACGTCCGGCGTTTCCGCGGCGCTTCCTATATTAAATATAGAAGGCATCGGGATGGATTCAAACGGTTCGTCGAAAACGCCTGCGGAGGCATTGTCGGCGCAGGGTATGGACCGTGAGGCTGCGGCTGGAGAAGTTCGGCAACGCGGCAGCGCCGCTTTGCCGATACGCCGGCATTCCTGCCTCAAGACAACGTTTCCGATAACGAAGGGCGCCCCATACGGGCGGCCCCAGCTTGTCGATAAAAGAGGTACGTTGGAGACTCCGCCTCCAAACCACCGCTTAGGGCCGTAACAGCCCTAAGAATCCATTTTCGCAAGCGCCCTGGGGACACTTGCGGAGGAAGGAATTCCCAAGGGACATATCCCTTGGGTGGGGTGCAGGGGTGACCCCCCTGCAAAAGAACTTTTTTGACAGACTGAGGCCGCCCGTATCGGGCGGCCCTTCGATATCAGTATTCAGATCAGCATTCAGTCAGCCAGCCGTAAGCGGCCGGTCAGCGGTCCCGGCGCGAGCGGACCCACTGCACCGCGATGAGCACAACGCCGAGCAGCAGCAGGAGCGCGGCATAGATCCATACGCGACCGAGCGGGTCGGCGGGAGCGGCTTCCTCCGCCTCGGCGCGGAGCACCGAATCCGACGTGGTTGAACGGACGGTGCCGCTGTAGGTGGCGGATGCCGACGCATAGTCGCCGTCGCCCTCGCGGAGGACCGTCAGCGAATAGGGTTCGCCCTCGAGCGCGGTGACCGTCACGGCATAGGAGCCGCCGATGGTGCCGCTCTCGGAATCGATCCTGCAGCCCGTCGTTTCAAAGCGGATCGCGCCGGTGCCGCTTCCGCCCGTAAGATTGACGCGGAACGGATCGCCTGCGAACGCGTTTTCATTCCAGCCGGTGACGGACAGCGCGGCCTGCACCGCGCCGCTCGTCGTGCCGAGCAGCGTCTGCGCGGCGGCGCTTTCGTAGCTGGCATCGCCCGCCTTTTCAACGCTGAGGGAGTATTCCATGCCCGCCTTGGCATGAACCGTTACGATGTAAACATTCGTTTCGCCGGATTTGAGCCGCGCGACGCATCCGTCGTTTGTCGTAACGGACAGGACGCCCGTGCCGCATCCGCCGCCGACGGTGATTTCAAACGAACTGGCGGCCGGCGCGCTGCTGATCCAGTTTTCGACCTTGAGCGCGCCCTGCGCGCCCTTGCCGGCCTCGCCGTAATAGTTCCGCGTCTCCGCCGATTCGTAGTTGGAGGTTTCGTCCATCATCGCGCAGAGCGAGTAGCTGCCGGCCGCCGTGACGGTGACGGTGTAGCTTGTGTCCCTCGTGCCGCTTGCGGGGGAAACGGTGCAGCCCGTGGCGGCGAAGCGGATCGTTGCGTCTGCCACGCCGCCCGTTACATGGATCGGGAACGAATCGTTGCAGTTCCGCGCGGCGGACCAGCCCGAAACGGAGAGCAGCGGAGATGTCGCCTTTTCCGCCACGCCGCTGACGGCCGCGGAGGCGGTGTAGTAGCCATAGTTGCCGGCGCGCGACGCGGTGACCGCGTACGGGCCGACCGACGTGATGCAGACCTCGTATTCGCTCGAGGAAACCTTCGTAACCGTGCAGCCGAGCGACTCGATTGCGAGCGCTTCACTGGTGCTGCCGCCGGAGACGCGGATGCGGAACGTGTCGCAGCACTTCGCGTCTTCGATCCAGTTTTCGATCTGAATCGGCGTCTGCTCGGACTTGCCGGAGCAGCCGCTGAGCCTGGCGGAGTAGGCGCTGTTAAAGTTCCCGTTCCCGGCCATGACGGCGGTGAGCTCGTAGCTGCCGACGCGCGTCACCGTCACGGTGAACGTCGTGCCGGCGGTTCCGATGGCGGGGGACACCGAGCAGCCGTCGGTTTCAAACGAAATCTCGCCGCCGGTGCTGCCGCCCAGCACCTGAATATCGAACGAATGATAGTAATCCTTCGCGCCGCCCCAGCCGCTGACCGTCAGCGGCGCCTGGTCGATTCTTCCGGCGATCCCCGTCTTCGTATCGCTCAGCCCGTCCGTCGAGGAGACGCTCTCCAGAACGGCGGTCAGCGAATAGGCGCCGGCATTCGTAACCGTTACGGTGAACGTATCGCCCGGTGCGCCGGTGAGCGGAAAGATGGAGCAGTTTGTGGTGGAAAAGCGGATCGTTCCGTCCCCCGCGCCGCCCTCGAGCGTAACGGGGAAACTTTCGCCGCAGTTCTTTGCGCCCTGCCACGATACGATTGCGAGCCTGCTCAGGCTTCCGGAATCGACGACCGAACCGGCATACGACGGTTCGCTTTCAACGGACTGGAACTGGACGACGTTATTCTGGGACGCCTCGATCGCCGCCTCCGTCTCCCGGACGGACTCGGCGGATTGGGTCGTTTCCCGGGAAAGGCCGAAAAACAGGAGCAGCGGCGAAGTGGACGCGCTGGCAGGCCGGAATGCGATGAAAACCGCAAAAGCGGTAACTGCAAGGAAGACAAGCACGGCGGCGGTCCGCCGATGACGCCGTTTTTTTTGCGCAAAAGAAACAGACCAATCTCGGCTTGCAGTGCGATTTGGCCGATGAATGCCTGAATTGACATGCATAACAATTTTGTGCATGCGCTTCCTCCGGCAACGCCGATGAGATGGCTGCTTCGTGCGGAACGAGTGAAAACAAACCTCTCCATGAGCATGTAACACTTTCGTTACGGTATATTCATGGAAATTTAATATTATACTATCGTGTTACGTGAGTTCTGTCAAGTATTAGCTATCAAATTCTTGTGTTTTTTGACATGTTTATACACAACAGGTTGTGTAACGCCGTCGAATCCGGAAAATTTTTTTTCTGATCGTGTCGAAGGGGAAATTCTGCATAATTTTATGCTTTTTTCTTTCTTTCGGACGAGGCTTACCCGCCCGCGTCCGATTTGCTATAATGAGTTTGTATAAAGCGCCCGTTTTGAGGCGGGACCGGCGAACGGACCGGCGGATGAACGGGAAGGGAGGAGCGCCTTTATGCTGAATGTGCTGCCGCTGGACGAGGCGCGCGGGCGGATGACGAAACTCTGCGCGGCGCGCGGAACGCGCCCTGAGGAGGTCCCGCTGGAACAGGCATGCGGACGCGTGCTCGCGGCGCCCGTTTCGGCGGAGGCGGACGTGCCGGGATTTACGCGCAGCACGGTGGACGGATACGCCGTGCGCGCCTGCGATACGTTTGGTGCGTCACAGGCAGTGCCCGCGCTTCTCCGGCTGGCCGGCGAGGTGCGCATGGGGAGCGGCGCGGAAGTTACGATCGGCCCCGGCGCGTGCGCGGCGGTTCCGACGGGCGGCGAGCTGCCCGCCGGCGCGGACGCGATGGTGATGCTTGAGTATACGGAGCCGCTTGCGGGCGGCGTGATCGCCGTGGAGACGCCCACCGCGCCCGGACGGCATGTGATCTTCCGCGGAGACGACGCGGCGGCTGGAAAGACCGTGCTGCCTGCGGGCAGGCGGCTCGGGCCGCGGGATATCGGCATACTGGCCGCGTTGGGCTGTGCGCGCGTATGCGTGCGCACCCGTCCGCGTGTTGCGGTGATTTCGACCGGCGACGAGCTGATCGAAGCCGGCTTAACGCCGGGTCCGGGGCAGGTGCGGGACGTGAACGGCCCGATGCTGGCCGCGCTGTGCGCGCGCGCCGGCGCGGAGACGTCGTTTGCAGGCATCGTGCGGGATGAGGCCGACGCGCTGGCCGAACGGCTCGCGGCGTGCGCGGAGGCGTACGATCTCGTGCTGCTTTCGGGCGGCAGCTCGGTGGGCGTGAAGGACGCGACGGCGGCCTGCATGGAACGGCTCGGGACCGTGCTGTTCCACGGCATCGCGGTCAGACCCGGCAAACCGACGCTCGCCGGCGAGATCGGCGGCGTGCCGGTCGTGGGTCTGCCGGGGCATCCGACGGGGGCATACTTCATCTGCACGGCGCTCGTCCTGCCCATGCTGGAGGCGATGCTCGGCGAGACGCCCGAAAAGCGGTGCGTGATTGCACGGCTCAAGACGGCGATTCCATCGAACGACGGCCGCGAGGCCTACGAGGTCGTGCGGCTCGAAGGCGGGTATGCCGAGCCGATCGGGAATCCGTCCGGCCTGATCTCGGCGCTTTCGCGGGGGGACGGCTACGTGCGCGTTCCGCGGGAGACGGAGGGCCTGATGCGGGACGCGGCGGTCGAGGTGCGTTTGTTTTAAAGGCAAAACCGGAGGGAGAGAGGCATGCAGTTTGAGTATCTGAGCAATACGCCGCTGACGGAGGCGGTGCAGAGCTATCTCGCGTTTCTGAAGAGCGGCGGCATGACGCCCCGCATGGAAACGGTCGAAACGAAGGACGCGCTCGACCGCGTGACGGCCTTTGCCATCTATGCGCGCGTTTCGGCGCCGCACTACACCGCGTGCGCCATGGACGGCGTGGCGCTCGAGGCGCGGCGCACGTTCGGCGCGACGCGGACCGCGCCCGTTCAGCTTTCGGAGGACGATTTCGTGCGCGTCGACACGGGCGATCCGCTGCCGCCGGGCTGCGACGCGGTCGTGATGATCGAGGACTGCGTGGAGAACGAGGCCGGAATCGCGCTGTTCTCCGCCGCGGCGCCGTGGCAGCATGTGCGGCAGATCGGGGAGGACATTGCGGCGGGGGATATGATTCTGCCGTCCTACAGCGTGATTGAACCGGCCACGACCGGCGCGATGCTTGCTGGCGGGGTGGGCGCCGTCGAGGTGCTTTGCCGCCCGCGCGTGGGCATTCTGCCGACGGGCGACGAGATCGTGCCGCCGTCCGACCACCCGCGCGAGGGCGAGGTGATGGAATTCAACTCGGCGATCTTCTCCGGCATGCTGCGCCGCTGGGGCGCGGAGCCGGTCGTGTACCCGATCGTGCGGGACGATCCCGCGGCGATCGAAGCCATGCTGCGGCGCGCCATGGACGAATGCGACATGGCGCTGCTCTGCGCCGGCACGTCCGCCGGGCGCGACGATACGACTACCCGCGTGATCGCCTCGCTCGGCGAGGTGCTGCTTCACGGCGTGGCGATCCGCCCGGGCAAGCCCGCCGTGCTGGGGCGCGTGGGAACGAAACCGGTCGTCGGCGTGCCGGGGTATCCCGTTTCCGGCATCGTCGTGCTCGAGGAGTTGGTCAGGCCCGTGATCGGCGCGCTGCTCATGCGCGAGCGCGGACAGAGCGAAACGGTTTGCGTGCGGGTGGGCAGGCGGCTCAACTCCTCGCTCAAGTACCGCGAGTTCGTGCGCGCGGCGCTCGGCTACGGTGCGGACGGACAGCTTGTGGCCGTTCCGCTCGACCGGGGCGCGGGCGTGGTGACGTCGTTTACGAAGGCGGACTGCCTGCTCGACGTGCCGCAGAACTGTGAAGGCTACGAGGCGGGCGAGCGCGCGTTCGCGCGGCTGCTGAAGCCGGTCGAGCGCATCGGCCGCACGGTGCGGATCCTCGGCAGCCACGATCCGCTCATTGACGAGGCGGCGGACGAGCTCCGCCGCGTGGACGTGAACGCGTGCGTATCGAGCGCGCATGTCGGCAGCATGGGCGCCATCCGCGCGATCCTGCGCGGCGAGGCGCAGCTCGGCGGAATCCACCTGCTCGACGAGACGGACGGCAGCTACAACGTTTCGTATGTCGAACGCTGCATCCCGGACGGCGGCGTGGCGCTGATCGAATGCGTGCGGCGCGCGCAGGGGCTCATGGTGCGGCGCGGCAACCCGAAGGGGATCCGGGGTATTGCGGACCTTGCGCGGGCCGACGTTTCCTACGTCAACCGCCAGAAGGGTGCGGGCACGCGCGTGCTGTGCGACTATCTGCTCGGGCAGAACGGGATCGATGCGGCCGCGGTGCGCGGCTACGAGCGCGAGGAACTGACGCATACCGCCGTCGCGGCGCAGGTCGCCGCCGGGAGCGCGGACTGCGGGCTTGGCATCTATTCGGCGGCAAGAATGTACGAATTGGACTTTCTGCCCGTGTGCGAAGAGCAGTACGACCTGCTTGCCTCGCTCGACGCGCTCGAGGAGCCGCAGGTGCGCGCGTTCCTGCGCGTGCTCGGCAGCGAGGCGTTTCTCGAACGCCTCCGGCGGCTCGGCGGCTACGCCGTGGAGCACCCGGGCCGCATCCGCAGGCTGTGGCCGAAGAAGCAGAACGGCGGGACTTGAAAACCGGCGGGCAAAGCCGTATGATGGGAAGCGCGGGAACCATGGAGCCAACCTCTGAAAGGACGGGGAACGAAGCGATGAACGGAATGCTCACGCATGTGGACGAGCGCGGTGCGGCGCGCATGGTGGACGTATCCGAAAAGGAGATCACGCACCGCGAGGCGGTTGCGGAGAGCATGGTGCTGATGAAGCCCGAAACGCTGGAACTCATCGTTTCCGGCGGCGCGCCCAAGGGAGACGTGTTCGCCGCCGCGCGCATCGCGGGCATTCTGGCGGCGAAGCGCACGAGCGAGCTGATTCCGCTCTGCCATCCGCTTACGCTGACGTCGGTCAAGGTCGACCCGGCCGCCTGCCCGCCGGACCGCGTGCGGATCGTGGCGACGGTCTGCTGCGACGAGAAGACCGGCGTCGAGATGGAGGCGCTGACCGCGGCGAGCGTGGCCGCGCTGACGATCTACGATATGTGCAAGGCCGTCGACCGCGGCATGGAGATCCAATCCGTGCGGCTGCTGAAAAAGAGCGGCGGCAAAAGCGGAACGTTCGAACGCGGAGGCGAAGCGTGCGGATCGAACGGCTGACCCGCGCCGTAAAAAAAGGCGTGCGGGAAACCGTCGGGACGCTGACGCTGGACCCGGCGCTGGGCGTCGTCGGGGACTGCAGAAGCGCGGCGGACGGCTCGGTGAGCCTGCTTTCCGGCGAGGCCGAACGGGCGGTCCGGGACGCGGGCGGCCTTTGCGGCGCGCGGTTTGCGGCGAACCTCGTCACCGGTGGACTGGACTATGCGCTGCTTCGCGCGGGGACGCGCCTGCGCGCGGGCGCGTGCGAGATTACGATCGTGCGTGCGGGAAAGCCCTGCTACGACGAGTGCCCGCTGAAGAGGAACGGGGCGACCTGCCCGCTGCCGGGGAGTTGCGCGTTTGCGCGCGTGCTGCGCGGCGGCGAATTACGCACAGGCGACACGATTGCAGTGATCGAAGAGAAATGAACGACCGCGCGCGGACCGCTCGGGAAAACGCGGGCTGCGCGGCGGGCTTTGGAGACGAATGAAGGATCAGTACGGACGGACAATCGAATATCTGCGGCTTTCGATCACCGAGCGCTGCACGCTCAAATGCGCCTACTGCCGCGCGGACGAAGGCATCTGCCCCAAAAGGAACGAGCTTTCCGCGGCGGATCTGATCCGCATCGTGCGCGCAACGACGCAGCTCGGCGTGAACAAGGTGCGCTTAACCGGCGGGGAACCGATGCTGCGGCGGGATCTCCTTGAGATCATCGCGGGAGTCCGCGCAGTCGGCGGCATCCGCGAGATCACGATGACCACGAACGCACAGCATCTGCCGGGGCAGGCGCGTGCGCTGAAGGCCGCCGGGCTGGATCGGCTGAACATCAGCCTCGATTCGCTCAGACCCGAGCGGTACGCCGAGATTACGGGCGGCGGGTCACTTCAAAAGGTGCTTTGCGGGATAGACGAGGCGCTGGATGCGGGGTTCGTTCCGCTCAAGCTCAACGCCGTGCTGCTCCGCGGGAAAAACGACGACGAGGCGGACGATTTCATTGCGCTCACGAAGGATCGCCCGATCCATATGCGGTTTATCGAATGGATGCCGCTGGGCGAAACGGACCGCTCCGCCGAGCGCGTGACGGGCGCGGAGCTGCTCGCCGCGCGGCCGTATCTGATACCGGTTCCGCCGCTGTACGAAAGCCAGCCCTCGCGCGATTATCAGGTGGAAGGCTACGCGGGCCGGGTCGGATTCATCGATCCCGTTTCGCACAGGTTCTGCGAACGGTGCAACCGCGTGCGCGTCATGAGCGACGGCATGCTGCGGCCATGCCTCGGGGATAACGCGGAGATTTCGCTCCGGGACGCGCTCGCGGAATCGGACGACACGGCGCTCGTGGAGACCGTCCGTGCGGCGATCTGGGCAAAGCCGTGTTCGCATCGCTTCGACGAAGCGTTCCGGCCCGAGAAGAACATGAGCCGCATCGGCGGCTGAGAAAGGGAAAAACATGGCAAGCGTCGTTTCCGTCAACGTCAGCCCGCACAAGGGGACGTTCAAATATCCGGCCGAGCGCGCGGAGCTCAGAATCGACCATGGGATCGTGGGTGACGCGCACGCGGGCAACTGGCACCGGCAGATCAGCCTGCTTGGGCAGGAGAGCATCGACAAGATGACCGCGATGGGCGTGCCGGGCCTCGTTCCCGGGAAATTCGCGGAGAATATCACGACCGAGGGGATCGAGCTCTACACGCTGCCCGTCGGGACGCGCCTGCGCCTTGGCGAGTGCCTCGTGGAGGTGACGCAGATCGGCAAGGAATGCCACCACCACTGCGAGATCTATCAGAAGGTCGGCAAGTGCATCATGCCGCTGGAGGGCATCTTCGTAAAGGTGATCCGGGAGGGCGTCGTCCGTCCGGGCGACCCGATCGGGATCGAACCGTCCGACGGCGCCTGAGAGCGGACAGAATAAGCCGCGGATGGGCGGGGAAAAGAATCGCCCGCCGGACGGCTTTCTGCATCTGCGGCGTTCGCGCAGACGCAGGGGCGTTTGCATGGCGCTGCAAAGCGCGGGCGATGGGCTGAGGCCCTTCCTGATTGCGATATGCGGTTTTTACAGTCCGGGCCGGGCGCCCGGCCTGCTTTTTTTTGTGCCGGCAAAAAAGAAAAACGGGAAAAGACGAAAAATGTCGTTGTGTTTTCATAAAAACAATGGTAGGATAGTCGCATGAAATTGATCGAAACGAAACATGCCGTCGGGCACGTGCTCTGCCACGATCTGACCCGGATCGTTCCCGGGGAGATGAAGGACGCGCAGTTCCGCAAGGGGCACGTCGTGACCGAGGCGGATATCCCCATGCTGCTTTCGATGGGCAAGGACCATCTTTACGTTTGGGAAGTCAACGAAAACACGCTTCATGAAAACGAGGCGGCCGACCGGCTCTGCGCGCTCTGCGAGGGCGCGCACATGGTCCGCGGCGAGGTGAAGGAAGGCAAGCTCGAGCTCTTCGCGGCGGCGGACGGTCTGTTTATGGTCGATGTGCCGCGGCTCGATGCGCTCAACGCGCTCGAGGACGTCATGGTGGCCACGCGCCATACCAACACGCCGGTGAAAACGGGGGACAAGCTCTGCGGCACGCGCGTGATTCCGCTGGTGATCGACAGGAGCCGCATCGAGGAGGCCGAGCGGCTGGTCGGGAAGGACCCGCTGCTGCGGCTCGTTCCGTTTCGGAAGGGCCTGCGCGCGGGGATCGTCACGACGGGCAGCGAGGTTTTCTACGGGCGAATCACGGATAAATTCACGCCCGTTGTGGAACGAAAACTCGAGGCCTACGGCGTAACCGTGGCGCAGAAGCGCCTCAGCGACGATCAAACGGAGCACATCGTCGAGGCGATCCGGCAGGTGCGCGACGCCGGCGTGGACATGGTGCTCTGCACGGGCGGCATGAGCGTCGATCCGGACGACCGCACGCCCGCGGCGATCCGGGAAAGCGGCGCGGATATCGTCACCTACGGCGCGCCCGTGCTGCCGGGCGCGATGTTCCTGCTCGGCTACTACGGCGACGGCGTGCCGGTGATGGGCCTGCCGGGATGCGTGATGTACGCCGCCGCGTCGATCTTCGACCTTGTGCTGCCGCGCGTCGTCGCGGGCGTGCGGCTGAAAAGAAGCGACCTGACCGTGCTCGGAAACGGCGGACTTTGCCTGCGGTGCGACGTGTGCGCGTTCCCGAACTGCGGCTTCGGCAAGGAATGACGGGGATATGGCGATGGACTGCGCGAAGCGCTTCGTTTCGCGCTCCATATAGACACGGAAAGCAAAAAGAATAAAAAGACGAAAAGAGGAAACAGGTATGAAGAAAACATTTGCTCTGCTGCTTGCACTCCTGATGCTGGCGACGCTCGCCGCCTGCGCAAAAACAACGGAGTCCGCGGCGACCGAAGCGCCCGTTGTGACCGAAGCGCCCGCGGCGACCGAAGCGCCCGCGGCGGACGAGGCGGCCGCAACAGCGGCTCCGCTGGAAGAGGCCGAAGTACAGCTGTTCATCGCGGCGAGCCTCGAAGGCGCGTTCCAGGAGATCATTCCCCTGTATGAGGCGACGCAGCCGAACGTGACGATCGTTTCCAACGCCGACAGCTCCGGCAAGCTGCTTACGCAGGTGCAGAACGGCTTCGCGTGCGACGTGTTCTTCTCGGCGTCCGCATCGCAGGTCAAGACCCTGGAGGACGAGGGTTTCATGATCGAGGGGACCCGCGTGGACCTGCTGTGCAATAAGATCGCGCTGATCACGCCAACGGGCAGCGGCACGGCCGTGACGGGCTTTACCGATCTGCAGAACGCCAAGAGCATCGCGCTGGCCGACGGCAGCGTGCCGGCCGGCAAGTACGGCCGCCAGATTCTCATCAGTCTCGGCATCCTCGACGGCACCAAGGAAGCGAAGGATTATACCACGGAGGAGGTTTCCGCGGCGCTGGGCGGCGTGGAGATCAACGAGTGCAGCAACGTGAGCAAGGTCAAGGAGGCCGTCAAGGAAGGCTCCAACGAGATCGGCATCGTGTATTATTCGGACGCGTATTCGATCAAGGACAGCATCGACATCCTTGAAATCGCGGATTCCTCCCTGACGGGCGACATCCTCTACCCGGTGTGCCGCGTGAACAACCCCGAAGCGACCGAAGCGGAGTCGGCCGCCGCGGACGATTTCGTCGCCTTCCTGCAGACCGACGCGGTGAAGAGCGTCTTTGAAAACTACATGTTCATCATTTACGAATAAGCGACCCTTCGCAGATTCGTAAGCGTGGTCGGCCGACCGGGCGGCCACGGAATGCCCGCCGTCATGCGGTTTGGCGGCGGGCGTTTTTCATACCGCGGCGCATGCGGCCCGGGGCGGCCGGAAACGTTTTGCACCGGCGTGCGGCGCGTTGTTTTCCAAACCGGCGCGATGTGATATGATACCTGAAAAGCCGCCGAAAGGAGCCGACGAATGGCGAATCTCTGGGAAATTCTGAAAGCGCTGGATTACAGTCCGCTCTGGATCTCGCTCAAGACGGGAATCGTGGCGACGGTGCTTTGCTTTTTCCTCGGCATCTGGGCGGCGCGCGCCGTGATGCGCATGGGAAAGCGGGCAAAGGCCGTCGTGGACGGGCTGCTGACGCTTCCGATGGTGCTGCCGCCGACGGTCGCGGGCTTCTTTCTGCTGCTGATCTTCAGCCTGCGGCGTCCCGTGGGCACGTTTCTGTACGCCACGTTCTCCATCAAGGTGGTGCAGAGCTGGCTCGGGTGCATCGTGGCGGCAGGCGTGATCGCGTTCCCGCTCATGTACCGCAACGCCCGCGCCGCGTTCGAGCAGGTGGATATCGAGCTACTCTATGCGGGGCGCACGCTCGGCATGTCGGAGCGGCGCATCTTCTGGCGCGTGGTGCTGCCCTCGGCGGGTCCCGGCGTGGTCAGCGGCACGATCCTCACGTTTGCGCGCGCGCTCGGCGAATACGGCGCGACGAGCATGCTTGCGGGCAATATCGCCGGGAAGACCGGCACGATCTCGCAGCGCATCGCAATGGTGATCCAGAACGGCGATTATGCGACGGCGGGCGTGTGGGTCGCGGTGATTCTGGTGATCTCGTTTGCGATCGTCGTGCTCATGAATGTTTTTGCGGACAGAAAACTCAAAAATGTCCGGAAGTGGTAACCGATATGGCGCTGGAAGTGGACATCAGAAGACAACTGCAGGGATTTATGCTGGACGTGTCCTTCTCCGCGCAGGCGGGCGTAACGGCGCTGCTCGGCGCGTCGGGAAGCGGCAAGAGCATGACGCTAAGGTGCATCGCGGGCGTGGAGCGGCCGGACGAGGGGCGCATCGCGCTCGACGGGCGCGTGCTGTTCGACTCCGCCGCCGGGATCGATCTCCCGCCGCAGAAGCGGCGCGTGGGGTACCTGTTTCAGCGGTACGCGCTGTTTCCGAACATGACGGTGCTGCAGAATATCGGCACGGGCCTCTCTTTGGAGCGGGACCGGCCGCTCCGCAGACGGAAGCTGGAGGACCTGATCGGCCGGTTTCAGCTCGGGGGACTGGAGGCGCGCTATCCGCGCGAGCTTTCCGGCGGGCAGATGCAGCGCGTGGCGCTCTGCCGCATGCTGGCGGCGGAGCCGGAGGCGATCCTGCTCGACGAGCCGTTCGCGGCGCTGGACAGCTTCCTGCGCTGGCAGCTCGAGCGCGAGGTGCGGCGCACGCTTTCGGAATTCCCCGGCGTGGCGCTGCTGGTTTCGCACGACCGCGGCGAGGTCTACCGCATGAGCGGGCGCGTTTGCGTGCTTGCGGGCGGCAGGTCCGAACCGGTGGAGGAAACAGGGCGGCTGTTCGACCGGCCGCGCACGCTGCAGTCCGCTCTGATCACGGGCTGCAAGAACGTTGCGGCCGCCGAATGGATCGGTCCATGCACTGTTTCGGTGCCGGACTGGGGCGTTCGGCTGACCTGCGCGGAACCGGACGGCCGGGCGGTGACGCACGTCGGCGTGCGCGCGCATTTTATCCGGCCCTGTGCGCCGGATGCGGAAAACGCGGTGCGCTGCCGCGTTGCGGACGTCACCGACGACGTGTTCTCACGCGTGCTGACGCTGCTGCCGGACGGCGGCGCGGCGACGATCCGCGCGGAGCTTGGCAAGGCCGAGTCGGACGGATTCGCCGTCGGCGACGAGGTGACCTTTTCCATGCCGCCGGACGCGGTGATGCTGCTTGGCGATGCGGCGGACGGCGATGCGGCGCAGTCCTGACGGAAGAAGCGAACGGAGGGAGAACGGATGTTCAGAGCGACGGTGATCACGGTCAGCGACAAGGGCTACACGGGCGAGCGGGCGGACACGTCCGGCCCGCTGGCGGCGGAACTGCTCAAAGGCGCGGGCTACGATGTGCTGACGGTTTCGATCGTCCCCGACGAACGGGCGCGGATCGAGGCCGAACTGCGCCGGCACGCGGACGAGCTTCACGCGGCCCTCGTGCTGACGACTGGGGGTACGGGCTTTTCCAGACGCGACGTGACGCCGGAGGCCACAATCGCGGTCTGCGAAAAGATGTGTCCGGGGATTCCGGAGGCCATGCGGGCGGCGTGCCTCGCCATAACGCCCCGCGCGATGCTCTCGCGCGCCGTGGCGGGCATCTACCATGAAACGCTGATCGTGAACCTGCCGGGCAGCCCGAAGGCGGTGAAGGAGAATCTGGAGCCCGTTCTGCCAGCGCTCGAACACGGGCTGAGCATGCTGCTCGGCACGAAAAACGAGTGCGCCGCCGGAACGGATCGGCCGAAATCGGGTTCGCATACAAAATAGCTGGACATAACAAAAAGCGGGCGCTCCGTTTCGGAGCGCCCGCTTCTTGAAACGATGCGATTAACTTTCCGGTACGCCGACGTACTGCGCGCTGCCGAAGGCGAGAATGCAGTAGAAGATCAAAGACAGGAAAATCAGTCCGACCGCGAAGCCGCCGCCCTTGCCGAACGCTTTGGCGAGTTTGATCATGGTGAGGATGGCGAATACGATATTGGCAATCGGGATGAGCATCAGCAGAAATTTCCAGCCGCTGCCCCAGGTGATCTTGAAGAGGACGTAGAGATTGTAAAACGGGATGATTGCCGCCCACCCTGGCTCGTTTGCCTTGACAAAGATCATCCACATCGCGACGATCGCCAGAACGCCGAATACGGCGCTGAACCAGCCGACGGTCGGGCCGAGCCAATGATAATGGTAGAAGCCTGAATAATGCATGGATCATTCCTCCCCCAATAAATGATACAAATAGTATAACATTAATCCCGATATACGTATAGTAGCTGAAAAAATATAATATTATGTGGTTTATACTGCAATAATTAAGGGAAACATCTGTTTTTCGGCGTTTACATGTCGCCGCCGGTTTCCGGCGGGCGCTGTGCAATATGGCGGACCGTCCGGCGTTGACAAAACGGAAAGCGGTTGATAAACTATAAAAAAATCAGAGGGGGGATTTCCTATATGGCTATAGCGTCGCTGGTGCTCGGCATTGTGTCTCTGGTAATCGGTGCCTTTTTCTCTTCCATCGGCTGGCTGGGCGCCGTCATTGCGATTGTCGGCATCATTCTCGGTTCGGTTGCAAGGAAACAAAACGACGACAATGTGAAGATGGCCACGGCCGGCCTGATCTGCTCCATCATCGGCCTCATTTTGTGCATGATCCTTTTCATCGCGTGTGCGGCTTGCGTCAGTTGCGCCGGCGCTGCGGCTTCTTCGCTGTATTGAGCCGTATCCTTTCATCCGGCAGCCCGTCTTTCCGGATGGGCTGCCGCTTCTGTTGTTAGGACTGTCATGTATCCATACATTACTTTTTTCGGCATTACGATTCCGACATACGGACTGCTGCTGACGACCGGCGTTGTGGTGGCCGGCGCCGTCGCGGTCAGGCGCTGCAAAAGATGGAACAGGAGCGCCGACGACTTTTTCATCATCGCCGCGTGCGCCGTCGGGCTGGGATTCCTGTTTGCATGGCTTCTCTATGTGGCGGTCACCTATTCGCCGGAGGAACTGTGGAACATGCTCCGCTCCGGCGGGATCGGCTCGCTGTTTAACGGCGGAATGGTCTTTTACGGCGGCCTGGCGGGCGGCGTTCTCGGTGCTCTGCTGGGCGCCCGGCTGGCGAAGGCGAGGCTTGCCGATTTTCTGAATCCCATCGTCCCGGTTCTTCCGCTTGCGCACGCGTTCGGCAGGATCGGCTGCTTCTGCGCGGGCTGCTGCTATGGCATTCCGACGACGAGCCGGCTCGGGGTGGTCTATACGCATCCGGCCGGCGGCGCGCCGATCGGCATCCCGCTGCTGCCAGTTCAGCTATTCGAGGCGGGACTGAATCTGGTCATCTTCTGTGTCCTGCTGGTCTTTACGCGCAGAACAAAATCGAAAACGCTCGTGCTGCCGGTGTATATCGCCAGTTACGGATGCGTGCGCTTCTTTCTGGAATTCATCCGCTACGACGCGGCGCGCGGCGCCTTGCTGGGACTTTCCACGTCCCAGTGGATCAGCATTCTGGGCGTGCTGCTCTCCGCCGCCTACATCGCCGCGGCCGTGATACGAAACAAAAGAAAAGGCGCCGAAGCGCCGCGGGCCTGACGCGGCCGGCATGTCGCCAGGGTGATTGGTATTTACAAAAAACAGCGCCGCCTGCCCTTCGGGGCGAGGCGGCGCTTAGCAGTCTGCCGATAAAGGGGTACATTGGAGGCATCGTCTCTAAACCGCCGCTCAGGGCGTAACGGCCCTGAGAACCCATTTCCGCAAGCGCCCTGGGATAGGGCGAGGGCGCTTGCGGGGTCAGAGATTCCCAAGGGACGTGTCCCTTGGGTGGGGTGCAGGGGTGAATCCCCTGCAAAAACCGTCTGTAGACCGAACCGCCGGCCGGGATTTTCTCCCGCGTCAGAGCAGCTTGCCGAGCAGCGCCACGGCGACGTTGAAATACACGACGATCGAGCAGGCATCCGTGATCGTCGTAAGCGTCGGCGCGGCGACGACCGCGGGGTCGAGGTTGAGCCGCTTGGAGAGCATCGGCAGCAGGCAGCCGAGCGATTTCGCGATCACGACCGTGGCGATCAGCGTGAGCGAAACGGCCAGCGCGATCTGGAAGCAGATCGGGCTGGAACGGTACTGGATGATGATGCGCAGGAAGTTGACCGCGGAAAGCATGGTGCCGACCGTCAGCGCGACGCGCACCTCCTTCCACCAGACGCGAAGCACATCCTTGGGCTCGATCTCGTCGAGGGCGAGCCCGCGGATGATCATGGTCGTGGCCTGCGCGCCGCTGTTGCCGCCGGTGTCCATGAGCATCGGAATAAACGTGACCAGCAGAGGAATCGCGGCGATCGCGGCTTCAAAGTGCTCCAGCAGGGAGCCGTTCACCATGCCGGAGATCATGAGGATCAGAAGCCACAGGATGCGGTGCTTGGCCATCTTCCAGACGGGGGTTTTGAGATACGTCTCCTCGCTGGGCGTCATGCCGGCCATGCGCTCGAAGTCCTCGGTGGTCTCGTCCTGCAGCACATCCACCGCGTCGTCCACGGTGATGATGCCAACGAGCCGGTCCTCGTTGTCGACGACCGGCAGCGCGATCATATCGTAGTGCGAGAACATCTTCACAACGTCCTCGCGGTCGTCGTGCGTATGCACGAAGATCGGCGCGGTGGTCATGATGTCGCTCACGTGCTTGTCCGGGTCGGCAAGCAGCAGCTCGAGGACCGTGACGACGCCTTCGAGCTTTCGCTCCGGACTCGTAACATAGCAGGTATAGACGGTCTCCTTGTCCACGCCGGTGTTCCGGATGACCGTGAACGCTTCCTTGACCGTGAGCGTCTTTTTGAGGTAGACGTACTCGCAGGTCATGATGCTGCCTGCGGAGTCCTCGGGATAATTGAGGTACTGGTTGATGA
>CAZIQO010000019.1:0-36177 GCA_964541465.1 uncultured Oscillospiraceae bacterium
CCTGTGACCCCCGCCGCACGGGAAACACGGCGTTACCCGATCGTGACTGCGGGCAGAGCATCCCACGCGCCGGTCTCGGTGTTGCAGTGCTTGACATAAGCGGTGTTGCGGATCGCGTCGCCGTTGGTCTGGTCGAGCGCGATGTGCCCGGAAACGCCGTCGTACTCCGTGGACCACAGCGCTTCCATGATCGCGGCGGAATCGGTGCTTCCGGCCTTCTGCATGGCCGCGAGCGCAAAGAAGTACGCGTCGTAGCCCATGGCCGTGACGGCAGCGACCGTGTCGTCTCCGCCGTTGTTGGCAAGGCGGGTGGAGTCCGCGGCGACCCATGTCTTGAAGCCGCTGTCGAACTCTTCGTTCGCGCCTTCAGGATAGAAGGTGGTGACGGTGACATCGACATCCTTGCCCTTGGCGGCCTGCAGGATGACGTTGGAATCCCAGGTGTCGCCCGCAAGAATCGGCATCCCAAGGTCCTGGGACTGCGCCTGGTCGATGATCAGCTGCGCCGCCTCTGTGGAGACGGGCGAGAAGAACACCTGGCAGCCGCCGTTCTTGGCGTTGTTGATGTAGGAAGTGAAGTCGGAGTTGCCGTCCGGGAAGGTATCCTGGACGCAGGTTCCGCCGAGAGCCTCAAACGCCTGGACAAAATAGTTCACAAGACCGCCGGAGTAGTCGTCGCCCAGCTTGGAGAGGCAGTAGGCCTTCGTTACGCCAAGCGTGCCGAACGCGTAGTTGGCGAGGACGGTGCCCTGGAACGGATCAAGGAAGCAGATGCGGAAATAGTGCGTGTTGCCTTCCGTTACCTGCGGGTTCGTGCAGGTGATGCCGATGCAGGGGATGCCGGCCGCTTCGAACGTGGGGGACCCGGCGATGGACACGCCGGAGCCGTAGGAGCCGAGCACGACGGAAACGCCCGCCGAGACCAGCGTGGACGCCGCGGAGGCCGCCTTGTCGTTGGAGCTCTCGTTATCGACCTTGACGATCTGGACGTCGTACGTGGTGCCGTTGATCACAACGGTGGGGCTGACGGAATTTGCGTACTCCACACCGAGGGTTTCCTGCTTGCCGCCGGCGCCGTTATCGCCCGACGCGGGCTCATATACGCCGATCTTGACTACGGCGTTGCCGGAACTCGACTCACCGGTCGTGGAAGTGTCGGACCCGCCATTGTCCTTGGAGGATGTTCCGCAGGCGCACAGAGACACCACAAGCAGAAGCGCCAGAAGGACAGCCGTCAACTTTTTCATTGTTTTTTCCCTCCTCATAATAAATTGAACTCACAAAGTTACCGCGCAGCATGGACCTTGCCGGCCACATGCTTACGCTTGATTATAATAAGAATTCTTCGCAAATGCAACACAAATTATCCACGGAAAATACACATTTATCCAGTATGCGGCGATGCGGAAAACAACAAAACGCCGGCCGGCGAACGAAGTCGCGCAGTCCAAAAGAAGGCGGGAACACCGCCGCGGAGGGCCGAATGCGGAGGCGCGGCGAACCGAAAGAGCGCTCATTTCTCCCGTATATTGCTGCCGTACCGATCCGCGCCGACCTGCCCTATAGCGGGGCGTTTTTCGGCACCGGAGCCGTACGCCCGGAAACGCAGACGTCGCTGGCCGCTCCCAAGGGGGATTCCGGCGGGGAACGCTGATTTCGAGGGTCTTCGGCGGCCGCGGCCGAAGGATGCGGAATTTGACATAAAACGGACATATTTATGCTGAATCGCTGCTTCTTTTACCGGATATACTCGGTTGCAGGAAAAAACAGGAATTCCGCCGGGGGGGAATAACGTGAAGCGCGCGGCGTATTGACATGCAGCATCCGCGTGGCTGAGAAAGCGAATCCGGAGGAATGGAAGCCGTTATCCCGCCCAAATCGGCGCGTTCCGTACGCGCAACAGAAATCGAAGGCCGCAGAAAAAGGCTTGCGGTCGTCATTTTGTTCGCTCTTTGCCTGCCGCTTCTGCCGGCATGCGCCGTTTCCGCGAACAGCGCGAATGCGGACGGGCTCGTGATCAACGAAGTGATGTCGTCCAATCGCTATACGCTCATGGAGGAGACGCTTGGAACGCCGGACTGGATCGAGCTCTATAACGGAACGGACGAGGATATCGATCTGGAAGGATACGGCCTGACCAACAACGCGAAGAAAATCAGGAAATTCACCTTCCCGGACGTGGTGCTTGGCGCGGGCGAATATCTGATCGTATATGCGTGCGACGCGGAGGAGGAAACGAGCGGCGACGCGCTGGTCACCGGATTCAGCATTTCAAAGGACGGGGAATATCTGATTCTGACGGACGCTTACGCCGGCCTCGTTCAGCAGCTTGAGGTGCCGGAACTGGCGGGCGACGTTTCCTATGCGAGAAGCTCCTCCGGCGATTACGGCTACACGCTTTCGCCGACGCCGGGAGCGGCAAACGACGACGGAACGCTCTGCGCGTCGCTTGCCGATCTGTCGAACGCGGGTTCCGGCGCGCTGGTGCTCAGCGAGCTGGTGCCGTATCCGACGAGCGGAGATGCATGGGCGGAGCTCTACAACGCGTCCGAGTCGGCAATTCAGCTCAACGGCTACTACCTCAGCGACCGCGCGGCCGAACCGTTGCGCGAACGGCTGCCGGACTATCTGCTGGAGCCGGGTTGCTATGTGCTCGTCTATTTTGCGGGGGAGGATTCCGAAGCGGCGGACGAACTGTCCGTGGATTTCGCAATCGGCGCGAACGATACGCTGCTGACGCTGTCCGACGCAGACGGAACGCTGCAGAACGCGCTCTCCTGGGAAGCGGATTTTCCGGCCGATCTTTCGGTGATCGAAGCGGCGGACGGGTGCTGCTGCGCGGTCTCCACGCCGCTTGCTGCAAACCCGGAAGACGCGTGGCGGATCGGCGAACCGTCGGCAATGGACGATTCCGATCCGGTCGTGATCAGCGAGATCATGCCGGAAAACGACGAACTGTTCCCGGATTCTCTTGGCAATTGTTCCGGCTGGGTGGAACTGCACAACCGTTCTGACGAGGCGGTTTCGCTGCTCGGGTATTACCTGAGCGACGATCCCGACGCGCCGTTTCGATACGCGCTGTCGGACGAGGCGCTGGAGGCGGGCGGATACCGGGTCGTTTATCTGTCCGACGCGGAAGGAACCGGCGGAGAGCTGTACGCGGGGTTCAGGCTTTCGGCGGGAGAAACGCTGCTTTTAACACAGATCGACGGCATGCGGCAGGATTCGTACGCGTATGACGGAACCTGCCCGGACAACGCCAGCTTCGGGCGCGACGAGAGCGGGAGCGTCGTATACTACGGTACGCCGACGCCGGGGTACGAAAACGCGAAATCATACGCGCTGCCGGACCAGCTCGGGTGGTTCGACTCCGGCGGCATCTATATCAGCGAGGTCTGCGCCGCCTCCGACGAGGACGAAAACGACTGGATCGAACTATGCAACGGCTCCGACAGCGAGCGTTCGCTCGACGGCTGGTATCTTTCGGATGACCCGGCCGATCCCATGAAATACTGTATCTCGGGCGTTACGATACCGGCGGACGGTTATGCCGTGATCGAAGCGTCGTCCGACGCAAACGAGGAGGAAACGGATGTTGCGTCGTTCGGGATCACGGCGTCGGGCGAAACGATCCTTCTCTCCGAACCGTCCGGACGGACGTGCGATATCTTCCGGACGGGCGCCCTGCGCGCGGACGTGACCAGCGGACGGATCGCTTCCGACGAAACGGTCGGCCGCGTTTTTTTTAATATGCCGACACGCGGAGCGGAGAACACAGCCGTTTCCGCGTCCGGCTACGCCGCCGAGCCGTCGTTTTCCTGCGCGGAGCTCTACCATGACGAAGCGTTTTCCCTCACGATCAGCTGCACGACGGAAAACGCGGTGATCCGCTATACCACCGACGGAAGCCTACCGGATGAAGAGTCGACCCAATACGACGGCGCGATCGAAATATCGGACACCACGGTGATCCGCGCGGCGGCGTTCTGCGACGGGCTGCTCGAATCGAACGACGCGTCGGCGACCTATCTGTTCACCGAGCCGCACACGGTCCCCGTCGTCTGCGTCGCCGCGGACCCGGACGAGCTGCTCGAGGTGCTCAAGACGACCAGCCGCGAAAACAAACCGGAATGCCGCGCGGACTTTACCTATTACGACGATTCGGGCGCGCTTTCGGCAAGCTTCTGCGCGGGGATCCGCGCGAAGGGACGGTCCATGCTCAAGTACACGCAGAAATCCTTCTCCGTGAAGCTGCGCGGTATCTACGGACAGAGCAGCGTCTCGTTTCCGTTCTTCGACGACAGCGACATCGTCACCTACTCCGCCTTTTCTTTGCGAAACGGCGGACAGGACAGGGGCCGTTCGAGGCTGAGGGACTCCTATTTTTCGCGTCTTGCGGAAGGGCTGAACATCGAGAATTTCAAAACCCGCGTCGTGGCGCTGTATCTGAACGGCGAATACTACGGCGTGTTCGATCTCAACGAGGAGCAGGACGAAAGCTACCTCGCCTCGCATTACGGCGCGGACGAGAACGCCGTGGATATCGTCAACCGAAACGATGAGGCGAAGGAGGGCTCCGCGGAGGAATTTCTGCGGGTGCGCGAGTTTGCGCGCACGCAGGATCTTTCAAACGACGAGGTGTTCGCGCAGTTTGCCGAATGGGTGGACGTCGACTATTTCACGGACTATCTCGTTTTTCGGAGCTACATTGCGGATTCCGACATGATCAACCAGACCTACTGGCGCGCGCAGGACTATTCCATCAAATGGCGGCCCGTGCTGTTCGATCTCGACTACGGACTCTATGGGAACGATTACCAGCAGGAATACAAAAAGGACATTCTCGGCCGGTACTTCGATGAGGACGGCGTTCCGAGCGCGGACGGATCTCTGACCAACATGGATATCTACGTGGGCCTGAAGAAGAACGCCGCGTGGCGGAGGAAGTTTGTCGCGCGGTATATCGAGCTCATGCATACGACGCTTTCGCCGGAGCATATGCTCGCCCTTCTCGACGAGATGGACGATGTGTATCTTGCGGAGCTTCCGCGGCAGATCGCGGCGATCGGGTTCCCGCCGTATATCGGTTACACCGAAACGTGGCTCGAGCAGCTTCGGACCGGGATAATGGAGCGCCCCGCGTACGCGCTCAAGTATCTGAAGAAGAACTTCCCGGAGGAAGCGGACTACATCGACGAGCTCGAAAGCCAGTACAACTGAACGCCGCGCCGGCAGGAGACGCTCCGGTGGACCGGGAGTTTCCGGCCCGCCGTTTTTTACCCGATCAGCCGGCGTACGATGCGCGCCTGCGCGCCGGGCGGCAGAGAGCCGAGAAGCCGCAGAAGAACGTTTGCATGGATGGTGTATACGCAACGCGGATGCTTTGAGTGCGCAATGCGCAGCAGCAGCGCCGCCAGCCGTTCGGGTTCGGCGGGTCTGCCGGTGAACCGGGTCATGATGCGCTCGAAGCGGTCAGCCTGCCCGCCGAAATACCGGCTGTGCGCGGACATCTCCCGCATGGCCGGGATGCTGCCGCCCTCCAGCGGCGTCCGGAACGCGCCGGGCCGGACGGTGACGACCTTTACGCCAAGCAGCCCCGCCTCCTGCCGCAGCGCCTGTGCGTAGCTGTCCAACGCGGTTTTCGTAACGCTGTATACGCTGTTGAACGGCAGGGGGCCGAGCGGCGCGACCTCGCTGGTGACGACGATGATCTTCCCGCCGGGGTTCAGCAGCGGGAACAGGATTTTATTGACACGGACGGCGCCGAGAAGGTTGACATTTACGATTCTCCGCAGCCGTTCCTCGCCGATCTCCAGAAACGAGTCCATCAGGTGCATGCCGGCGATATTTGCAATGCAGTCCAGCCGGACGTTTTCCTGCAGGAGACGCTCGCGGACGGCGAGCAGGTCGCTTTCCTTCGTGATATCCGCCTGAAACGAACGGATGCCGCCGTGCTCGGGTATCTCTCGCAGGTCGCAGGCGTATACCTGCGCGCCGTGCGCTGCAAAAAAGTCCGCCGCGGCGCGGCCAAGCCCGCCCGCAGCGCCGGTGATGAAGATGTTCATTGCATGCCGCCTGAAGATGTTCATTGCATGCCGCCTTATAATAAAACTTTCAATGGAACGTTCGCATCCACTACTATACCGCAAATCGAAACGGAACGGAACGCTTTGCCTTCAGCCCGGAACGGACGTAACCGGCAGATGTGTTTGCGTTCCGGGCGGGCACGTCGCTATAATGATAGGAAAGATATCACGTGCGGAGATGAGCGCGGTGGAGGGGACAAGGGACCTTGCGATCGACCGGTTCCGGGGCGTCGCCGTACTGGCGATGGCCGCGGCGGATTATATCGGCGGCCTGAACGCTGCGCCGGCGTTTCTCAAACATGCGCCCGATATCGGCCTGACGGCGGCCGACGTCGTGGCGCCCTGCTTCCTGTTCGCCATCGGCCTTACGTACGGCGAATCGTTCCGTCGGCGCCGGGAACAAAACCCTCTGCAGGCGTATCTGCATTTTATCACGCGGTATTTCGCGCTGCTCGGCATCGGCGCGCTTCTGTCGGCCGGCGGCGCGGCGGTGGCGGGCGTTCCGTCCGATTGGGGCGTGCTACAGGCGATCGGCGTGGCGGGGCTGATCTGCCTGCTTGTCATCCGCTTCCGGCCCGGCGTGCGGATCGCCGTCGGCCTGGCGCTGCTCTGCGCGTATCAGATCGCGCTCGACCGGTGGCTGCTTGCCGCCGTGCTCGGTTCGTCGCACGGCGGATTCTACGGCGCCGTCTCATGGGGCGCGATGCTGATTCTCGCGTCGGCGGCGGCCGATCTGCGCAGGGCGGGAAGGAAAACCTGCATCTGCTCGCTTCTTCTGCTGGCGGCGCTTTCCGCCGCGTCCGCCTTTTTAACGCCGGTGAGCAAGAACCGCGTATCGGCCAGCTATGTGCTTCTCACGCTTGCGATCGCCTGTGCGGCGTATCTGCTGATAGATGTCGGATCGAAAAAGCTGCGGCTGCAGGCCGGACTGCTTTGTCGTGTCGGGGAAAACCCGCTGTCGCTTTACCTGCTGCACCTGCTCCTGCTGGGCTTCTTCGCGTTGCCGGACGCGCCGCTCTGGTACCTGGACGCGCCCGTCTGGCTTGCCGCGCTGCAGCTTTGCGCGCTGCTTTCCGCGCTGCTGTTTGCCGCATGGCTCATGCACAGAAAGAAACTTGTGATCAAGCTGTAGCGGATTTTTTGCCGGAAAAGTGTGCGTTGCAGCACGCGGGAGGATAATATGGACGTTTACGAGTCCCTGAACGAATACTACGGCGCGCACGACGAATCGGCGCGCCTTGCAACGCGGCACGGGCAGGTCGAGTTTTCAACGGCCGTCGCCTATATTGAAAAGTATCTTGCCCCCGGCATGCGGATCCTGGAGATCGGCGCGGGAACCGGGCGGTACGCGCATTATTTCGCCCGAAAGGGATACCATGTCGACGCGGTCGAGCTGCTCCAAAGCAACATCGACCGCTTCAGCGGCGAAACCGCGCCCGGCGAGGACGTGCGCGTCACGCAGGGAAACGCCGTCGACCTGTCTGAATATCCGTCCGACCGGTATGACATTACGCTCCTGCTCGGGCCGATGTACCATCTCTTTACACAGGAGGATCAGCTCAGCGCGCTTTCGGAAGCCATCCGCGTCACGAAGGGGGGCGGCGTTCTGTTCGTCGCGTACTGCATGGCGGACGCGGCCATCCTTCGCCACGGGTTCGTGCGCGGCGAAGTGCATGCGCTCATTGAAAGGGGGCTGCTCGACCCGGTGACGTTTTATGCAACCTCAACGCCGGCGGAGGTGTTCGAACTGTACCGCAAAGAGAAGATCGACGCGCTGACGGCGCATTTCGACACGGTGGAGCGACTGCATTACCTTGCGTCGGACGGATATGCGAACCATATGCGGCAAACGGTGGACGAAATGGACGGCGAAACGTTTGCGCTGTATCTGGACTATCATCTGACCGTCTGCGAACGGCCCGACATGACGGGGCTTACGCATCACAGCCTCGATATCCTCAAAAAGAAATCACAGGGGGGATGCGGCGTGCTTGCGATCCGGCCGGCGGAAGCGACCGACGCGGAGCGGCTCGCCGAAATTCAGAAGGAGGCGTTCCGGCCGCTGTACGAACGCTACCGGGACGAGGGCAGCCCCTATCTGCGGGGCGCGGAGGACATCCTCACGCGCCTGCATGCGCCGGAATACCGGTACTGGTGCATCGAACGGGACGGAGAGACGGTCGGCGGCGTGTTCTACCAGAAAATCGGGGAGGGAACGTACTATCTGCAGCGGATCTACATTGCGCCGGCGCAGCAGAGCAGGGGAACCGCGTCGTCCGCCATCCTGCTGTGCGAACGTGAACTGGCCGACGCGAAGCGGTTCTTCGTCGATTTTCCGATCGACCGGCCGATGAACCGAAGATGCTATGAAAAAGCCGGCTATTCGGATACGGGCAAACGCGCCGCGGTGAACGAAAAACTCACGCTCGTCCTGTATACAAAAGGCGCGCCGGCGGAAGCGGCGGAACCAGGCAAATGAGCGAAATCGAGCGCAGGGGTTTCGCCCCTGCACCCCACCCAAGGGCGTTCCTTGGGAATTCCTGACTCGGCAAGCACCCTGTTCCAGGGCGTTTGCCGAAATGGTTTTTTAGGGCAGTTACGACCCGAAACGGTGGTTTGGAGGCGGAACCTCCAACGAAACCCCTTTATCGACAAGCTGAAGCGCCCCAATATTGGGGCGCTTTGCTGCTTGAATAAATGAGAAATCGACTAGAAGGGTTTGGACCCGGGCTTGACCAGAAACAGGACGCCCAGCGTGCCGGGTCCGCAGTGCGAGCTGATCGTGCAGCTTGCGCTGGTGCAGAACACCTCTTTGAACGGCTGGAGCGATTTGACCTGCTCCACGACGCGCCGCACAATCCTGCGGTCGATGGTGGAGTGGGTGACGAACGCACGCTCGAGGATGATGTCCGTACGGTCGCGAAGCTGATCGTCGACATATTTCATCAGCGCGCTTTCGAGCTTGCCCATATATTTCTTGCCGACGATCATGCTTCCCTGGCGGTCGTTTTTCACCAGAATCGACGGTTTGATGTTCATCAGCGCGGCGCCGAGCTGCGCGATGCTGGAACAGCGGCCGCCCGCGCGCATGAACTCGAGCGTGTCCAGAACGAAGCTCGCGCGCGTGTCCGGCGCGAGCGCGGCGACCTCCGCGGCGATCGTCTCCGCGTCCATGCCCTTTGCGATGCGCTCGCCCGCCTCGCACACGAGCAGACCGAAACCCGTGGAAAGCGAACAGGAGTCGACGACATACACGCTCCCGCGGTCCTTCAGCTGTTCGGCCGCCTTGACGGCGTTCTGATGCGAGGAGGAGAGGCCGGAGCCGAGGGAAATATGAACGATGTCGAATCCCTGCTCAAGAAACGGCAGGAAATAGTGATGGTACTCCTCCGGGTTGATCGCGGCCGTCCGCGGAAGGATCTTTTTCTTGTGCCATGCGTTGTAGATCTCCTCGGCGGTGATATCCACGCCGTCGGTATACTGCCCGTCGCCAAGCAGGATGTGGAGCGGGAACAGCGATACGTGATAGCGCTCCTTGAGTTCGCTTCCGATATCGCAGGGCGTATCGGCGCTTAACAGAATTTTGCGTGAAGACATATGCGGTTTACCCCCTCGACAGGATTTGTATCATTTTAGCAGAGCTTTTATATTGAGTCAATGCAGCGGCGCGCAGGAGAACGACGCGCGGCGGATGGACCGCGCGCTGCGTTACGAAGCGCCGGTGCCGGACGTTTTCCCGCTTTGCTCGCCGTCAAGCCGCTCCAGCGTATACAGGCTGGAGCCGAAATCGCCGAGCATGCGGACGCTTTTCGAATAGCCGGTGCCCAGAAACTGACAGTTCAGCCGCACGCCCTGCATCAGGGTCCCGCCGCCCGCCTCGTAGCGCTCCACGCAGTCGGTCAGCGCGTAAAGGCGGTTGGCCAGCCGCAGGACCGGTCCGTCGGGGTTCAGCTCAAACGGGAGGATGTGCTTTAACAGCCCGCCGAACCGTCGAAGGAAGATCCGCTGCGGCCTGGTCTCCAGGCGGTAAACCGCGTTTTCCGCAATCCCCGTCACGGGCAGGATTTCGCCGCTCTCCGACGCGCCGGTCAGCGTCTGGAACGCGCTGAGCACGGAGCGGGACCGATCCTGCGCAACGCACTGCCAGAAAACGCGGTTCGGCCGTTCGCCGCCAAGACGGTAAAACCGGCCGTACTGCAGCACGGCGCGGTGTGCCTTGTAAAACGCGATCTGGCCGCGGATCTCCTTTTTCTCCATAGGCGTAAGGTATTTGAGGTCGAGTTCATACCCGAGGCACCCGAAGCACGCGGCGTTGAAGCGCGTGGAGAGCGGCGTTTCCCGGAGCGTTTGCTGATGCGGGGCGGCGGAGACGTGCGCGCCCATCGCGGACAGCGGATAGAGGTACGAGAGCCCGCCCTGAATCGCAAGCCGTTCGACGGGGTCCGTGTCGTCGCTCGACCAGACCTGCGGGGAAAAGCAGAGCATGCCGAGATCGAACCGGTTGCCGCCGCTCGAGCAGGATTCGAGCAGGATCTGCGGCCGCGGGCGGAAGATGCGGCCGAGCACGTCGTAAAGGCCGAGGATGTACGCGTGAAAGAACTGCCCCTGGCATTTCAGGAAGGGGGAGCATGCGTCGCTGATATGCCGGTTCATATCCCACTTGACATAATCGACATGCGCGTCGTCCAGAATGCGGGACACGTTTTCCACGATATAGTCCCGCACGGCGGGATTGCAGAGGTCCAGCACGAGCTGGTTGCGCCCGTACAGCGGCTCGCGGCTCGGCGTGACGACGGCGTATTCCGGGTGCGCGCGGTAAAGGTCGCTGTCCGGATTGACCATCTCCGGCTCGAACCACAGCCCGAAGCGCATGCCGAGCGAACGGATTTCGTCCGCAAACGAGCGCATGCCGCGCGGCAGCTTTTTTGTATTGACCCGGTAATCGCCGAGCCCCGCCGTGTCCGAGTTACGCTCGCCGAACCATCCGTCGTCAAGAACGAACAGCTCGATTCCGAGACGCTTTGCCTGACGCGCAAGCCGGAGGAGCTTCCTCCGGCTGAACTGAAAAAAACAGGCTTCCCAATCGTTGATCAGAACGGGCCGCTCCCTGCCCTTCCAGTCGCCGCGCACGATATGGCGGTTGATGAAATCGTGAAAGTTCGCGCTCATGCCGTTGAAGCCGCCGTCGGAGAAGGTCAGAATCGCCTCCGGCGTTTCAAATCGTTCGCCGGGGGAGAGCGGCCACTCGAAGCAGTGCGGATTGATGCCGAGCTGCACGCGCACGAGATCGTTGGGGCTCAGCTCGGCCATGCCGTAATGATTCCCGCTGTAGATCAGGTTGAAGCCGTAGACGGCGCCGTGCGACTCGGTCGTCCCGTCCTCACAGAGCAGGAAACCGGGGTTATGGCGGTTGCTCGAAGCGCCCGTGACGGAGGAGTTGACGAACTGCCCGTACTGCAGCCTGCGGTCGTGCCGGTGCGTTTCCTTGATCCACGCGCCGTCGAACGTGACGAGCGAGTCGCCGCGGTTTTCAAGATCGAGCTGCATGCTCATGAGCCTGCGGATCACAATCTGCCCCTCGCCGCCGTTGAGCAGCACGCTTCTCCGCACGATCACGTCCGTTTCCGGGAAGACCGTGTACAGAAGCAGAAGCCGCGCGCCGCTCGGGCGGTCGAGCAGCGTCAGTTCGAGCGTCTGTGCTCCATCGCCGTCGCCGTACGCGCCGGGAAGCGTTTCGGGCGGCAGGCAGCCGTCGACGAGGCGGTGCGATTCGTATTGAAAATCCGTCCGGTATGTGCCGTCCGAAAGCCGGATCTCGGCGGGCGTCTGCCGGTAATCCCCGCAGCCGACGCCGGACCATTCCAGAAGAACGTTGTCCAGGCAGTAATAGTCGTCCTCTTTGGCGGCATACAGCACACAACTGCCCGTCTGGACCGTTCGCTTGAGCAGCAGGGAATCGATCGGCCCGCGGTCGATTTTCGCGCCGTAATAGACGTGCTCCGCATGAGCATGCTCGTTGACGCGGAATATGTAGCTCGTGCACTGCGTTTCAAGCCAAAAAATATGATCCTGAACCGATATCATACGCTGCCGCCGCCTTTCAAACGCCGAAAAATGCATTATGGATCTGAAAAGATAAAGTAAGAAACAAGACTATTTTATATGCTGCCGCCATCCTCGTCAACTTACCGAAACGGGGATGTCCGGAAGGTGAAAAATGATTGTATATTATTTGTATTGACAACGGGGCCGGAATCATGTATAAAAATAAGATATCAACTAATAGGGAGGGATAAGGAAATTATGGAAACGCAGCTGAAAAAGAAGTATGGACTTCTGACAGCCATTTCGATGGTCGTCGGGATTGTCATCGGAAGCGGCGTATTCTTTAAAGCCGAGAAAATCCTGAAGTCGACCGGCGGCGATCTGCCGCTCGGCATTCTCGCATGGATCGTCGGCGGCGTGATCATGATCGTTTGCGCATATGTGTTTGCGACCATGGCGACCAAGTATGAGTACGTCAACGGCGTTGTCGACTACTCCGAGGTAACGGTCGGCAAGAAGTACGGCTACATGATGGGCTGGTTTTTCGCCACGATCTATTATCCGACGCTGACCAGTGTTCTTGCGTGGGTGTCCGCGCGCTATACGGCGGTGCTGTTCGGCTGGTCGATCGTAGGACCGGAGTGCATGACCATCGCCGCGTTCTTCCTGATCGCGAGCTACGCCGTCAACGCGCTCTCGCCGAAACTTGCCGGCAAGTTCCAGGTTTCGACAACCATCATCAAGCTGATTCCGCTCGTACTGATGGGCATTGTCGGCTGCATCGTGGGCTTTGCAAGCGGCATGACCGTCGAGAACTTCACGACGGTCGTCGATCCCACGGTTTCCAAGGGAAGCGCGCTGCTCATCGCCGTATGCGCAACGGCGTTCGCCTACGAAGGCTGGGTCATCGCGACCAGCATCAACGCGGAACTGCGCGATTCGAAGAAAAACCTGCCGCGTGCGCTCGTGCTCGGCTCGGTGATCGTAATCGTGATCTACATCCTCTACTATGTGGGTCTTGCGGGCGTCGTGTCCAATGCGACCCTCATGGCCGGCGGCCAGGCGGGCGCGAAGATGGCGTTCTCCAAGCTCTTCTCCAACGTCGGCGGCACGCTGCTGTTCGTGTTTGTCATCATCTCCTGCCTCGGCACGCTCAACGGCCTGATGATGGGCTGCACGCGCGGTTTCTACTCGCTTGCCGTCCGAAGCGAAGGGCCCGATCCGGAAACGCTGAAGGAACTCAGCCCCCGGACGAATATGGCGACCAACTCGTCCGCGCTCGGATTGCTGTTCGCCGGTTTCTGGCTCCTGTTCTGGTATGGCGCAATCGTTACTCAGATTGCCGAAATTACCCCGTGGTTTGGGAAAATGCTTTCCTTTGATTCCTCCGAACTGCCGATCATCACGGTGTACGCCATGTACATCCCGATGTTCATCATGTTCATGGTAAAGGAAAAGGACCTCAACTGGTTCAAGCGGATCTTAATGCCGATCCTCGGCGTGCTCGGCTGTCTGTTCATGGTCTACGCGGCGATCGTATCGCACGGAATCAACGTGGTTGGATACCTGATCATCTTCGCCGTTATCATGATCATCGGCGCGTTCTTCGCAAAGCAGAAGAAGCAGTAAAATCTCACAGCAAGCGAACAAACGGAGCCGCAGACGCGGCTCCGTTCTTTTACCGAAAACAGGGGGTTGCCCACCCGGGATGCGTTCAGCTTTCCGCATTCTCGAGATAGGCGTCGATTTCCCCAAGCGTATCGAACGCGATGCCTTCGGTAAGCGCGGCCCGCTCCTCCTCTGTAAACTCCGAAACGCTGACGGACTGGATCACCGAAACGACCTCCCGCGCGAACGTTTCCGCGCTGGTGCGGTAGACGCAAAGCAGCCCGTCCATGAGGCCCAGCACATAGTGCTCCGGGCAGTACCCGTCGTGAACGAACGAGATCGCGGCGTAGTCGGAGCGGAACACGTCGATCGTGCCGTCCTCATAGAACGCGGCCAGTTCCTCCTCGGTATAACCGACGAACGGATTCGATTCCACCGGGATGCACAGTGTATGTCCGCAGCTTTCGAAGCGGACGTACTTCTCGATCACCGCGCCCGGAAGAAGGCTGACGACGCCCGTGTTCCCGGTTTCCGCAACCGGCTCGTCCGGCTCTGCGATCGTAAGGCCGATGAAGAGGCCGATCACCGTTCCGGCAATCAGCGCGAGGATCGTCAGCAGGATGATCCTGTAATTCTCCCTGAAAAACTGAAGCATGGCATTGCGCCTCCTTGCGATAGTGTTTCCAGGGGACAGGGAAAGTATACGCGCAAAACAGCGTCCGCCGCGCCGAAATGCGGCGAAGACCTTGTGAAGCGGGGTTTCCTGCTATATAATGATGAACATTGCCGGAGGTAATCAGGCCATCGAAAAACCAAGGCTTTCGATGGAAGCCGCTGTGGCGGGAATTTGCATGCAGCATCGGCCCGGTCGGCTGCGCCGACTGTCGGTTTTGCTGCATGAAGCGTGTCAAAACCACCGTACACGCCGCTGGTTTTGACGGATTGTTTGGTTGAACTTTCACTTTTACATTGTCAAATTGACGCTGCAACTTGACTGGGACTTTGTTGATACGCTGCATTGCCGGAGGGAGATCGATATGAACGTACGGGAAATGGCGGAAAAAGCAAAACGGGCTTCCGCGTCGCTTGCGCTGACGTCCTCAAAGGTGCGCAAAGACGCGCTCCTGAACATGGCGGACGCGCTGCTTCTCCAAACAGAGGCGATTTTGAGCGCAAACGCGGAGGACGTGCAGTCGGCAAAGACCGGCGGCACGCGCGACTCCATGATCGACCGCCTGACGCTCACGAAAAAGCGCATCGAGGGAATGGCGGAGGGGCTGCGCAAGGTGGCGCTGCTGCCGGATCCCATCGGACGGAGCGACTCCGTGTATGTGCACCCGAACGGGCTGCGCATCGAGAAGCGGCGCGTGCCGCTCGGCGTGATCGGCATCATCTACGAGGCGCGGCCGAACGTCACGTCCGACGCAGCCGCGCTCTGCGTCGGGTCCGGCAACGCATGCCTGTTACGGGGCGGTTCGGAGGCGATCCGCTCGAACGCCGCCGTTTGCGACTGTATTGCCGGGGCCGGGGAAGCGGCGGGGGTTCCTGCGGGTTCGGTTCAGCTGATACGAAGCACCGACCGCGCCGCAGCGGCGGAGCTCATGCGGCTTAACGGTCTTGTGGACGTGCTGATCCCGCGCGGCGGGAAGGGCCTGATCCAAAGCGTCGTTTCACAGGCGACCGTACCCGTCATTGAAACGGGCGCGGGCGTATGCCATATCTATGTGGACGAAAGCGCGGATATCGAGATGGCCGCGCGCATCGTCGAAAACGCGAAATGCTCCCGTCCGTCCGTATGCAACGCGGCGGAATCGCTGCTCGTGCACCGGGCGGTCGCGGAACGGGCGCTCCCCGCGATCGACGAGGCGCTTTCAAAGCACCATGTGGAGTACCGGTGCTGCCCGCGCGCGAAGCGATACCTGCCTGGAGCCGCGGATGCAACCGAGGAGGACTGGTCCACGGAATACAACGATATGATCCTTTCGGTCAGGATCGTGGACGACATCGGCGAGGCGATCGAGCATATCCGCCGGTACGGTACGCGTCACAGCGACGCGATCGTGACCGAGCGGTATTCGGAGGCGGAGCGGTTCCTCAACGAGGTGGATTCCGCAGCGGTCTACGTCAACGCCTCCACGCGCTTTACCGACGGCGAGGAGTTCGGCTTCGGCGCGGAGATCGGGATCAGCACGCAGAAACTGCACGCGCGGGGGCCCATGGGACTTCGCGAACTGACAAGCGTCAAATACGTCGTCCGCGGAAACGGACAGATTCGATAAACACGGAGAACGAAATGCCGATCAGACTCATTGCACTCGATATCGACGCAACCTTAACCAGCAGACCGACGGAGGTCAGCGAAAGAAACCGAAACGCCATACAGGCCGCGGCCGACCGGGGCGTGCAGGTGATCGTAGCGACCGGCAGGGGCTGCTTTGCAACGCGCCCCATCTGGAAACTTTTGGACCTGCACGGGCCGTCGATTCAGTACGGCGGCGCGCTGACGGTGGAGATCGACACGGAACGGGTGATCGAGCAGCACACGCTCGATCCCAAGGTCGTGCAGGAGATTCTGATCTTCGCCGCAGAGGCCGGCATTCCCGCGCAGGTCTATCAAAACGACGTTGTGATCTTCGAACGCATGACGCCGGCGGCGGAGCGGTATGTGATGCGGCACACCCTGCCGTATCAGATCGTTCCGGATATTCGGGAAAGGCTCTTCGAAAACGTGCCGAAGGTGCTCGCGTTTTCCGAAATCGAGCGGCAGGACGAAATGCTCGAACGCTTCCGCGCGCGCTTCCGCGGCGAGGCGGAGGTGTCCCGCTCCATGCCGGGATACATCGAAATCAACTGTCTGCACGTGACGAAGGGCAGCGCGCTGGAGTCGCTGGCCGGGCGGCTCGGCATCGACCGAAGCGAGGTCGCCGCGGTGGGCGACAATTATCTCGACAGCGAAATGATCGAATGGGCCGGCGTGGGCGTCTGCGTGGCGAACGGGGCGGATTCGGTCAAGGAGCAGGCGGACATCGTCGTGCCGGCCTGCGATGAAGACGGCGTCGCGTACTTCATCGAGCGCTACGTCCTGCCGCAGGGACGGTTGTCCTGACGAAGGGGGAGACATATCCATGTATTCCATCGGCATCGACATCGGCGGGTCCAAGATCGCCGCGGGACTGCTGAACGAAGAAAAAAATCTGATTCTGAAAAGGTCCGCGCCGTTCCCCGGAACGGACGATCCGGAGTGCTCGATCGCGGTGATGAATCACCTGATCGATGCGCTCCTTACGGAAGGCGGCGTGCGCATTCAGGACGTTGCAGGCATCGGGCTCGCGGTGCCCGGCAGCATCGATTATGAGAAGAACCTCGTCGTCCACGCGTACAATCTCGGCTACCATTCGTTTCCGCTTGTCGCGCGGATTCAGGCGCACTGCCCGGACACGCAGGTGTTCATCGAAAACGACGCCAACGCGGCCGCGCTCGCGGAATATTACTGCGGCGCGTTCCGCGGGTACGCCACGGGACTTCTGATTACGCTCGGCACCGGCGTGGGCGGCGGGCTTGTGCTCAACCATCGGCTGTTTGTCGGCGGGAAGAAGAACGGATTTGAATTCGGGCATATCACGCTGGTTTACGGCGGAGAGCTCTGCACCTGCGGGCACCGCGGCTGCATCGAGGCGTACTGTTCCGCCACGGCGCTGATACGGGACGCAAGGCGCGCGGCGGCGGCGCATCCGGAAAGCCGGATCGCGCAGGCGGCGGCCGGCGACGAATCGAAGATCGACGCGAAACTGGTGTTCGACTGCGCAAAGGCGGGGGACGAACAGGCGGTGCGCCTCTACGAGGCGTATACGGGCTATCTCGGCGCGGCCGTCTCGAGCGCGATCGCCGTGCTCGACCCGGAGATCATCGCCATCGGCGGCGGCGTGAGCAACGCGGGCAATTTCCTGCTGGACCCCGTGCGCGCGTATGCGAAGGAATACGCGTTCTTCAAGCAGCACGCAAAGATCGTCCTTGCCGACATGCGAAACGACGCGGGCGTCGTCGGCGCGGGACTTCTGCACCTGCAGCGCGGCTGAGAAGGCGTCAGGCGTATTGGCGGTTGTCCCGGGCGGCGGTCCGTTGTACGGCGGCAATAAAAAAGGAGCCAATTTCTTGGCACCTTTCAGTCGATTAAAAACCACAGGATTGTTAAGGGCCAAAGCCCTTAACCCATAAATTCCGGCTGTATCGGCTTTGCCGATGCAACGGATCGCCCCAGTGGGGCGGTTTCTCTGTGCTCTTTGCCGCCCGGGAGTCCGAAGGACGAGAGGCAAAGAGCGGTTGTCCCGTCAAAAAATATTGTTTTTTGACGGCCTAAATAGACAAGGAGCCAATTTCTTGGCTCCTTTGTTTTTCCGTCCAACTGCCTTTCTAATGGTGCCCTATCCATCGGAAAGTTTGTATGATGTTACGTAGTAGTTCGGTTACGCGGTTTAAGGAGGAAATCGGTAATGAAAAAACGAACACAGCGGACGGAAAACCTTGTATCATCTTTTCGCCCTAAGTATAACATCGGAATTATGGGAATGCAAGCAATAAAGCGAAACGATTGTGTCTTTTTTATTGAGAATCTGTGAATGTTGGCGTAAATTGGGAGTCTGCGGAATCCCGCTTCTGAATCAAGATGTTGTGCAGGCCGATGGCCAGCGCATACGAGATGACGCGGTCGTACTCGCGCGGGGTGATCCTGCGGGTGAGCGGGAATTCCGTTACATGCGGCTGCGGCGTATACTGACACATCAGCGAAATCCAGGCGTCGGCGGTGAAATTTTCCAAAATCGCGCTGAGCACGCGCCGCGAGTCGTCCGTGCAGTTCGGCAGGACGAGATGGCGGATCACGAGACCCTTCTTTGCGATCCCGTTTTCATCGAGCACGAGATCGCCCGTCTGCCGGCGCATCTCGCGGATTGCGGGCAGGGCGACCTCGAAATAGTCCGGCGCGTGTGAAAAGCGCGCGGAGAGGGCGGGGGAAACGTATTTCAGGTCCGGCAGATAAAGATCGACAAGACCGTCGAGCAGGCGGAGCGTTTCCGGCAGCTCGTACGCGCTTGAGTTATAGACGACCGGAATGAAGAGGCCACGGGCGCGCGCGGTGCGCAGGCTTTCGGCGACGATCGGCACGTGCGGCGCGGCGGTGACGAGGTTGATGTTGTGCGCGCCCTGCGCCTGCAGGGAAAGATACTGCTCCGAGAGCCGCTCCGCATCGCACGGTTCGCCGATCCCGCCGCCGATGATCGCATGATTCTGACAGTATACACAGCGAAGGTTGCACCCGGAGAAGAAGACCGCGCCGGAGCCGTTCGTTCCGCTGAGGAACGGCTCCTCCCAGAAATGCAGCATGGCGCGCGCCACGCGCGGGAGCTCGTCCGCTCCGCAGAACCCGGGTCGAATGCTGCGGTCGGCGCCGCAGCGTCTTGGACAGATGCGGCATTCCATCAGAACACACGCCTGCCGTTGACGAAGTTGCGCGTCCAGTAGGATGTGCTGATGCTGCTCTGAACCACCTTGCCTTTGCTCGAGGACGCATGGATGAATTGCCCGCCGCCGATGTAGATGCCGGTGTGGCTCACGCGCGAGGAGCTGTCGTCACAGAAGAAGAGCAGATCGCCCTTGACGAGGTCGCTGATGGAGGAAACGTTCTGCCAGGAACTCACGGCGGAGAAGCCGGACGCACTGTATCGGCTGGTGCTGACGCCGCAGGTGCGCAGGCAGAAATAGACGAGGCCCGAACAATCGAAGCCCTTGGACGGGCTTTCCTCGGACCAGGTGTACTTGACGCCGAGCATCGCCTGCGCGACCGAAACCAGTCCGTCCGCGCTGTAGGGGCGTTGTAGGAGCCGCCGGTGCTGGTGTCGGAATCGTCGGAGGAATCGGATGAAGTGCTCGGCGTAGGCGTTGCGGTTGCGGTTGTGGTGGTGCTGGAGGAACTGCTGCTCGAGGAGGTCGTTGTCGTCGGCTTCTTCGTCGGCTTGGGCGTCGGCGAGGGCGTCGGCGTCGGGTCGATCTTCGGGCGCGCGTCGGGAGAAAAGAGCAGATCGCGGTCGGCCACGTTGAATATGCTGTCCACGTCGATCTTGTTCTTCGTCTGGAACGCCTCGAGCGCGTCCTCGGTTGCGACGCCGAAATATCCGTTGATCTTGCCGTCGTAATAGCCGAGCTCATTCAGGCGGGACTGCATGCTCTCCACGTCGGAGCCGCTGTCGCCGAGCTTGATCTCATAGGGCGTCGCGTCGTCGCTGAAGAGGGATTCCTGCAGCTCGCTGTCCGCAATGCCGTCCATATCGTAATCCAGCGTGCGCTGGAACAGCGACACGGCGACCGTCGTTGCGGAATTATAGACGGTGGACGGTTCGTCGGAATCCAGATACCCGAGCTCCATGAGCCGGAGTTGCAGCTTTTCCACGGTGGGATAGTCGTCGTTTTCCTGCAGAAGCGTATACTGGGAAACGTGTACGCCGGGCGTCGGCTCGGCGGAGGGCTGCGGCGTGGCGGGTTCCGTCATGGCGGAAAAAACGGAGGAGTCGAACGGGATTGGCGTTGCGGACGGTTCGTCCTCGGTCAGCGCGTTTGCGGAAACGGCGACCGCGTTCGCGCCGCTCAGCCGGCTGACGCCGACGGGGATGATCACGAATGCGACAAGGCACGCGCCGATGATCGAAAGGATCCATGTCCGCGCGGACTGCGGGAAAACCCGCTTGGAAAAACGGCGCGCATGGTCGCGCCCTTCCGTCAGGCGGCGGTGTTCCATTTTCACTCACCTCGCAGACATAAAATACCGGCAAAAGAAACGATTTGTTACAATTCGTTCCAAAATCATTATACCGGGCGCAACATGTTATGAGTTTGAACATTTTGCGAATTCGGGGCAGGCGCCATGCGTGTTTTTGCATTTCCATACGCCCTATGATACAATAACTTGGCTATTGAATGGAGTTACGGTTATGTCTTTGCTGCACGCGCGGAACCTCTCGAAAAGCTTCGGCGAACGGACGCTGTTTTCAAACGTCGACTTCGACGTGTTCGAGCAGGATCGCATCGGGCTCGTGGGCGTCAACGGCTGCGGGAAGAGCACGCTGCTCCGCATGATCGCCGGCGCGGAGGAATACGACGGGCAGCTTTTCGTTTCAAAAAGCGCGCGCGTCGCGCTGCTCGACCAGTCGCCCGCCTGGCAGGAGGGCGATTCGCTGTTCGGCGCGGTGCTGGAGGCGTCGAAGCGCTGGATCGAAATGGAGCGCGAGCTGGAGTCGATCGCCCGGCGCATCGCGGCAGGCGGTGAGGATACGGACGCGCTCGTCAGGCGGCAGTCCGACCTGCAGGAACGCTACCAGAGCGGCGGCGGGCTGACCTACCGGACGCGGACGCGCGCAACGCTGCTTGGCCTTGGCTTTTCGGAAGAGGAGATGCGGCGGAACGTATCGGTTTTAAGCGGCGGGCAGATGCGGAAGGCCTCGCTTGCCGGGATCCTGATGTCGGACGCGGACCTGCTGCTGCTCGACGAGCCGACGAACCATCTGGATATTGCGTCGCTGGAGTGGCTGGAGACGTATCTTGCCGCGTTCCGCGGAACGTTTCTCGTGGTATCGCACGATCGGTATTTTCTGGACCGCGTCTGCGCGCGCGTCTTTGAACTGGAAAACGGCTCGCTGAACACCTATGAGGGCGGATATACGGCGTCGATGGAGCGCAAACTGGACGAGCACGCGTTTGCGATGCGGCGGTACCAGAATTCGCTGCGCGAGATCAAGCGCATCGAGGGCATCATCGAACAGCAGCGCAGATGGAATCAGGCGCGTAACTACGTGACCATCGCCTCGAAGCAGAAGCAGATCGAACGGCTGAAAAGCGCGTTGATCAAACCGGAGGAACCGCCGAAGGCCATCCGGTTCCGCCTGAAGGCGGAGCCGCTGACGGCGAACGAGGTGATCGCGTGCAGCGGGCTTTCCAAACGGTACGAAGGCCGCGACGTGTTTCGGAATCTGGACCTGCTGATCACGAAGGACGAGCGCGTCTGCCTCATCGGCGCGAACGGCTGCGGAAAGACCACGCTGCTGAATCTGATCGCTTCGCGGATCGAGCCGGACGCGGGCAGCGTGCGGATCGGGCCGAACGTGCAGATCGGCTACTATACGCAGAGCTCCGTGCGGCCGGAAGACCCGCGCACGGTGCTCGAGGCGCTGAACGCGCAGTTCCCGCGCTACGATCTGCAGGTGTTTCGGAATCTGCTCGGCTCGTTCCTGTTCCGCGGGGACGATGTGAAGAAACGGATCTGCGATCTTTCGGGCGGCGAGTACGCGCGCGTGCAACTGCTCCGGCTGATGCTTTCCGGCAGTAACGTGCTGCTGCTCGACGAGCCGACGAACCATCTTGACATCCCGTCGCTGGAGGCGCTGGAGGAAACGCTCGGCGCGTACGGCGGCACGATGCTGATCGTCACGCACGACCGCTATCTGGCAAACCGTATCGCGGACCGGATCCTTTTGATGGACGAAAACGGCGTGCGCTCGTTCGAGGGCGACTGGGACGGCTATAAAGCGTTTCTTTCGGAAAGCGCGGAGGAAGAGCCGCAGGCCGAAAAGAACGAGCGGAACGGCTATCTGCAGGCAAAGGAACGGCGTTCGGCGTTCAACCGCGCAAAGGGCGCGCTGGAACGCGCGGAGAAGCGCGTTGCGGCGGAGGAACAGGCGCTTGACGAGTTGGAATCACGTCTGAACGAACCGGAGACCGCGGCCGATTACGAGGCTTCGCGCGGCCTGTACGAACAGTTGGAGGCGCAGCGCGGCGCGGTGGACGCCGCATATGCGGCGTGGGAGCGGGCGGAAGCGGAATACAAGGCTCTGCCCGAGGAGGATACGTGATGGAATACAGCAAATTTTCGCTCGGGCTGCGCTTTGCCATGACAAAGGACGCGGCGCTGACGCCGGAACGCTGCTGGGAGATTCTGTTTTCCGAGGTGCCGACGACCTACACGGAGAACCTGCGCCTGTTCGGCAAGTGGGACGACACCGCCGGAGCCGAATCGGAAGCGGCCTATATCTGCATGTTTTCCAATCTTCCGCTCGGCGTTGGCAAGGAGTTGTACGCAGAGCTTCTTCAAAAGCACCGACTGCTTTCCTACCTGACGATTTACCGGCCGTTTGTGCAGAATAACCTTGTTGAAAAAAGCGGCGTGGCGGAGTACGTGGGTCAGGTCGGCCCGGACGGGGCCGTAACGGGCGGGGATGCGGCGTACGGACCCATGCGTTTCACCGGCCGCGCGACCCAGCCGCCGGAAAAGAACGGCCTCCGGCCGAGGATTCTGATCGCGCCGGCCGCGTGGGAAGGCGTGTTCACCTCTGCGGACGCGGCGCGGCATATGATGCGCCTTGCCGCGGAGCGGCTGCCGAACGCCGCGATCGGGACGCAGCTGGTGGCCGACGGCGGCGCCGGGACGCTCGACGCGCTCGTGTGTTCGCTCAAGGGGCGATACCTGCGGGCGGAACTGGAGGACGGGGAAGGCGGAAAGACGGAGTTTCGGTACGGGATATTGCCGGACCGGACGTTGGTGTTCGAGACAGAAGCGCTTTCGGAAGAACAGACGGAACAGGCGCTCGCGCTGCCGAGAAACCGCGGCTACCGGGCCTATGTGATCGCGGCGGGCGGCGGCGCGGTGCCGAAGCGCGTGCCGGACGGGCTCGACGTGACCGTGCTGACCGGACGGGTTCCGGCCGACGCATCCAGCGACGCGACGCTCCGCTACGGGCCGGGCGTGCAGGAGATACTGGAAGCAAGCGGGTTTTTCACCCGGCTGCAGCGCGCGGACTGGCTGATCGTGCTCACGAGACTGATGGACCGGACGGGCTCGCTGCTTGGAACGACGGCGGATACGCTGCTCTACCACGGCCGCGGCTACAATAAGCGGGCCGCCGTGCTCGCGTTTTCCGGGGACGGGAAATTCTACGCGAAGATCGGCGCCGACGCGCCGGAACCGCTTGACAGCGAAACGTTCGACGAGGCCGCGGGCGCGCTGTTTGAACGGGTGTGCAGCCGGACCTGCCGGGAACCTGCGGCGCGCGCGTGCATGAACTGATTGATAAGCTGATATGCTGGAGGAACGGATCATGAGAATGGTGGATATCATCGAACGCAAGGCGGCGCGCGAAGAGCTGACGACGGAGGAGATCCAGTTCGTCGTGGAGGGGTTCACGGCCGGCTCCATACCGGACTATCAGATGTCCGCGCTGCTGATGGCGATCCTGCTCAACGATATGAACGAACGCGAGGCGGCAGACCTCACGCTCGCGATGATGCGCTCCGGCGATACGATCGATCTTTCCGACCTGCCGGGCGTCAAGGTCGACAAGCATTCCTCCGGCGGGGTGGGGGATACGACGACGCTCGTCGTGGCGCCGCTGGTCGCGGCGTGCGGCGGGACGGTGGCCAAGATGTCCGGGCGCGGGCTCGCGTTTTCCGGCGGGACGATCGACAAGCTCGAATCCGTTCCCGGCGTGTGCGTCGAGCAGCCGATCAAGCGGTTCAAGGAGATCGTGCGCAGCATCGGCGTGTGCGTGATCGGTCAGTCGGGCGACCTTGTTCCGGCGGATAAGAAGATGTACGCTTTAAGGGACGTGACGTCCACCGTCAGCAGCGTTCCGCTGATTGCTTCGAGCATCATGAGCAAGAAGCTCGCCGCCGGCGCGGACGCGATCGTGCTGGACGTCAAGGTCGGCAGCGGCGCGTTCATGCGGACCGTCGAGGATGCGCAGAAACTGGCAAAACTGATGGTGGCGATGGGGAAGCGCCTCGGGCGCGAGGTCGTCGCCGTTGTGACCGATATGAATCAGCCGCTCGGGATGGCGGTTGGCAACGGACTGGAGATGCGCGAGGCGGTGCAGCTTCTTTCCGGCGACGTGCCGGAGGGCGACCCGCTTTACGAGGTATGCATGCTGCTCGGTACGCAGATGCTGCGCCTTTCCAGGCTCGCCGGCTCGGACGAAGAAGCGCGAAAGAAGCTGAAAGCCGCGCTGGAAAGCGGCAAGGGCCTCGAAAAGCTCCGCGCGATGATCCATGCGCTCGGCGGGGACGAATCGCTGCTGGCGATGAACCGGATCGGCGCAATTTGCGCCGTGCGGCGGCATGTGCCTGTGAACGCGGAACAAAGCGGCTATATCGCCGGCATGCAGGCGGAGCTGATCGGGCGCGCGGCGCAGTTCCTCGGCGCCGGACGCGCCACGAAGACGGACCCCATCGACCCGGCCGTGGGGCTTTTGATGCACAGGCGCGTCGGCGACAGGATCGAGAAGGGGAAGCCGATCTGTACGCTGTACGTCAACGATGAAGCGCAGCTAAACGACGCGATCGAAACGATGCATCGCGCGGTCGTCATCGGAAAGGAACCCGTACAGGCCGCGCCGATGGTCTACGACGTGATTCGATAGAACGGAGGGAACCGCTTGAAACAGCTCATCGCGATTGACGGAAACAGCCTGCTGCACCGCGCGTATTACGCGCTTCCGGGCATGACCACGCGGGAAGGGATACCCACCGGCGCGCTGCACGGATTCTTCGGCATGCTCTTAAAGCTCATCGAGCGCAGGCCGGACTATCTCTTGGTCGCGTTCGATATGCACGGGCCGACGTTCCGGCACGAGGAGTACGAAGCGTACAAGGCCGGGCGAAAGGAAACGCCGGACGATTTAAGAAAGCAGTTTCCCGTGCTGCGTGAACTGCTCGCTGAAATGGGCGTGACGATCTGCGAATGCCCGCGCTACGAGGCGGACGACATCCTCGGCACCTTCGCAAAGAAGTGCGAAAACGAGGGGATCGACGCGCTGCTGGTCACGGGCGACCGCGACGCGCTGCAGCTTGTGGGCGAGCATACGCACGTGCTGATGACGAAGAAGGGCATCAGCGACACGATCGAATACGACCCCGCCGAACTGAAAGTGCGCTACGGCCTCGAACCGGCGCGCATGCGGGACCTGAAGGGCCTGATGGGCGACAGCTCCGACAACATCCCGGGCATACCGGGCGTTGGGGAAAAGACGGCGCTGAAGCTTCTATCGGATTACGGCGATATTGAGAACGTGCTCGCGCATGCGGGCGAGATCAAGGGAAAGCTCGGCGAGAAGATCGCCCAAAACATGGATTCAGCGCGCATGAGCTACCGGCTCGGCACCATCTGCACCGATGCGCCGGTCGACTGCACGATTGATGAGTGCCGCTTTCGCCCGCAGGATATGATCAACGCGCGGCCGAAGATGATGGAACTGGAACTGCGCGGCATCGTCTCCCGGCTGCCGAAGCCGGAAGGTGCCGCCGAACCGGCCGAACCGGAGCGCCGAAACATCGAGCGCGTCGAGTGCGCCTCCGTCGAAGAGATCCGGCGCGCGCTGGAAGGGTTCCGAAGCGGCGGCGCAATCGCCGTGCACGCGGGGGAAACCGTTTCGTTTGCGCTCGACGACGGGCGGTATTACGAGATCGTTTCCGGGGCGGACCTGTTCTCGGCGCCCATCGACGAGCGGGAGCTCTGGCTTGCGATGAAGCCGGTGCTGGAAAACGGGGGAAACCTGGTGCTCGCGTTCGATACGAAGCGGCTGAGGCATCTGCTGGACCGCTTCGGCATTTCGCTCAACGCGCAGGTGTTCGACGCGATGATCGCGGATTACCTGCTCGACGCGACGCGGCCCGCACAGACGCTGGACGCGCTCTGCACGCGGTATGACCCGGAAGCGAAGGCGAATGCGGCGGTGCTCTTTTCGCTCCAAACGAAGATGCACTCAAAGCTGGAGCAGTTCGGCATGACGCGGCTCTACGAGGACATGGAGCTGCCGCTCTCCGTTGTGTTGTACGAAATGGAGCGCGAAGGATTTTTTGTGGACGAAACCATTCTGAAGGAACTGCAGGAGCGGTTCCGCGCGCAGAGCGAGGAGCTTGCAAAGCGCATCTATGAACTGACCGGCGAAACGTTCAACCTCCTTTCGCCGAAACAGCTCAGCGAAGTTCTGTTCGTCAAGCTCGGCCTGCCGAAACGGAGAAAGACGAAATCCGGTTACTCGACGGACGCCGACACGCTCGAGTCGCTCAAAGACCGGCACCCGGCGATTCCGCTGATCCTCGAATATCGGTTTATCACCAAGCTCAAGAGCACGTTCGTGGACGGGCTGCTCGCCGTGCGGAGCGAAACGGACGGACGCGTGCGCACGCAGTTCAACCAGTGCGTCACGGCGACCGGCCGCATCTCCAGCACGGAGCCGAACATGCAGAACATCCCCGTGCGCACCGAGCAGGGTCGCGAGATCCGCAGGGCGTTCGTCGCCTCCGAAGGAAACGTGCTGGTCGACGCGGACTATTCGCAGATCGAGCTGAGGCTGCTCGCGCACGTGAGCGGCGACGAGGGCATGATCGAGGCGTTCCAAAGCGGCAGGGACATCCACCGCACCACGGCGGGCGAGGTGTTCGGCGTGCCGTTTGAGCAGGTAACGGGCGAAATGCGCAGCGCCGCGAAGGCCGTCAACTTCGGCATCGTCTACGGCATCAGCGATTTCGGGCTGGCGCGGAACCTCGATATCCCCGTGCGCAGGGCAGGGGAGTACATCAAGCTGTACTTTGAACGGTATCCGCGCGTCAAGGCGTATCTGGAGGAAAGCGTGGCCGCCGCAAAGCAGAACGGATACGCAAAGACGATGTTCGAGCGCAGGCGCGCCATGCCGGAACTGACCAGTTCGGACCATAATACGCGCGCGTTCGGCGAGCGGGTTGCAATGAACATGCCGATTCAGGGCGCGGCCGCGGATATCATCAAGCTCGCGATGGTGCGCGTTTCCCGGCTGCTGGAGGAACGGAACCTGAAGGCGAAGCTGATTCTGCAGGTGCACGACGAACTGATCTTCGACGTTCCGAAGGAGGAGACGGACGAGGTCGTGTCGCTCGTGCACGACTGCATGGAGCATGTGGCCAGCCTGCGCGTGCCGCTGGACGCGGACGTGAAGGTCGGGCACAGCTGGTTTGAAACAAAATGAGCGGCCGAAGGTACATACGCGTCGGCCTGACGGGCGGGATCGGCTCCGGCAAATCGACCGCGTCGGATCGGCTGCGCGAACTGGGCGCGCTCGTGCTGGACGCGGACGGCGTTTCCCGGCGCGCACTCGAACCCGGCGGCGCGTGCTACGAGCGGACCGTGCGCCTGTTCGGGAAGGAAATTTTAAGAAGCGACGGTTCGATCGACCGGAAGGCCGTCGCGGCGCGCGCGTTTTCCGATGAAAAGCTGCTCAAGGGCCTCAACGCGATCGTGCACCCGTATGTAATTCAAACGCTGCTGGAGACGGCGGACCGCGCGCTCGGCGAAACGGCCGGGGCCGTGGCCGTGTTCGACGTGCCGCTGCTCTTTGAAAGCGGCATGCACCGCGAGATGGACCATACCGTCCTTGTGACCTGCGGCGAAGAGACGCGGCTGAGGCGGATTATGGAGCGGGACGGCTGCACCGAGGCGGCCGCGCACGCGCGGATCCGTTCGCAGATGCCGGAGGAAGAAAAGAGACTCCTTGCGGATGAGATACTGGATAACGACGGTTCGCGGGAGGACCTGCTTCGCCAGGTGGACCGGTTTTACCGGCGACTGATTGATACAAAAAAATGAACGTTGAAGAACAACGCATCGATAAAGAGAAAAAGCCGAAGCGCGCGCTGAGCAGCATGCAGATTGCCGTGATCGTTGTCAGCACGCTGATTTTTTCATGCTGCGCCGCGTTCGGCGCGTATCTGATCGTGCAGAATATCCTCCATAAGCGCCTGCTGGAAACCTATCCGACGGCGTATACGGAATGGATCAAAGCGTACGCGGACGAGTATGGGCTGGACCCGTATCTCGTCACGTCGATCATGCGGTGCGAAAGCAGCAACGATCCCTCCGCCGTCAGCGGGGCCGGCGCGATCGGGCTCATGCAGATCATGCCCGACACGGGGACGTGGATCGCGCACAAGCTCGGCCTGGACGACGTCTATGACGAAAGCATGCTCTACGACCCGGAGACGAACATCCGTTTCGGGTGCTGGTATCTGAATTTCCTCAGCGGCCGGTTCGACGGGAACAGCATGCTGATGATCGCGGCCTACAACGCCGGGCACAGGGCCGTGGAGAACTGGCTCGAAGACGACCGCTTTTCCACGGACGGCGTGTTGACGGTCATTCCCTACGAGGATACCGAGCGGTATTACGAACGCGTGACCAAAGCGTACGAGAACTATACGGCGCTGTATCCGGATCTGTACGGCGCGCAGGACGACGACGCTGTTGCCGAATCGTGAGCAGGCGTGCTATACTGAATCATCTTTCGGGAAGGAGTGCCCAATTCAGTTGCTGGAATTGATTCTAATCGCCGCGGTCATCGCGGCCGACCAAATCACGAAATATCTCTCCGAGCTCTACCTTTCGCCGCTCGGCACCTCGTATCCGCTGATTCCGGGTGTATTTCAATTCACCAGCGTGCATAATACGGGCGCCGCATGGGGAATTCTTCGTGGATTTCAGGTTCTGTTCATCCCGCTCACGCTTCTCGTGTGCGCGTTTCTTGCCTACGCAATCATTCGATACCATAAGCGCCTGAGCGTGTTTTCCCGCATCACGCTTTCGCTTCTGTTCGCGGGAGCGGTGGGAAACGTGATCGACCGCATCCTGTTTACCTATGTGCGGGATTTTATGGATTTCTGCCTGATCAACTTCCCCGTGTTCAACGTTGCGGACAGCGCGCTGACCATCGGATGCATCTGCCTTGTCGTGGACGCGCTGTTCGTTAAGAAGCGTTCGATCTTTGAAACGGTTTTCGATGGAAGGAAAAACGCCGGCAAACCGCCGGAAAACAGCGAACATGCCTGAGCGTGAAGCGCTCGTTTGCGACCGTGAAACGCGGCTGGACGTATTCGTCGCGTCCGAAACCGAGCTTTCGCGCACGCAGGCGCAGCGGCTGATCCGCACGGGCGGCGTCACGCTCAACGGCCGGGCGGCAAAGCCGAACGCGGCGACCGAACCAGGGGACCGCGTGGAGATCGTCTACCCGGAACCGGCCGCGGCGGACGTGCTGCCGGAGGATATTCCGCTGGACGTCCTCTATGAGGACGCGGACCTTCTTGTTGTGAACAAACCGCAGGGCATGGTGGTGCATCCCGCGCCGGGACATGCGTCCGGCACGCTCGTCAACGCGCTGCTGTTTCATATCAGCGATCTATCCGGTATCGGCGGCGAGCTTCGGCCCGGCATCGTGCACCGCATCGACCGCATGACGTCCGGCCTGCTCGTGGTTGCGAAGAACGACGCCGCGCACCGCGCGCTCTCGGAGCAGTTTCGCACGCATGCGGCGCATCGAAGCTATATTGCGCTCGTGGACGGAACCGTCCGCGGGGACGAGGGAACCGTGGACGCGCCGATCGCGCGGCATCCGGTCGACCGCAAGCGGATGGCGGTCCGGCCCGGCGGTCGGGAGGCGGTCACGCACTGGCGCGTGATCGACAGACTGGATCGGTATACGCTCCTGCGGCTGGAACTGACAACCGGACGCACGCATCAGATCCGCGTGCATATGGCGTCGATCGGGCATCCGGTGACGGGAGACGACGTATACGGGCGGGAGAAGCGCCCGTTCGGGCTCGAAGGGCAGGCGCTGCACGGGTACCGGCTCACGTTCCGGCACCCGAAGGACGGGAGGACGCTTGTGTTTTACGCGCCGATTCCGGAGTATTTCCGGGATGCGCTGCGGCGCGCGGGGGAAACGATGGGGGGAGACGAACTCATGGAGCTTCTGAAGCGCACCGAAGCCGAAAAAGGAGAAAGCATATGAAAAAGAGTCTCAAACGGATCGCACTCTTCACCGCGCTCCTCCTGCTTGCAAGCCTCGTTCTGGGGTGCAAGATGCCGGACGGCGAAGTGACCTCGACGGAGCCGATCGCCGTCGAAACGGACGACGCGTCGGCCATACAAACGGCGGAGATCACACCGGAGCCGACGCCGGAGTTTGAAGTGAAGGAACTGACCTCGGATGCGTTCGATCAGCTGGATCTCGAGGTGTTCTGCTGGTATGCAACGATGGACGGGTACACCTTCCATATGTTCGTCACCGACCCGGATTCGTTCGGGATCGACCGCACCACGGTCCCCATGACGCTCGGCGAGTTCACCGAGGAGGACTCGATCCGCCTTGAGCAGGAGGCGACCGTATACCTGCAGCGCATCAACGCGATCGACCGCGAGGAACTGCCGGAGGAGAAGCAGTTTTCCTACGACGTGCTGCAGCAGGTGCTCGAGGATCTGTCCATGGACACTACCGACTATGAATACATGTACGAGCCGCTGACCGAATACACCGGCCTACAATGCAACCTGCCGCTTTCGTTTGCGCTCTTTGAGCTGGAAAACGTGCAGGACGTGGAGGACTATCTAACGCTCCTTGCCGACACGCCGCGGTATCTTGGGCAGGTGCTGACCTACGAGCAGAAGCGTGCGGAGCTCGGGTATTTCATGACCGAGGACGCGCTTGACTCGATACTGGAGGACTGCCAGTCGATCATCGACTCGCGCGACGACTCCTTCCTGTACGCAACGTTCAACAACGGGATCGAACAGCTTACGGAGCTGAACGACGAGCAGAAAACGGCCTACGAGGAACGCAACGAAAGCCTGATCAAAAACGAATTCATCGGCGCGTTTGAAACGCTTTACGACGGCCTGGAAGCGCTTCGTAAATACTGCCGCACCTACGAGGAAGCCGCCGAACTGAACGACACCCAGAAGGCATACTTCGAGTACTGCATGCAGGACGACGGCTGCAACCAGCTCTCCGTGGAGGAAACGCTTGATCTGCTCAAGAACGAGCTCTACGACCTGCTCAACGAGATCGTCATGCTGCAGTACACGAATCCTGATCTGCTTTCGATGGAGATCGACCTGACCAGCGGCGATATGGAGACGGATCTCGACCAACTCAAGAGTATTGCATCCGCGCTGCTGCCCGCGCTGCCGGAACACACCCTGACGCTCACCGACGTGCCGGAGGAACTGGAGGACATGTTCTCGCCCGCAGCCTACGTGATCCCGGCGCTCGACGAATGGCAGAAGAACACGGTTTACATCAACCTTGCCAGCGACGATCCGACGCTGTTCCTTACGCTCGCGCACGAGTGCTATCCGGGGCATCTGTATCAGTACGTCTATCAGCGCAATCTCGACGACATCGGCCTGATGCAGAAGGCCGCCAATTTCGGCGGATACGCCGAAGGCTGGGCGCAGTTTGCCGAATATCTGGTTTCCGAGAATCAGACGCAGTACGAGAGCGACTATGTGCGTTATGTATTTGCCTACGGCATCTTTGCCAACACGGTGCTGCCGGCGGTGATCAGCATTCTGGTGAACTATTACGGATATTCGGAGGACGCGCTGGCGACGTATCTGACCGGCATCGGCCTGCAGGGGGATTACGTTGCGTCGGTCTATTACGATATCGTCATCGACCAGCCGTACTACTTCTTCGAATACGCCATCGGCTACAGCGAGATGATCAAGCTGTACAACGACGCGAAGGACGACCTTGGCGACGATTTCGATCAGGAGGCGTTCCTTACGGCCTATCTCAACCTTGGGCCGGGCTACTTCAACCTGATCGACGAACAGATGGACGTGTGGGTCGACAGCCAGATGAACGAGCAGGCGTGACGCTTGACAATCGGCGCCGAATCCGGTAGACTAACGGCGATCGGATAAATGCCGGGAAGATGAGGAGTACGCGCAGCCCGTCGCATCAGAGAGGCCGCTTGGAAGCTGAAAAGCGGTCGGCGCGGAACGCGGAAGGTCGCATCGGAGCAGGGGACGCAAGGAATGATTTCGTAGCGTTCCACGTATTCCGCGTTAAGGAGCAGTCGAGTGGAGCGCCGCGCGAAGCGCGCTCAACAAAGGTGGTACCGCGAGCGTCCGCTTCGTCCTTTGACGGAGCGGGCGCCGTGTTTGATTCTGTCTGAAAAGAACTGGAAAGCTGGGGGAACGACACATGCACTCCGAAATGGAAAAGACCTACGACCATGCGCGCGTGGAGAGCGCCCTGTACGAAAAATGGGAAAAGAACGGCTGCTTTCACGCGCGTCCCAATACCGGTAAACCGCCGTATACGATCGTGATCCCGCCGCCCAACATCACGGGCAGGCTGCATATGGGCCACGCGATCGACGAAACGCTGCAGGACGTTTTGATCCGCTACAAGCGCATGAGCGGCTATGAAACGCTCTGGATGCCCGGCACCGACCACGCCTCGATCGCGACCGAGGTGAAGATCGTCGAGCAGATGGCGAAGGAAGGCGTCACGAAGAAGGATATCGGGCGCGAGGAGTTTTTAAAGCGCGCGTGGGCCTGGCGCGAGGAGTACGGCTCCACCATCGTCAAGCAGCTCCGCTACCTCGGTTCCTCGTGCGACTGGGTGCGGGAGCGCTTCACCATGGACGAGGGCTGCAGCAGGGCCGTCACCAAGGTGTTTGTGAGCCTCTACAACAAGGGCCTGATCTACCGGGGCGACCGCATCATCAACTGGTGCCCGGACTGCAAGACCGCGCTTTCGGACGCGGAGGTGGAGTACGAGGAGCAGAAGAGCAAACTCTGGTACGTGCGGTACGACGCGCCGGATCAAAGCTATTCGATCACGGTGGCCACGACCCGGCCGGAGACGATGCTCGGCGACACGGCGGTGGCGGTCAACCCGGAGGACCCGCGCTACCGCGATCTGGTCGGCAAGACCGTCGTGATCCCGGCCGTGGGACGGGAGATCCCGATCGTGGCGGACGAGTACTGTGAAATGGAGTTCGGCACCGGCGCCGTGAAGATCACGCCCGCGCACGATCCGAACGATTTCGAGGTCGCGCTGCGAAAGAATCTGCCCGTGCTGTGCGTGTTCACCGAGAGCGGCGTCATCAACGAACTCGGCGGCAAATTTGCCGGTCTGGACCGCTTCGACTGCCGCAAGGCGATCGTGAAGGACCTTGAAGAATGCGGCGCGCTCGTAAAGATCGAGCCGTACGCGCACAACGTCGGCACCTGCTACCGCTGCCATACGACGATCGAGCCGATCGTGTCCAAGCAGTGGTTTGTGGATATGAAGCCGCTCGCGGAGCCCGCCATCGAGGCCGTCCGAAACGGCGAGGTGCGCTTCGTGCCGGAGCGGTTTGCGAAGACGTATTTCAACTGGATGGAAAACATCCGGGACTGGTGCATCTCCCGCCAGCTCTGGTGGGGTCACCGCATCCCGGCGTATTACTGCGACGCGTGCGGGAAGACGATCGTTTCGGAGGAAGCGCCGGAGAGATGCCCGGACTGCGGCGGACCCGTGCGGCAGGACGAGGACGTGCTGGACACCTGGTTCAGTTCCGGCATGTGGCCGTTCTCCACGCTCGGCTACCCGGACGAGACGGAGGAACTGAAATTTTTCTACCCGACCTCCACGCTCGTGACCGGGTACGACATCATCTTCTTCTGGGTCGCGCGCATGATCGTGTTCGGCTACGAGGTGATGAAGGAGCGTCCGTTCGAAACGGTGTTTGTGCACGGCATCATGCGGGACAGCCAAGGCCGGAAGATGTCCAAATCGCTCGGAAACGGGATCGACCCGCTCGAGGTCATCGAGAAATACGGCGCAGATTCGCTGCGGTTTTCGCTGCTTGCCGGCAATTCGGCGGGCAACGATATGCGCTTCTACTGGGAGAAGGTGGAAGCGGCGCGGAATTTCTGCAACAAGATCTACAACGCCGCGCGCTTCGTGCTCATGAGCGCCGACCCGGACGCAACGGAACTGCCGCCTGCTGAGGAGCTTGAAATCGCGGACCGCTGGATCCTGCACCGTACAAACGCCGTGGTCGGCGAGGTCACGCGCAATCTCGACTCGTTCGAGCTCGGCATGGCGGCGCAGAAGATCTACGATTTCATCTGGTCGGAGTACTGCGACTGGTATATCGAAATCGCCAAGCCGCGCCTGTACGGCACAGACGCGAAGAAGAAAGCGGCGGTTTCGGCCGTCCTCACGCACGTGCTTCAAACGTGCATGAAGCTGCTGCATCCGTTCATGCCGTTCATCACGGAGGAGATCTTTACGAAGCTCTCCGACGAGGAGACGATCATGCTCTCCGACTGGCCCAAGCAGGACGACGGGCTGTCGTTTGAAGCGGACTGCGCGCACATGGAGCAGATGATGAACCTGGTGCGCTCGGTGCGCAACGTCCGCGCGGAGATGAAGGTTCCGCCGGCACAGCGGATTCAGCTGCGCGTGATCGCACAGCAGGAGAACCGGGAAGCGTTCGGCGAAATGGCGGAAACGCTCTGCAAGCTCGTCGGCGCGGACAACGTGACGGTTATGAAGGAGGCGGGCGAAATCCCGAAGAACGACGTGCATCTCGTGTGCGAGGGCGTCGAGGCCGTGATCCCGCTCGCTTCGCTGATCGACCCGGAAAAGGAGCGGGCGCGCGTTCAGAAGGAGATCGACCGCGTTTCGGGGGAGATCGCCCGCGCAAAGGCGAAGCTCGAAAATCAGGGTTTCCTGACGAAGGCGCCGCAGGCGGTCGTGGAAGAGGAGCGCAATAAACTCGCGCTCGCCGAGGACATGCTGTCAAAACTGCAGGAGCGCATGCAGGCGCTTTCCTGAAAACCGGACGGAACTGACGAAAGGAGAGAAAGGGACATGCGCTTTGGCATCATAGGCGTCGGCAACATGGGGGAGGCGATCCTAAGAGGGTTCGTCGGCAGCGGCAATGCGGCCGGAACCGAAATTGCGGTGTTTGACCCGAACGCGGCGAAGTGCCGCCTGCTCGAAAAGGAGTGCGGCGTACGCGTTGCACAGAGTCTCGAACAGCTGATAAAGCAAAGCGACCTGCTGCTGATTTCGATCAAACCGAACGTCTGTACGTATGTTTTCGAGGAAAACAGGGAATGCTTTGCCCATAAGGCGGTCGTGTCCATCGCGGCGGGATGGGGAGGGGAGAGGCTCAGAAAAGCGCTTCCCGAAAGCACGCGCATCCTGCGTGTGATGCCGAACACGCCCGCGATGGTCGGCGAAGGCATGATCGTGTTCGAGGCGGGCGACACGCTTACCAGCGAGGAAAAATCGTTTGCGGAAACACTGTTTCTGTCTGTCGGCGAGGTCGTCGGCGCGGATGCGAAGCTCATGGACGCGGTCACCGCGGTCAGCGGCAGCGGCCCGGCATACGTGTATCTCTTCATCGAGGCGCTCGCGGACGGCGGCGTGAAGGCGGGACTGCCGAGGGACCTTGCGCTGCGGCTCGCCGCGCAGACCGTGAAGGGCTCGGCCATGATGGTTTCGGAAACCGGCCTGCATCCCGGCGAGCTCAAGGACCGGGTCTGTTCGCCGGGATGCAGGCCGGTTTCCGAAACCATCATGGCCGAGCC
>CAZIQO010000020.1:0-35765 GCA_964541465.1 uncultured Oscillospiraceae bacterium
AGACGCGGCTGATCGGGAAGCTCCGGTACGCCTTTTTGTGCATCGCGCGGCAGGGCGCTTCGTCCTCGTCGTAAAACGGGCTGCCGTGCTGGTAGACCATGATGCCGTCGTCGTGCAGTGCCTTGTAGCAGCTGCCGTAAAACTCCTTGGTGAAAAGCCCCGCCGTGTGTCCGAGCGGGTCGGTCGAATCGTTGATGATCAGATCGTAATCGTCCTGCCGGGAACGCAGAAACCGCAGACCGTCCTGATAGGTCACCGTCACGCGCGGATCGTCCAGCCCGCAGGCGTTCGCGGGGAAAAACCGGCGGCAGACGTCCACAAAGAGCTTGTCCGGCTCGACCACGTCGATGGCTTCGACCTCCTCGTAGTGCGAAAGCTCACGCGCAACGCCGCCGTCCCCGCCCCCGATGACCAGCACGCGCCGCACGCACGGATGCACCGCCATCGGCACGTGCACGATCATCTCGTCGTAGGTAAACTCGTCCTTTTCCGAGAAGATCACGCTGCCGTCCGAAGCGAGAAACCGCCCGAACTCCGGGGAGTCGAACACGTCGATACGCTGAAAATCGCTCTCCCCGCTGAAGAGCTGCCGTTCCACGCGGATGGACAGCTGCACGTTCTGCGTGTGCATTTCGTTAAACCAGAACTCCATATCGCGCCTCCTTTCCCGCAAGCACGTTCAGCCGTTTGATCTCCGGGTCCTCCGGCCCCTGCATGGAGCACCCCTTCGCCTGCGCATACAGGATATAATCGACGATCTCCTTCGTCACGACCTCGCCCGGCGCGAGGATCGGGATGCCGGGCGGATAGCACATGACGAACTCGCTGCAGATGCGCCCCTCCGCCTCCCTGAGCGGCAGAGATTCCTTTTCCGCGTAAAACGCCGCCTGCGGGGTCGCCGCCACTTCCGGGGAGATATACTCGGCCAGAAACCGCTCGGCCGGCGGTTTGGAATACAGCCGTTTGATATCCGCCAGCGCGCCGACCAGCCGCTCGATGTCCTGTATCCGGTCGCCGATCGAAAGATACGCGAGGATGTTGCCGATGTCCCCGAATTCGATCTGGATATCGTACTCGTCGCGGAGCAGATCGTACACCTCGATGCCGGCAAGGCCGATATCCCGCGTGTAGACGGAGAGTTTGGTTCCATCGAAATCGAACACGCTTCCGCCGTTGACCAGTTCGCGCCCAAACGCGTAATACCCGCCCACGGCGTTGATCTCATCGCGCGCGTACTGCGCCATTTCGCTCACCCTTTGGAAGGAGCGTTCGCCGCGCAAAGCAAGGTTTCTGCGCGAGATATCCAGACTGGACATTAAAAGATATGAAGCGCTCGTGGTCTGCGTAAGGTTGACGATCTGGTCGACATGCCGTTCGTTCACGCCCGCGCCCAGCAGCAGCAGGGAGCTCTGCGTGAGGCTTCCGCCGGATTTATGCATGGAGACGGCCGCCATATCCGCGCCCGCTTTCATGGCGCTCACCGGCAGATCGGGCCCGAAATACAGATGCGTGCCGTGCGCCTCGTCGGCAAGCGCCTTCATGCCGTGCGCGTGGGCAAGGTCCACGATCGCCCCGATGTCCGAGCAGATCCCGTAATACGTCGGGTTGTTGACCAGCACCGCCGCCGCCTCGGGGTTCTGCTCCACCGCCTTCTCGACGTCGCAAAGCTCCATGCCGAGCGGAATGCCGAGCTTCTGATCCACGCGCGGGTCGACGTACACCGGCACCGCGCCGCAGAGCACAAGCGCGTTGATCGCGCTCTTGTGCACGTTGCGCGGGAGGATGATCTTATCGCCGTTTTTGCAGACGGAGAGGATCATGCTCTGCACACCGGAGGTCGTGCCGTTCACCAGAAAAAAGCAGTGCGCCGCGCCGAACGCCTCGGCGGCCAGCTCCTCGGCCGCCTGGATCACGGAAACGGGATGGCAGAGGTTATCCAGCGGCTTCATGGAATTTACGTCGATGCCGACGCACTTTTCGCCGAGCAGTTCCACCAGCTCCGGGTTGCCGCGCCCGCGCTTATGGCCCGGCACGTCGAACGGCACGACCCGCTGCCTGCGGAAGCGGTCGAGCGCCTCGTAAACGGGCGCGCGTTTCTGCTGCTCCAGATCCATCGGCAAACCGGTCCTTTCCGTGCCTTCGCCGCCGCGCCGCAAAATAAAAACAGGCGGCAACACCATACCACCTGTCGTTCTCTTCCCCGATTCCCCCGCCGTGCATGAAAAGGACTTTATTTGGACTATGCCGGGACAGGAAAGGACCATGATCATTTATCAGAGCCTGGTGAGCAAAAATGCCGCTGTAACTCTTATTGACCGTTTCACAAGTGGTGTGCCCGAAGCACTGGTTATAAAGTAACCAACTCATAAAATCTGAGCCCGAAGACTCAATCAATAATGTGACGCTTCACGTCACGCGCGGCAGCGGCCAGCCCTGTCCGATGGGCATTTTTACTCGGCCTGTTGCATGGGCGGAACGCACTTCCGCTCACGATTCAATATTTTAACACATACGGGCGTCTTGTCAAATATTTTATGCCGCCGCTTTCTTCCGCAAGCCCGCGGCGGAGCCGTATCGCACCGTTTCGGATCCATGCGCATTTCGGCTTAAGCGGACGGTACCGCAAACCCGACGAATTTCATCATTGCGGAAAAAGCCATTTCGCCCGAAAACGCGGGCGCCGTCTGCAAAAATGCGTTTGCCGGCGTTGACGGCAGTCATATCGACAGATTAAAATAAATCATATGTGATGAACGTTCGCCGGTCCCGCATTCTCCGGCGCGGGCGAACCCGAACGATTCCGTCGGTATTCCGGCCGCTTCCGATCTTTTCAATAAACGACAGGAGGAATTGAATATGGGACTCTTCGAAAAGAAGTACTGCGACATCTGCGGCGAAAAAATCGGCCTTCTGGGAAACCGCAAACTCGAGGACGGCAACCTGTGCAAGGACTGCGCAAAGAAGCTGTCCCCATGGTTCGACGAGCGCCGGCATTCCACATTGGAGCAGATCAAGGCGCAGCTGGCATACCGGGAAGAAAACAGGAAAAACGTGGAAGCGTTTCATACCACCCGCTCGTTCGGTCACCGTTATCCCGTTTGCCTGGATGAGGATAACCAGAAGTTCCTCGTCGCCCGGACGGGCAACCTTCTCTCCGAGAACCCGGACGTGCTGGACTATTCCCAGGTTACCGGCTGCGATCTGGATGTCCGGGAAAGCCGCACCGAGGTCAAGCGCAAAGGGTCCGACGGTCAGGAGGTCAGCTACAATCCGCCGCGGTATCGCTATCAATATGATTTCGACATGGTGATTCGGGTCAATCATCCCTATTTCGACGATATGCGCTTCCAGCTCAACGACAGCAGCGTGGAGGTCGGCGTTCAGCCGCTGCACGCGGGGCTCTCCGGCAATGCCGGCGTAGTCGGTCATACCAACCCGGATTATCAGGAATACGAGCAGATGGGCAAGGAGATCAAGGAGGCGCTGATGAACGCGCGGCAGGAGGTCCGGGACCATATTGCCGCCGCGGCCGCTCCCAAAACCGCCGTTATCTGTCCCTGCTGCGGCGCGACCACCGTGCCGGACGCGTCCGGGCGGTGCGAATACTGCGGCGGAGCGGTAAACGGGTGATTCTTCAACCCGCCGACGATCGGTTCTTCTCTTCATAAAAAATTGCGAAAAAAAGGAATGCCTGCCGCCGCACGCCGCCGCAGCGCTTTGGGCAGCCTGTGGCGGCTTTACCGTACCTGCGAGCTGTAAAAAAGCAGGAGTGCGGCATCCCGCTCCACCGTGGAACCTTCCGCTCATTTATGCTAAAATTATGGTAACGCATCTGAAGAAACGATAAGGCGTCGGGCGCAGAATGGGTAAAAGCACAAAAAAGGCATCGACAAGCACACTGTGGGAGCAGCTGTTCAAAGCCCCCTCCGTGCGGAGTTACCTCAGCCAAAACGCCGCCGGATTGGGACTGCCGACCTTTGCGGCGTATATTTGCGAGCTCTGCCGGGAAAAGAGCGAAGTGCCGGAGCACATCATCCGGCGCGCGGGGCTGGAACGCTCATTTGGTCATCAGCTCTTCCGCGGCGACCGGAATCCCTCCCGCAACACCGTGCTGCAGCTTGCGTTCGGGTTTCAGGCCAACGTCGAGGAAACGCAGGCGCTTCTGCGTCACGCGGGACGCAGCCAGCTCTACCCGCGCATCAGGCGGGACGCGGCGATCGGCTACTGCCTGGAAAACGGATGCAGCCTTATGGAAACGCAGTGCGTGCTGACCGAACTTTCGTTACCAACCATTGGAGACAGCGCGAAATGAACAGAGCCGAACAGGTGGCCGCGGAACTGAAGCGCTCCTTTACCGAAGCGCCATACCCCGCGGAGTTTCTTGAACAATACGATCAACTCGAATGCTTCTCGCACAGCCGCGGCACGGAAACGTTCCTCGTCCGGGAAAAAGGCAGCGGCGTTCTGTACGTGGCAAAATGTTTCGATAAATCCGTCTGCACGGTGGTGCATGGAAGCGAAATCCTCCTCCGCCTTCACCGCGACGGGCTGCCCGCTTACGCCGCGTCCTATGAAAACGCACGCGTCAGCGTGACCGTCCGGGAGTACGTGGAGGGCACGCCGCTCGACCTCTACGCGGAAAAGAATCCGCTCTCCGAGCGGCAGGCGTGCCGGATCTGCATCCAGCTCTGCGATATCCTGCGCTATCTGCACGGGCAGGAAAAGCCGGTCATCCACCGCGACATCAAGCCGCAGAACATCATCGTCCGGCCGGACGGCACCGTCACGCTCATCGACTTCGACATCGCGCGGCAGTACAGCGACGGCGCGGAGACCGACACGCAGTTTTTGGGAACGCGCGTATACGCGCCCCCGGAGCAGTACGGATTCTCGCAGACCGACTGCCGGGCGGATATCTATTCCCTCGGCGTTCTGCTTCGCTTTCTTCTGACCGGCAGCGAAAAGGAACGGCCGGACAAACCGCTTTCGAAACGGATGAAGCGCATCGTCGGCCGCTGCACCGCTTTTTCGCCGAACGACCGGTTTGCAAGCGCCGACGCGGTGAAACGGGCGCTCCTGCGGGCGGGCGAACAGCACAGGAGACGGGTCACCCTGTCGCTTTCCTTCGCGGCGACGGCCCTGCTCTTTCTCTGCGCCGGCTTTGCGGCCGGACGTTACACCTCGGTTTTTACGCCGGCAGCGGCAGCCGAAACGGCGGTGTTCCGGGAGCCGCTCATCGAAGCGGCCGCCCGCGCGCAGCTCGGAAAATCCGAAACCGAGCCGGTCACCGCAGCGGAACTGGAAACGGTCCGCGAACTGTATATCTTCGGCACGGCGGTTTCCGCAACGCGCGATCCTTTTGACAACAAATCCACCGAACATGCGCCCCGCGGCGGCATTACCTCGCTCGACGACCTGAAGCTGATGCCGAATATCGAGGAACTTCTGGTCGCGTATCAGGATCTGGAGGACATTTCCGGCATCGCGGCGCTGAAAAACCCGGTCAGCGTCGGCCTCCTGCATACGCGGGTGTCCGATGTTTCCGCGCTCTCCGGAAAGCCGTCGCTTCTGAGCCTGAACCTCTATGGTACGAACGTAAGCGACGTATCCTGCCTGAATTCCTGCGCGCGGCTGGAATATCTCGAGCTTGGCGGGACGCTTGTCGCCTCGCCGGACGCGCTCGGAGGGTTCGATACGGTTACGGAGCTTTCCTTGATCGGCCTGACGCTCGATACGCTCGACGGGATCGAACGCTTCAGCCGTCTGGAAACGCTGAACCTGTCGAATGCGGAAATCGGCTCTATCGACACGCTGAAAAACCTGCCCTCGCTGCACGTTGTTACTGCAGACGGCGAACTGCGGGAACGGCTCTCGGAACTGTTCGCGGGGACGGACGTATCTCTCGTAGCCGGTTGAGCCGCCTTGATATTTGAAAATGTGGGCAGCCAGCTCACCTTATTCCTCTTCCGGTTTTGTATAATATACATATCTGTACGCAGGCCCATATAAGAAGTATGCCTGTGCAGAAATTTGTCGCACGCAAGAGGCGTCCCTGCAAACCCTTATAAACGCTCGGTTTGCCGGCGATGCCTGCCGTCGTCGCGGTCGCCTGCGTCGGCGGTCCGTCTAATACGAACGCCGCCGGTAAGTCCGACATTTACGGCGTTCGGATCAAAGAGTTCAGCACAGGACGCCCGACCGGACCACTCAAAACGGATACGGCAAGCGGCTGGGTGACGGTTCTGCGTCTGTGCACGATGTGCGTGGTTTTTGCGCCGGTGCTGTTTCTCCTCCTGATCCACCGCGCAAAGCTCACTGCAAAAAAGGCGCTGCTGATCACGGTGAAGGTCCTCCTTACGATCGTCCTCGGCGGACTGGGCTTTTTTCTTGCCCTGCTGATCTGGATGGGCGGCGTCGCAGGCGGCACTGCGGTGCTGGCCGGCGGAGCAATCCTGCCGGGAAAGCTTGTCGTCGGGCTGATCCCCGTCGTGGCGGCGCTGATTGTCCTCCTGCTTCTATGGAGCGGCAAATCATATCTGTAACGGATGCGGCCGCCGGCGGCGGCCGGGTGAAGAAGCCGATAAAATCACAATCCAGCATTCAATAAAACAATTTGCACGGAGGGACTATGGAACAGAAACCGAAAAAGAAAAAGCACATCCTTCTCACAATCCTTCTCGTCATCCTCGCGCTCATCCTCCTGATACCGGCCGCGCTGTACGCCTATCTTTCGTATGACCATTTTCATATCGGCGACATGCGCGCGGGCTATGATCCCGAAGCGCCCTATGCCGGTGAAGCCGTCTATCTGAGCAGCGGAGACGTGGAGTTTTCGCTCGACACAGAAGATCTCTACTGGCTGATCGACGAATATGAGCTGATGGATTCCCTGAATCTTCCGGGCGTTGCATGCACGGATTTTGCCGTGGAGATCGGGGACGACGCGCTGACGCTGTATGCGGACATGAAACTGCTGGGATTTCTTCCGGTTCCGCTCAAGGCCGAACTTTCGGTCAGAACCGGCGACGCGCTGTATCTTTCCGTCGAAAGCGTGCGGATTGGGAAATGGATCGAAGTCCCCATTGAAAAACTCATGGAATACGGGCTGGAAAGCGAATATGAAATCGCGTTCGACGATCTGCTGGAGGATACGCAGATCCGCTCGGTGCGTTTCGAGAACGGCCGGATCGTGATTGTCGTGCCGTTTCTGGACGACTTCAGCCGGAAAATCGGGCCCGATATGACCGCCGACACGCTGCTGCTCTACGGCGCAGAAGCCGACGGCGCCATTCAGTCCGCGTCCGCCTGCTATCGGGCGGAGAAAGTAGCCGACCGCATACAAATCATAGAAGAATATGCCGCCGCCGCGCAGCAACCGGTCGAGGCCATGGCGCGCCTGCTCGCCCTCAGCGACGCCGACGCCGCCGCAAAGGCGGTCAAATCGCTGAACCCCATGGCCGCTCATTTTCTCCTGCCCGTTTCCATCGAGAATGTTTCCGCTTACCGGGCGGCCTATATCGAAACGATCGCCGATTATAACCGCAAGCTCGAAACCCTGCTCGGCACCGTGCGCGAAAAATACAAGGCGCTTGAAATCGAACTGACGCGCAGCGCATTTTTGGACGTCGCCACCGGCGAACCGCTGTCCCTTTCCGCGCTGTGCCCGCAGCTCGGGCTGACCGACGAGCAGTTTCACCCCGTCCTGCTGATCGCGACCGAGCCCCTGAAGGCGCCGCTCACCACCGACCTGCCGCAGTTTTCGGAGGTCCCGAAAAGCCGCGGCCTCAAGCTCGATGAGACGCTGGACTATATGAGCTACGATATCGGCGTCATGCTCGCAATGCCGGACGGTTCGACGGCGCTGCTGTATGATTCGTCCACGGGCGAAATGGTTGTGCATTGCCTGCCGGAGGCGACCGCCGAAAGCATCTTTGCCGAATACAGCGTGCCGAAGCTGTTCAATCTGGACACCGCCGTCTACGCGTCTCAGCGCGTAAAGCACGACGCGCCTGCGTCCGACCTGAACAGATATATCGTGTTCCTGCCGTGGGATATCGAAGCGACTTGGAGCGCCAAGCATAAGTAAAAAAACCCGCCGCGCGCCGAGATCGGCGCGCGGCGGGTTCAGCCTGTCAAAAAAATTCTTTTGCAGGGGTTTCACCCCTGCGCCCCGCCCAAGGGACACGTCCCTTGGGAATCCCTGACCCCGCAAGCGCCCTGGAACAGGGCGCTTGCGGAAATGGGTTCTCAAGGCTGTTACGGCCCTGAGCGGTGGTTTGGAGGCGGAGCCCCCAACGCCCCCTTATCGACAAACCGAACGTTCCGCTTTTTTCAGTTCCCGCCGCGCCGTGTCCGGATCGCCGTCGAAGAGGCAACAGCGAAAGCCCAGCCGTTCCGCCGTTTCCACGTTGGCCGGATTGTCGTCTATGAAGAAACAATCCTCCGCCCGGAGCCCGAAGCGGGACAGAAACAGCCGGTAGATGGCCGGGTCCGGCTTGAGCAGCTTCTCATAGCCGGAAACCACTTTGCCCGCCATGCCGTCGGACTCGGGTATCACGCCGATATGCTCGGCGAAAAAAATCGGCGCGTTGGACAGGATGTAACACCGATACCGCGTCTTCATCTCCGCCAAAAATTCCGCCATGCCGGGGACCGGCGGCTCGTGCAGAAACCATTCGTCGAGCATCCGCCCGGCCGTGCCGTGCAGGCGCTCCGGCAGACGCTTCAGCGCCGCAATCCGGAAATCCGCATATTCCACGGTGCCTTCGTCCAGCCTGCGCCAATCCACCTGAAACGCGTCCCGCAGCAGTTCCGCGTCCGCCGGATTTTCCGCAAAGTCGGAAGCGATGTTGCCCAGATCAAACCGGAGCAGCGTGCCGCCCACGTCAAAGATGATGTTCTCGATCGCCATGCCGTCCCTCCTCTGTCGTTTCCGGCAAACCCCGGGGCAGGCGCCCGGCGGTCCGGTTTGCGCTTCCTTCCAGGCGCAGACGCCGCGTCGGTGCGTCCGTTTCCGCGGTTTGGTCAGTCCTTTTTTTGCGCGTCGTCCATGGCCATGATCTGCGCGGCAAGGTTCGGCAGCGTTTTGCTGTGCTCGCCGCGGATATAATAACTTCTGCCGCCGTCGGCCACCGTACGGGCAAGAATCGTCTTCCACGGCCGAAAATAGTAGCGCGGGTCGCTCTTGGGCGGCGCGGTGCCGATATCGTCCTTCTCGGAGATAGGCTGCAGATCGAATACCGCCGTGGTAAAATCGGCGATCCTCTCCCCGCGCTGCCGGGCGACATTCCTTGCCATGGAGATGGCTTTTAAGTACACCTCCGGGCCGGTCACCGCGGAGCCGAAATTCAAAAATACGCCGTGCTCCAGTCTTGTGACGCTCTGGGCATACACCAGAAAGTCCGTATAGGAGCACGCGCCCATGGCCGCGCCGTCGCAGTTGGGGTGCTCGTGAATGATGTCGTTGCCGATGCCGATATGCACCGTGCAGGGAACGTGCAGGCGGTATCCCATTCCCAGCACGCTGGTCTCCCGGTATGGAAGATTCTCCTCCCAGATATACCGCCCCAAGGCCTCGCCCCAGCCGATGCCGTCCTGCGCGCCCTCCCGGATGATATCGTTGATGATCCCGGTTTCATGCCACAGTCCGAACTGCCCGCTGCTGACATAGCGGGCCACGCTTTCACAGGTTGCGCCGATGCGGGCAAGCTCGTAGTCGTGGATGGACCCCGCGCCGTTGGTGGCGAAGTGGGTAACCAGCCCCCGTTTCATCAGCTCGATCATATAGGGGGCGTTCCCGGTTCGGATCACGTGAGCGCCGTACATCATCAGAACGGCCGCGTCGTGCTCCCGCCGGGCCGAGATCACCGCCTCCGCCAGTTTGGGGAGCGCCGGATGCTCGAACGGCGGCAGCGGATCGCCGGGGAACTGCAGCACATCGATGGAAACATCGTGCACCCGTTCCTTCAAGGACAGAATTTCCAGACCAGCGCGGTCAAACTGCGGATAGGGCACGATGTTACACCCCCAGTATGTTCAGCAGCGCCGGGACGTTTGAAAAATCCGGTATGATCATCCCCGCGCCCGCGGAGAGCAGCCGGCTCCGCTTCCACTCGTTCACGCCCTTTTTCCGGGCTTCCTCCGTCGCCACGCCCACCGCGTAGCCGCCGACGCTCTTCACAAGCTCGATCTCCACATATCCGTCGCCAAACGAAAGCAGTTCCTCCGGCTTTACGCCCTCGTCCCTGAGAAGCGAGCGGATGACCAGTTCCTTGGAGCACTCCAGCATCTCGTCCCGCGCGCCGTGGATGCCGCCCTCGAACAGGCCGTCGATGCCAAGCAGCCGCGCTTCGCGCAGCACGTCCGCTTCGTCGGTTCCGCTGGCCAGATAACAGCGGATCCCTCTTTCGCGCAGCGCTTCCACCAGCTTCCGGCAGCCGGGCACAAGGCATTCCTCCGGGGAAATCGCACCGTTTGCAAGCCCGGCCTTTCGTTCACGAATATGCTCCTCCAGCCGGCGCAGGTACTCCCGTTTGTACACAAGCGGGTCCACATGCGCGCCGCCCCGGCTCACGACCTCCTCGTCCAGCCGCATGCATTGGAAGATGGTCTGCTTGCCGGTGAGAAGATCCACAAAATCCCGGACGATCCGCTCGGTTTCCTCCTCGGGTTCGCCGTCGGACACCTTCCGGAGGACCTCGATGAAATAGGGAATCATGATCTCCTGCCAGCCCTGCCGGATCAGGCTCACGGTGCCGTCGAAATCGAACAGCGCCGTATGGAACACCCTGCCGTAACAGGGCGTCACGATCTCCGCGTCCCAGAGGTCCGCTAGCTGCGCGCGGATCGCCGATACCAGCGCATGGGTATAGACAAGATGCATGTCCTCCAGCTGCTCCATGCTGTCCGTCGGCGCGATGACGAACAGCCTGCACAAAGGCTTCAGCCTGCCGCCGTCCCTTCCCAGAAACCCGCAGGTGGTCAGCCCCATGGCGTTGGCGGTCCGCGCGGCGCGCACCACGTTTTCCGAATCGCCGCTGCCGGAAAACGCCAGCAGCACGTCTCCGGCCTTCGCCTTTGTTTCCAGCTGCACGCGGAACACGTCCTCATAGCTGAAATCGTTGCTCAGGCACGTAACCACCGGCAGGGAGTCCGCCAGGCATTCCGCGTCGAAGCCGCGGCGGTTATGGACCCGGCAGCCCTTGATCAGATCGTTGCATACGTGGGATGCCGTCGCGGCGCTGCCGCCGTTGCCCACGGTGAAGATCCGGGTGCCGGTGTGTTTCGTTTCCATGATCACGGCGGCAATTTCCGAAAGCACGGCAAAATCGCTGCCCGTAACCTTCGCTGCGCAGTCCTCCGTATAGGCCCGCATCGCCCGCTCCATGGATCGTTTGATTTCGTTTTCCACCGTGGATATCCCCTCCGTTTCCTAGGATGTGTTTCTAAAATGAGATGAGGGCAGGCAGAGCGGGTTTTTTGCCGGTTTGAGGAGCAAAACCACAGGAATAGCAGCGCTATTTCAAGGTTTTAGCGACAAAAAAACGGTGAAAAAGATGCCTGGCCTGCTCCATCGTGCTTTTCGAAGCACACCCTAAAGCCGTTCAATGGCCGAAGCCACCGCGCCTTCCCCGCAGGAGGCGCAGACGGCGAACCGCCCTTCCTGCAGTTCCGCATCGCCGTCCGCGGGCACAAAGGCCAGATCGGCTGCCTGAAGCATGCTCAGATCGTTCATGGCGTCGCCGATGCAGACGAGCGTTTTGCGGCCCAGCAGGTCCTTAAGCCGTCTGGCGGCGCTCCCTTTGGATACGCCGCGCGGCAGAACTTCCGTAATCTGCGGCGTGGAGCGCACAGGGGAATAGTTCCCGTCGCCGCCGATCCATTCCCCCAGCCGCAGGAACGCCCGATCCTCCTCCTCCGTGCAGGCGGAATCACTTCCGTCAGGATCGTCCGGCGGCACATACCTTCCGATGATGCAGATCATATAGACGGGCTCGCGGATCTGTGCCGGAAGCACGTCCGCGGTCTCCGCGCCGTGCTCCGCCAGAAACCGCATGCGGGCAGGATCGCGGGGCACGACGTAATGCCTTTTCAGCGCCTGAAACTCATAATGAAAATCGGGAAAACGCCGGAGCAGTTCCCCGGCAAACCGTCCCGTTCCCGCCGGCAGCGGATCGGCAAATTCCGTTTTGTCCGCGGCGTAATCATAACATACGGCGCCGTTGAATAGAATCAGCGGCGCATTGTGAGGAAACAGAAGCTGCTCTTTCAAAAACAGCGGCGTGGAACGGCCCGTGGCAACCGTGAAGCGCCCGCCTTCCGTAATAAAACGGCGGATCGCCTCCAGATTCGCCTTCGGGATCGTGCCGTCCGGGGCCGTCAGCGTACGATCAAAATCACTCACCAGCAGGAGATCGGCGTATTTGCCCATGTTCTTTTATTCTCACCGGTCCGCGCCGAAAAAGCGGTATTCCAGCATCAGGCACAGGGCGTGATAGACCGGCAGGTGCAGTTCCTGCACCCGGTAGCACTCCATTTCGGGCACGGCGATCGCCGCGTCGGATACGCCGGCCAGCCGGCCGCCGCCCGCTCCGGTGAGGGAAATCACCGCCATGCCCATCGCTTTTGCCGTTTCCGCGGCATACACGCAGTTCTCCGAATTGCCGGATGTGGAAATGCACAGCAGCGCGTCCTTCGGCGTACCCAGACCATATACCTGCTGCGCAAACACCAGCGCGGGAGCCGTGTCGTTCTGAACCGCCGTGCTCAGGGAAGGGCTTTCAACCAGCGCCACTGCGGGAAGGGCGCGCTCCAGCTTTTGGGTCAGAAGCGCCGCGTCCGCCGGAAACATCTGCCCGATCCGCTCTAAGACGGCCTGTTCCATCGGCCGTGCCAGCGTGAAGGATTTCATCAGTTCCCCCGCAATGTGCAGGGCGTCGGCCGCGCTTCCGCCGTTGCCGCAGAGCAGCAGTTTGCCGCCCTGTTCAAACCGTGCGGCAATCAGGCGGTACGCTTTTTCGATCTGCGCTCGCATGGGTTCCAGAACGGGATACCGAACCATCAGGCGGTTCAGTACGTCTTCCGGGCCGGAAAAAGTTTCGTGCATGCGTTCTCCCTATTCCTTTTCTTGGCGGCGCCGGGACAGCGCGTAGGACGCGACCGCCAGCGCCTCGTAGTCGTCCACCCGATCGCCCAGAGCAGCGGACACGATGCTGCACGCCTTTCGGGAAACGGGGATCGCTTCCCGCTCCAGCACGCGCTCCATGGCGGGCCGAAGCAGCGATTCGGCCCGCGTAAAGATGCTCCCGATCACGATGATCTCCGGATTGATCAGGTCGATCATTATGGAAAGCGCCTCGCCGAGCTTTTGCCCGGACGCCTCGTAGATCGCTTTTGCCAGCGGGTCGCCGGCATAGGCGGCCTCCGCCACGCTTTTGGCCGTAAGGGTATCCAGTAATTCCGCGCCGGGACACAGGGCCGGCTTTTTGCCCTGCTGCAGCTGCTCGTAAACCATCTGCCGGGCAAGCTGCCGGATTCCGCCGCCGGAGCAGAAACCTTCGACGGAGCCCTGCTTTCCGCAGCCGACCGGGCCGAAGGGCGCCAGACGGATATGACCGCATTCCCCGGCCATATCGCACGCGCCGCCGTAGAGCCGGCCGTTCAGGATCAGGCCCGCGCCGAAACCGGTCCCGAAGGTGATGAAGATCACATGCCGGTATCCTCTGGCCGCGCCGTAGCGCCACTCGGCGAGCGCGCCGGCGTTTGCATCGTTTTCCAGAAACGCAGGCGCGCCAAAGTGCCGTTCCATCAGCGAAACGGCGGGAATATCGTCCCACCCCAGCAGGTTTGCGGGGGACTGGATGATGCCGTTTACGTTGTCCAGCGGGCTGCCGCAGGCAATTCCGACGACTTCCGGTTTCTCTGCACCGTGTTCCGACAGCAGGTGATCCCCCAGGGCCGCAAGTCGTTCAAACGTGCCGTACGGGCCGCCGCCCTCAGCGGTCGGGAAGCTCTCCCGGCCGAGAACACGCATCCGGCCGTCTTCCTCCCGACCCAGCACGACGCAGCATTTTGTACCGCCGATTGCAATGCCAAGCAGATCCATATTCGTTCTTTTCCCCGAAATCTCCCTTGCTTTTCTACAGAACCCTGCCGTCGTTCTCGTTGAATTTCAGCCAGGCGTCGTCCCCCACGCGGTAGATCTTTTTGTCCCGTGGGTTGTAATCGGTGATCTTGAACATGGCGTCGCCCACCATGACATGATAGTACTGGTAAGCGCCCATAAAGCAGGACACGGTAACCTTGCAGGGGAAGATGCCCTCGTCGCCCAGCTCGATGGATTCCGGCCGCAGCATCAGCATGCCCTGGCTCCCCTCGCGGTTGTCCTTGGCATCGTAGGTGTTGATCCGCCTGCCCATGATCTCGACAACGGAGTGGTCGCCCTTATGGCTGATCACATCGCACTTGAGATAGTTGGCCTCGCCGATGAAGCTGGCGATGAACTCGCTTTCCGGATGATAATAGATCTCCATGGGCGTGCCCTCCTGCTCAATGACGCCCTTGTTCATCACCACGATCTGGTCGGAAATGCTCATGGCCTCGCTCTGGTCGTGGGTCACATAGACGGCCGTGATGCCGACATTCTGCTGAATGCGGCGGATCTCGGTGCGCATGGTAACGCGCAGATTCGCATCCAGATTGGACAGCGGCTCGTCGAAGAGCAGAACGCCGGGCTCCACCACCAGTGCGCGAGCCAGCGCCACCCGTTGCTGCTGACCGCCGGAAAGCTGGTTCGTCATGCGGTTTTCCATGCCGGTGAGCTCCACCATGTCCAGAATTTGGAATACCTTTTCGCGGATCTCCCGCTTGCTGAACCTGCGCAGCTTCAGGCCGTAGGAAACGTTGTCAAAAACGTTCATGTGCGGAAACAGCGCGTAATTCTGGAACATCATGGCCGTGTCGCGCTTATCCGGCGTGATGGCGTTGATCGCCTTGCCGCCGAGATAGATCTCGCCCACGTCCGGGCTTTCGAATCCCGCTATGATCCGCAGCGTCGTGGTTTTCCCGCAGCCGGAGGGGCCCAGCAGCGTTACGAATTCGCCCGGCTTGATATCCAGCGTGATATCGTTAACCGCATAGAATTCCTTTTTGGTTTTGGGGTCGATATAGATTTTGGAAATATTTTTGAGCAGTACGCCCTTTTTCTCTTTCTCCATGGATTACCCCTTCCTCTCGACGTACCGGCTTATGCCGAAGTACTTCGTGAACAGCTGCAGCAGCAGGATTGCCGCATAAACGATCAGTATCAGAATCGTTGCGTAAGCGCAGGCCGCGCCGTAATAGCCCTTGTTCGCGCTTTCACTGATCTGATAGGTAATCAGCCTCCAGCGGGCGTTGATCAACAGCACGATGGCGCTGATGGCCGTAATGGAGCGAACGAACGCGGTAATCAGACCGCTGACGAAGGAATCCTTGATCAGCGGCAGCGTGATGGACATAAACACCTTTCCGCTGTTTGCGCCCATGTCCGTGGCCGATTCTTCAATGGATTTATCGATCTGCTGCAGGGCGGCGATGCCGTTTCGCGTGCCGATCGGCAGCGAGCGCACCACAAATACGATCACGATGATCGCGCCGGTCCCGTACAGGCATTCCAGAAATCCGGAATGAAATACGCCCGTTACGAATCCTCGGATGTAGGCGATGCCGAGAACAATGCCGGGCACGGCCATGGCCATCATGGACACGAACTCCAGATACCCCTTGCCGATAAACTTCTTCTTCACCACAAGGAAGGCGATCACCATGGAGATCAGCGCGCATATGGGCGCCGCAATGGTCGCCAGCTCGATGGAATCAAGATACTGCGTCCAACCGCCGCTCGCGAAGGTGTAGTGGTACCACTTCAGCGTCAGGCTGTAGTCGCGGCCCCACAGATTGAACAGGGAACCGATCGGAACCAAGATATACAGGGCGATGACGAAGGTGCCGATGGCGCCGGCAATGATGGAAAGCGGCACCCGCACGCTCTTTTCCTGAATCAGAATGCGGCCGCGGGCGGCTTTGCCGGTCAGTGTGGCCGTGGATTTCCGCTCCAGCCAGTACTTCTGCAGCATGAACAGCGCCATGGTCAGCGCCAGCAGGATCAGCGCCATGGCGGACGCCACGTTTTTATTCAGCGACCCCGTGATCTGCAGGTAAATCGTCGTGGCCAGCGTGTCGTAGTCGCCGCCGATGATCATGGGGTTGGCAAAATCTGCAATGGATTCAATGAATGTGACAAGAAATGCGTTTCCGATGCCGGGGAGCATCAGCGGCAGCGTGATCGAACGGAACACCTTCATGCGGGAGGCGCCGATGTCGCGGGCCGCCTCCTCAATGGACGGGTCGATATTTTTGAGCAGGCCCTTGAACGAGAGATAACAGACGGGAAAATAGGTAAGCGTCTGAACGATGATCAGGCCGATCAGTCCGTAGATATTGGATGTTCGCAAATGCAGAAGATTTCGCGTGATCAGGCCGGTCCTGCCAAACAGAAGAATGATGGATAGGGAAAGCACAAAGGGCGGGGATACGACGGGCATGGTGGCGACAACTTTGAACATGCCTCGTAAAAACCTGCGCTTCAGCCGAACATATACGTCGATATATGCAAACAGCAGGCCGACGATAACGGAAGTAAATCCCGTGATGATTCCCAGCCTGACCGTGTTTGTGAACGCGTTTCTGAATACGGCCATATTCAGCGTCGAATCCAGAATTTTGATCGTTACGCCGTCGTCGGCCGTGTAAAATGCCTCGTAAAGAAGCATCATAAGCGGATAGACGATAAAAAGCGATACAAAGATAACCAGAATCAGGATCATTGCCATCAGGACCGGATCGCCCAGAACCTTTTTTCGGTCGAGCCTTCTGCTCTGACTCTTGGAAATGGGCTTCCGCTGCGCCTGTTCCAAATCGAACGCCTCCCTCCCGGTAATAGTTTGCGGGGGACAGAGGTGCTACTCCATCCCCCGCTTGTTTCATGTCGGGTTGTTGTGAAGAACGATTACTCGGTCTTCAGACGATCGTCGGCGGTGATCACGTTCAGCCACTCCTGCGTCCAACCCTCGAGTTTCGGCGCGACGTCGGTCACGTCGTAGGGCACCAGGTTGCACTTGCTCAGGTCGTCGAGGCCCCACTGGACCAGCTCCTGAGGCTGAATCGCACCGGCTTCGTCGGTGATAACCAGATTCTGGTAGGAAGAATTATCCTTGCCGAGGTTGACGCACTCGGCGCTGAGGCAGTACTCGATGAACAGCTTCTTGGCGTTCATATTCTTGTCGCTCTTGACGATGCCGCAGGCGCCGACTTCCCAGCCCGTGCCTTCGGAGGGAACGACCAGCTGGATATTGTCGTAGCCGTTGACAATCTGGGCGATGCCGTCATGCAGGAACGAAATGCCGACCACGATCTCGCCCGGGCCTACCATCTTGGACGGGCCGGAGCCGGACTTGGTGTACATATAAACGTTCTTATCAAACGCCTTGAAGAACTCCATCAGGCCGTCGTTGTCCAGATTGTCCGGATACCCGTACACATAGTGCATGGTCGCCAGGAAGTTGGTGGCGGTTGCGGAGGTCTGCGGGTTGGCCACGGAGATCAGGCCCTCCCACTGCGGATCGGTCAGATCGGCCCAGCTGGTGGGCGCAGTCAGGCCCAGCGCCTCGATCTCTTCCGTATTGACCATCATGCCGAGCACGCCGGTGTAGATGCCGAACCACTGATAGTCGGGATCGATGAACTTGGTGTCGATCAGATTCTTTTCATTCTCGGGCTCATAGGTATCCAGCAAGCCGGCTTCCTTGGCCTTGATATAATAATCGTTGGAGCCGCCGAACCAGACGTCGCACTGAGGATTGTCCTTTTCCTCCTCGGTCTTGGTGTACATTTCACCGGTTGCATAGCGAATGGCGCTGGTCTCAATGCCGAAGAGCTCCTGGAAATGATAGGCCGCGGCGTTGACGTAGGATTCGTCGCAGGCACCGTAGACCATCAGCGTTTCATTGTTTTGATGTGCGTCGTAGATCAGCTTCTGGATATAGGGGGAATAACCGGAAATATCCAAACCCTCGACATAGTACTCGGTCTCCTCGGTCGTCTCTTCCGCGGCCGTTTCCTCCGCGGCGGGGGCTTCCGTTGCCGTTTCCTCTGCGGCGGTTTCGTCAGTCGTCGTTGTGGAACTGGCGCAGCCAACCATCGCAAAGATCATGGCAAACACAAGAACGATTGCGATTGTCCTTTTCATTGTTTTCCTCCTTAAATACAATTAGGCAAAGATGTGTCAGATGAGATTTGCCTTGTCTTGTTATTATAGTCTCATTTGCCTGTACTGTCAATCCAATAACTGGAATTCCACACAAAAGTTCAATCGAAAAAACAAGAAAAAGCACGCATGCTTTTGACACCATCCAAACGGAGAACGCCGATCGCAAAACCGGTGCCGGCGGGCGCCGCAGGCCCGTTATCCGTTCCGGCCGCCCCGCGCGAAAGCGGTTCCTTTGCGCTCTCCGCCGCATGGGAGTTTGCAGAGCGGAGCCCGCCAGCAAAAGCGCCTCTTCCCGGCGGATTTTCGGTTCTACTCGTTCCAGAAACGGTTTACCAGCCAAAACAGCGCGGGAATGGACTCCTTGTGATTCATCACAAAATGCCAGCCCTGTCCCCCGTTCTGCGTGGGACGGTTCACAATGTTCTTCCGCGGGCGGTAATAGTAGTGCGGGTCGTCATACCCGATCGGACGGCGGTAATCGCCCAGATCCACCAAATCGAAATTCGCCGTGGTGATATGCCGGGTATCGTACCCGAGATTCCGGGAGATGGAAAGCGCCTTCAAAAACACCTCCGGCCCCAGCACCGCCGAGCCGAAGTTCATAAACACGCCGTCCTCCATGCCGCACACCGAATCCGTGAACAGCTTGAAATCCTCGCCGCTCGCGTATCCGATGGCTCCGAAGTCCGCCGTCGGATGCTGGTGGATGATGTCGGTCCCGATCGACACGTGGGCCGTCGCGCGCACGCTCAGGCGCGCGGCCTGCCAGGCGATGCTTACGTCCCTGTGGGGAAAACGCTCCGGACGCTCCTCCATATACGAAGCGATTGCGCCCCAGTAACCGAGTCCCTTCTCCTTCGCCTGCCCGATGGCTTCGTTCATCCAGGCGCCGGTCTCCTCCCACATGCCGAAGGAGCCGTTTTCGATGGCCGACGGGACGTCCTCGCTGGTACCGCCCAGCCAGGCCAGCTCAAAATCGTGTATGGTACCCGCGCCGTTGGTCGCCGCATGCGTAACGAAGCCCCGCTTCATCATCTCGATCACATAGCCGGAAAGGCCGCTTTTGATCACATGCGCCCCCATGAACAGGATCACGGGCCGACCGGCCCTGCGGGCTTTGACGATGCGCCTTGCCAGTTCCTCCAGTTCCGGAACGGACGGCTTCCGCGCATCCCCCTCCCGCACCGGCAGGATATCCTCCAGTGTTACGAGATTCTTCCTTCCCACGGCGGAATACGTTTTGATCTTTGTAAAATCAACCATGCCGACCTCCCCGACCTTCAGGCTTTGTAAAATTTGTCGATATAGTCAAGCACGTCCTTACGGCCGCCTTTGAACGGGCCGGGCGTCTCTATCTTCAGCGACACGCAGGCGGCCGCGTAGCGCAGCGCCTCAGGGATCCCGCCGTGCAGCCGCTCGCAGAGATAGCAGGCGAAGGTGGTGTCGCCGCGGCCCGTGCGCCCGGAAAGATTCCTGGGACGGAGCGGTTCCGCCCGGATTCCCTGCGGCGTGGCGACAATGACCTCCGTGTTGTGGGTGATCATAACCTCCGGGCAGCCCCACTCAAGAATCTGCCTTGCGGCGGCGTAGCGGTCGGTCAGCCCGGTTATGATCTCCGCCTCGTTGGCGTCGGCCTTCAGATACCGGATATGGGGAAGCACTTCCCGCTTTGCGGCCCAGTCGCCGAATACCGCGGTTCCGTCCACGGCATAGCGCAGCATGCCCTGCAGATCCAGCGCGACGGGGCCCCGTTTTGACAGCGCGAGAATGAACTCCTCGGAAAAATCGCCCCGCTGAAGACTCGCCAGATCGTACACGTCCGCCTCCACGTTTGCGGGGATCTCCTCCATGGTAAAGGGCGCGGCGTTGGACGGCAGACGGCTGATGCGCCGTTCCCGCTCCGGCGACGTGTAGATGTTGACAATACGGGTGCTCACGGGCGAAGGAACCGGGTAAACCGCCAGGTTCTCGGCCTGGGAGAAGATCTTGGGGATATCAACCTCCGAAAGGTTGGCCTTTGCGAGCACGGCGACATGGGAACCCGTCGCGGCCGCGGAATAGCCGGAATAGTACACCGCGCCGCCGATCTCGTCGACGGGCTGGCCTCCGTAATCCACGTTGGTGTCGAACGATATGTTGCCGATGACAAGAGAATCGAAATGCATAGCTGCTTTACCTCCGTTTGGGAAATTATATCCTGCAACGAAGGTGTATGCAAGCCGCGCCGGGGCCGAACCCGGCAAAAACGGATCGACCGCCGCAGTCTGTCTGAAACGTTCTTTTGCAGGGGTTTCACCCCTGCACCCCACCCAAGGGACACGTCCCTTGGGAATCCCTGACTCCGCAAGCGCCTTTCAGGGGCGCCTGCGGAAATGGGTTCTTAGGACCGTTACGACCCGAAACGGGGTTGGGAGGCGGGGCCAAGCGTACCTTCGACAAGCTGCGGCCGCCGCAGAACGGAAGCCGGCCGGCAAAAGGATGGCCCGGCGGAACGCGTGAAAACAAAACGGGCAAATCGGGCGAAAACAGGAGCGAGCGCCACAGGCGCGCCCGCACCCGGCGGCACCGAAAAACCGCTATCGCCTCTGAAATCCGCCGGTTTGGTATCCCGCGGTCCCCTGCGGACGCTGCATCGGCCGGTCCGCATTCTGCCGGTTCGCAGCGTAATGCGTCTGCGGCGCCGCGGGCCCGCGCGGATCATACGGATGCGCGTTTCCCTGCGGAAGCGCCCGCCGCGGTTCCTCCGCGTGCCCGGCATGCGGGACGTGCATCCGCTCCTCATGCCGCTTCTGTTTCTGGAAGAGGAACACCGCGGAGAACAGACCGTTCAGGATGGAGCATACGGCGAGGATCAGGATGAGCCATTTGCTGATGCTGCTGGTTAAAAACTCCATGGCGGAATTGAACCGGTCGATGACGAAAAAGATGACGAACATCATGCCGATGATAATGCAGGCATGCGCAAGAAATCCCCAGAAACGCTGTTGGCCCATTGCATGAACTCCTTTCAGGAAACCAGATCCGCCGGGAAGCAGATGATGTCGCTGGACGAGCGCCCGCCGTTCACGGGCTGGTTTACGACCGCGCCGCTGAACACCATCGTGGCGGTCGCGCCGCCGTCGAGGTTATACGCCGTTTTGCAGCCGAGCGAAACGAACGCGTCCGCCAGCTCGTCGAGCGTCATGCCGTCGGAATACCCGCTCTGCCGTCCGTCGGCGACGAGGAAGCAGTAATGCCCGGGCTCGTAGTATCCGATCGCGCAGCGCGGATTCTTCACTTTGATCTTGCTGCCGGACGTGTCGCACGCAACGCATCCTTCGACCAGCGCCGGCCCGAACGCCCATGCCTGCCATACGGCGTCGTCGAGCATGCCGATCGTCGAAAACGAGCTCTTTTCATAGACGTTCAGCGTGCCGTCCGTCTTCAGGATGCACACGTCGTCGCTCATCACGTCCCGGTAGAGCACGCCGTTTCGCACCACGACGCCCTGCTCGCGCGCGCCGTAATAGTCGCCCGTAACCGCAAACACCGCCTGATTGTCCTTCGCGATCTTGAGCGGCATCTCGTGCAGGCCGCGGCCATAGGCGCCTTTCGCAAACGCGGTTCTGAACGCGTCGATGCTCCTGACCCATACGTCCGCGACAAAATAGGTGATCCCGTTTGCCTGCACCCTGTCGATCGCGATGCGGACCGTGTCCGTCTGATAGCTGTAGAGCGCGTCCGCGCCGGTGTCGTACGCCGGAAACACGGCGGAAAAATCGCCGTTGGCGGTCGGGTTTTCCGGCGTCGGCTGCGGCGTCGCCGGCGGCGTTAAGGCAGGCGTTTCTTCGGCAGCCTGCGGCGATTGGCCCGCGGCAGACCGTCCTGCCGTTTCGTCCGTGCCGGACGCCGAAACGCCGGAGGCCGTCGGTTCTTCCGCATGCGAAGCCGAGCCGCGTAGGACCTGCGGCGCAAGCCGGTAGACGGCTGCAAACACCGCCAGGCACAGGATCAGGACCAGCGCGTCGCGGATGACGATCGCCGCGCAGGACGGTTTCGCCCCGCCCGACCCGGCATGCACTTTCTGCATCGGCCGTTCGCCTCCCTGTGCCGCTATGCTACAAAACGGTTATGAGAATCCGCCGAACGCATCATGAGAATTGGATGAAATTGCATGCCGGAGGATTTCTGCGCAGGATTGCGCGCGCCGGCAAAACCGTTTTGCCGGATTGTCCCGCCGCTGCCGCAAGCACTCCTGGAATTCTTACGGAATTCTCATGCAATCCTCATTTTGCTGCGTTCGTTTGCCCGTATAATATAATCTGTGCAAAAAGCAATGTTTCTTGCATTTTCTGCGCGGAACCGGTAATGTGAAATCAGAAAACAACGGCGGGAGGCGAACGGGCGGATGCGGATACTGCTCGTCGAGGACGAGGCGGAGATCGTGCGGTTTCTCACGCTCGAGCTCCAGCACGAGGGCTATTCGGTCGAGAGCTGCGGCGACGGGCGGATCGGGCTTGAAAAGGCGCGCTCCGGCGAGTTCGGCCTCGTCCTTCTGGACGTCATGCTGCCCGGGCTCAACGGCATCGAGGTGCTCCGGCGGCTGCGGAAGGAGAGCGCCGTGCCGGTCATTCTCGTGACCGCGCGCGACGCGGTCATGGAAAAGGTCAACGGCCTCGACACCGGCGCCAACGACTACATTACAAAGCCGTTTCATATCGAGGAACTGCTCGCGCGGATCCGCATGGTGCTCCGCACGGCGGACCCTTCGGCGCAGGCCGCGCCGGGCGGGACGCTGTCCGTGGGTGATCTTATATTGTCCGCATCGTCGCGGCAGGTCACGCGCGCGGGCGAGATCATCGATCTGACCAAAACGCAGTACGACCTGCTGGAATATCTGCTTCGGAACCGGGATATCGTGCTCACGCGCGACCAGATCCTCAGCCACGTCTGGGGCTACGAGTACGCCGGCAACAGCAACGTCGTGGACGTATACGTGCGTTACGTGCGGAACCGCATCCACGATACGGACGAAACCAGAATCATCGAAACGGTACGGGGGATCGGCTATGTCATACGGGATAAAACGCGCAAAGAGTAAACTTTCCAACCGGCTTACGGCGGTTTACACGGTGCTGTTCGTCGTGATACTGCTCCTGATTTCGGTCGGCGTGTTCCTCTCCGCTTTTCAGTTTCTGGTCAAGAAACAGTCCTCCAATCTTTCCGTCACGATGGCGCTGATCAGCGACCATCTGATTGAGGAAATCGAGGAGGGCGAACCGCTTTCAACGCCGGAAGTGCTGGAAGAGCAGAACAACGACGCGAATCTTTCCATCTATATTTACGATCAGTCCGGTCATATGATCAACCGCGTGCTGAATTTCCACCTCAGCGAGGAATCGCTCTCAGCCGCCGCCCGTTCTCCGGTCCTCACCTTTGAGGACGGCCGGATGCTGCTGCTTGCCACGCAGCCGATCCAGGAAAACGGCGTCGTCTACGGACAGCTGTACCTCGTGCAGAACCTTCAGAGCGAAACGACGTTCCTGCGGCTATTAGGGCTGCTGCTCATCGCGGCGAACCTGATCGGCGCGCCTGCCGCGCTGTTGGTCGGGCACACGACGAGCCGGCGGATGCTCGCGCCGATTGGCGAGATGATCGCGGCGGCCAACCGCATCGGCGGCGGCAACCTCGACGCGCGTCTGGACGTGCCGGAGCCCGACGACGAGCTGAAGAGCCTCGCGCTCACGGTCAACGGCATGCTCGAGCGCGTGTCGGCGGCCTATCAGCAGCAGGGGCGGTTCGTCGCGGACGTGTCCCACGAGCTGCGCACGCCGCTGGCCGTCATGCAGGGCAACGTGGACCTGCTGTCCCGCTGGGGCAGCGAGGACAAAACCGTGCTGCAGGACAGCATCCGCGCGCTGCAGCAGCAGACGACGTATATGAGTCAGCTGGTCGAAAACCTGCTCTTCCTCGCCCGCTGCGACAGCGCGCAGTTCCATCCGGACCTGACGACCTTCTCCATAAAGGAGCTCTTCGGCGAGCTTCTGGAGGAACAGGCGCTGATCGACCCGGCGCACCAATACGGCATGGACGCGCCGGAGGACGACGACGGCGTTACCGCCGACCGTGCGATGATCCGGCAGCTGCTGCGCGCGCTCATCGACAACAGCGCGAAATATACGCCGGAGGGCGGCGAGATCCGTCTTGGCTGCAGCGTCGGCGAAACGAGCGTCGCCGTCTCCGTCTCCGACAGCGGCATCGGCATGGACGCCGAGCACCGCGACCATGTGTTCGAGCGCTTTTACCGCGTCGATCAGGCGCGCGCGCGTTCGACCGGCGGCATGGGGCTCGGGCTTTCCATCGTGTCCGCCATCGCGCAGGCGCACGGCGGCGGCGCGTCCGCCGAAAGCGAGCCGGGAAAGGGCACGACCATCACGATCACCCTGCCGAAGTAACGGTTCCGGCGTACAAAAAACGCCTTTCGCATTCCATGCAAAAGGCGCAGGCTTTCGACAAAGGGGGGCGTTGGAGGCTCTGCCTCCAAACCGCCGCACAGGGCCGTAACGGCCCTATGAACCCATTTTCGCAAGCGCCCTGAAACAGGGCGCTTGCGGAGTCGGGGATTCCCAAGGGACATGTCCCTTGGGTGGGGTGCAGGGGCAAAACCCCTGCAAAAAAACTTTTTTGACAGACTGGCGCCTTTCGCATCCTGCGCGAAAGGCGCTTTTTGGTTGGCTCGATCCGCCGCGTTTTCTCATTCCATTTTCATGCTGTTCAGCATTGTTTCTCATCTTGCGGTGCTATCCTGCCTAAAGATTGTCTCTGGAGGCACGCATGGAACACCGGCGGACACGAAAACAACCCGCGCGCAGGAAGAAGAGAAACGCGTTCCGGATCATCCTGCGGGACGTCGTTCTTCTCGGCGTCGCGCTGAACGTATTCGCGCTGTTCCACCATGTTCTGCCGCGGAAACTGCAGGCCGCCGACGCCTCCCTCTATACCGCGGCCGCGCAGACGTCCGAACCGGACGCCTCCGCTCTGCCCGACACGCCGGATCCCGCCGCCGCAACGCCCGAACCGACCGCAACGCCCGTCCCCGGCGATTTTTCCGCTTCGTTTCCGACGTCCGACACCGGCGCAAACGCGCTCTACAGCTATCAGACGGACACGGTCCGCATCGCGATCGACCGCGTGCAGGAAAACGGCGTGACGTATTTTGTTGCGGACGTATACGTAAAGAGCATCGACGCGTTCAAAACCGCGTTTGCAAAGGGAACGTACGGCAAGAGCATCTATGCATTCCCCACAAAGACCGCCGCCGCGAACAACGCCGTATTCGCCGTAACGGGCGATTATTACAGCGCGCGCAGCAAGGGCGTCGTCATCCGCAACGGCACGCTCTACCGGGACGTCGCCGGCACCGACGTCTGCGTTCTCTACAACGACGGGGAAATGGAGACCTGTCTGACGGAAAACTTCAGCCTCACCGACGCGATTTCCCGCGGCGTATGGCAGGCCTGGTCGTTCGGGCCGCCGCTGCTCGACGAAAACGGCGGCAGCCTCACGGAGTTCGACTCCACGCTCACGGACCGGCACCCGCGCAGCGCGATCGGCTACTACGCGCCGGGGCACTACTGCTTCGTCGTGGTCGACGGACGGCAGCCCGACTACTCCGTCGGCATGCGCCTTTCGGAGCTCTCCGCCCTCTTTGAGAGCCTCGGCTGCAAGCAGGCGTACAATCTCGACGGCGGCGCGACCGCGGTGATGATGTTTCAGGGCAACGTGATCAATCAGCCGTACAAGGGCGGGCGCGAATCCGGCGATATCATCTACTTTAATTAACAACCGCGCCCCGGCGCCGGCGGCCCAGTTCCCCTTATGTCCGCCGCGCGCAATGAAGCTGCAGAAAGCGCGCGGTTTCTTCCATCGCCGTCCTGCCTTCCGCGGTTCTCAGATCGGCCTGATACTCGTGCTTCAGCCGGGTCCTGCCCGATACCGGCAGATGCGCCGTCGTATCGACGCCCTTTAAGCGCAGCGCGTCCAGCATCTCCCGCGCCTGCGTGATGAACGGGTCCTGATCGCCGCAGGTCAGAAACACCGCGGGGTAATCCTCGGTAAGCTGCGCGGCCGTGTCCATCCGCGCGGCAACCGCGGTGCCCTCGAAGCGTTTCTCCCCCGTCAGCATCCATACGGCGTCCACAATCAGCGGGAATTTCGTGGCCCGAAGCGTATCCATGCGGTAGTACCCGCAAAGCAGGATCACGCCGCGAAGCCGGTCGCCTTCGAGCGCGGGCGCGCCGCCGATCGCCGCGCGGAACGCCGCATTCGTATAATACAGCCCCATCTGCGACGCCAAATGTCCGCCCGCGCTGTCGCCCGCGATAAAAACCCGGGACGGATCGACGTCGTACCGGTCCGCGCGCGCCAGCAGAAAGGAAACCGCCTCGTTGATCTGCAGAATCTGCGTCGGATACCGCCCTTCCGGCGCCAGCGCGTAGTTGACGCTGGCGACGACATACCCAAACGACGCGAGCTTCCGGCAGTAGCAGGCAAAGCCGCGCTTGTCGCCGCCGACGTAATACCCGCCGTGCGCGTATACGAGTAACGGCTGCGGCACGTCCGAACGCTTCGCGTAAAGATCCATCGTGCCCGATTGAAACCGGCTTTCGTAGGACACGTCCGTTCCCAGCGTTTCGACCGCTTCCAGCACCGCGCCGTAATCGGGCGGTTTGCCGCCGGCGCTCCCCAGGCAGATCAGTCGGATGAGCGCCTCCTGCAGGACGGTTGTTTTCGACCATACGACCCAGCCCGTTGCCGCCAGCGCTGCAAGCGCCGCCGCCGGGAGAAGCCACCGCCGCATCGGCACAGCCGCCGCACCGGCGGCCTGCGGCGCCGCGGAACAGCCGGCTGCATTCGACGCGGCGGGTGCAGTCGTCAGGCACAGCAGCACGGCCGCACAGAATACAAGCAAACGTCTTTTTTTCATGCTTCCCATTGAACTGCCTCTCCTTTACGGCATGGCCGCATCGGATTCGGTTCGGTTTCCCGGACGATTCCGGCGGGCAACACGCAGCCGCGCGGTATTCATGATGAATGCGCATACGCGGCAGATTACGATCGTCAGGGATTACGGCGCGCTCACGGAAACGCAGAAAACGCAGGTTAAGCGGGTGATCATGGAGAGTTGCGGAGAAAATCCGCCGGCACGCCTGCAAACGACACAAACAGCATACCGGCCGTCATCGGCATTTTGAGCGCATGCAAACGGCCGCCCGTTCGGTTTGCCCCTGCCGGCCGGCTTCTGCGCCTCTGCCTGTTTCTGCGCAAAACAAGCCGTTATTTCTTCGTCGGCTTAACCGGCTTTCGCTCCGCCGTGCCGCGGGCGTCGGCCGCCGTCTCCCGGAGCATCAGGAACGCGAGCTGATGGATGAACTGATGCACCTCGCGGCTCTTGTGCATCTGCTTTGCAAGGAGCACCGAATTTCTGAGCCGCTTGTCCGTCAGATCCAGCAGCGTAACGGCGCCTGTGGCGGAAAAAACGGAAAACAGCTCGCTCAGAAAGGACATGCGCCGCTCCGGGCTCATGCTCTCCGCCAGTTCCTGCATGGCGGTTTCAAACGCGTTGCTTGCCGGGGCGAATTCCCTGCAGCGCAGAAACCGGGCGTCCTCCGTTTCCCAATGGAACCCGTCGTGCGCGGCGATGCCCGGCAGGCTGGACTTCACGATGGTGCAGCGCGTCTCATGATACAGCAGTCTGCCAACGATGGCGTGCTGGGAAAGGATGGTCCGAAGTTTCGGACGGATCCGAAGATACGCGGGCGTAACGGATCGATCCTGCCGAAAGCCCGGCCCGTCGAAATTATAGACGGTTTCGATCCTGTTCTGAACGGGTCCCGGCGCGGACAGAGCGGCGTATACGGCCAGATTGCCGCCTTTGGAATGTCCGCCCACGAGCAGAGCGCCCCCGTTGGCGGACGCTTCCTCGAGAAGGTAGCGCGCCGCGTCCCGCTGCGCGGGAATCTCGTCCTCCACGCCCAGCAGGAAATCCTCCCGCCACGCCGCGAGGGTATCGTCCGTTCCCCGGTAGGTCACCAGACGCGTCCCATCCGGCAAAAGGACGGTCAGCGCGGAAAACTGTTCGTTCCGGTCCTCGTCCACCCGATTCACATAATCGCACAGCTTCAGGGAGCGGAATCGCGGCAGGCGGGCAAGCTGCCGGATCGCCGGCAGAATCATGGGCGAGGAAAGCAGCCCCAGCCGGGCCTCCGGCTGGGCCATGAAATAGCGGTCGACCGCCTCGGGCAGAAGGATTTCGCCCTTTGGCGGGACGACGTCCGTATAGTCCGGGCACCCGAGCTTGCAGAGAAGATACCCGTCGATTTCGCTGAGCGGGAAGCGGGACAGCGGAACGTCTCCATAGCGGTTGAGATAGTCTGTTATGTTCGGCATGGTTCCGAAATGTGCTCCTTTCCGCGCCGCGCGCGCCGACGATTGCCCTGCCGGGCCGGCTTTTTGGCCGCATCTATTACCCGTTTCTACGGCTGCAGGGCGTGCTTTTCCCTCGCATACCGCAGAAAATCATGTCTCCGGATTCCCGTCCTCCGGTACGGCGCCGCAGAATCGGAGCGCCTCCCGCGCCAGGATCTCGGTCGGGTCGACGCATTCCCCCGGCAGCGAATACAGTTGAAACGCGACGGGGAGTTCCGTGCAGGCCAGGATGAACGCTTCCGCGCCGCGCTGCGTCAGCCCGCGCAGCGCGCGGCGCACCGCCTCCGTATCGAATTCCGTCCGCCCGGCCTTTACGCCGTCGTAGATCATCGACATCACGGCCGCCGCTCCCTCCGCATCCGGCATGAGAAGAGTCGTCTCCGTCCCGAACGCGGCGTCGTACACCCCGGACGCCCGCGTTCCGTCGGTGCAGAGCAGCGCCGCCGTCCGAACGCCGCGCCGCCGGACCGCCGCGGCCGTCAGCCGCGGCATATGCAGGATCGGAATCTCCACCGACGACTGAATCTCGTCGAACCAGTAATGCGCGGTATTGCACGCAATCAGCAGCACTTCGGCGCCCGCGTCCTGCAGACGGCGGGCGCTTCGGATCATCTCCGGCGCCGGGTCCTCGCCGTGCCGCAGGATCGCCGCGCTGCGGTCCGGAATCGCCGTGTTGGAATCGATGATCACATGCGGATGCGCCTGATCGCACTGTGCGCCGGTAAACCGGATCAGCTTCTGATACAGATCCGCCGTCGCAAGCGGCCCCATGCCGCCGATGATGCCGATTGTCTTCATCCCTGCTCCTCCCGCGTTTTCAGTGAACGCGCCTAAGTTGTATCCGAGTCCGTTTCCGGCGCGCGCGCCGGACGGATCACAGCTCTATTTTACCATCTTTTCGCGGCGCGGGAAACCCGTCGGCGCGGCCGTTTCGCCCCGCCGGTCAGCCGTTCACGACGTTGATCGGTTTCCCGCAAAGAAACGCCCGGAGGTTCTCCGCTGCGATATCCATCAAACGCTGCCGGCTCTCCTTCGGCGCCCACGAGATATGCGGCGTGAGGATGCAGTTCTTCGCCGCGGATAGCGTCACGTTCGGATATTCGGCGATGCCGCCGATGAAGCCCTGCGCACGGTCGGTATGGCACTGGTTGCCGGGCGCGCCTGTGATGATGGCGACGTTGCCGTTATAGTTCTGGCCGACCCATTGACCCGCCAGAACACCGCCCTGGTAGTTGTTGGTGCCGATGAAGGGAGAGCACGACCGCTTTGATCGTATGCTTCATGCGGTTCTCCCTTGTCATGCCGTTCAGGTTCTGAGCGCACTAATCGCTTGACCGCCGGATTTGATTCGCCGCCTCCGGCGCTGCCTGTAACGTTTTTTGCAAGAAAAAAGTGAAGAAAAAAGAATAGCGACGCATTCACAAGCCTGATAAAATGATATGTAATCAGGTTTCACGTATCGAGCAAGTCGCCCTGATCCTGCGTTCAGTATTTCATTCGCGTTGCTCCAAAACTGATTTTAAGCGCGGATTGGGAATTCCCTTCGATATGCAGCGAGCAAATATACAATATTTTTCATGGAGATAAAACAAGTGAAGAAACTTTTAATCCTCTTTTCAGCATTACTGCTCATCTTCTTTTTGGGAGAAGCGGCGTTATATCTTGCAGGCCTGTTCCCGCAGGATTCGGTTGTGGATTCCATTCAATCATCCTTACAGCAGCTTGAGGCCGAATATGAAACGCCATATGTGCTCCATAACAGAAGCAGAAACGGGATTGATAACTTCACCGACTGTCTGATGCTCAACCTCAGTCTATGCCTTGATACCCGAAGCGACCCTCTCGGAATCCTTTCAAACCCGCTTTACTGGACGGAGGAACTCATGCCGTTTGAAGAATTATCCATTGCTGCCGCGGGGCAGAGTGCAAACGGAAATTACCGGAATTACTGCATGGGGTTTCGCATCTGGATGAAACCGCTCTTAACGGTGTTTAATTATATGGAAATCCGGAGTATGCTTTCCTTTACCGTTTGGGTATTGTTCGGGTTCTCTCTGCTTACGGTCTATCGCGTCACAAGGAACCGTCTTTTTGCGGCTTTCTATGCGCTTTGTATTGTATCGCTCAATCCGGTCGCCATATCAAGCTCTGTTACGTTTATGGATTGCTTCATCTTTGCCTTTTTAGGCGTTCTGCTTGTTCCGAAAACCATATCCTGCAAACAGTATCATTCCTTTTGGGAGGCGCTGTTGTTTTTATGCCTCGGCGCATTCACGCAGTTTTTTGATTTTTATACCTATCCGCTGATCACATTCGCGTTCCCGATGATCATACTGCTTGCCGGAAAACAGTCTGGGGCATCATCGCTGCGTTTCCGCGACTCTGTTCGCATTCTTGTTCGTGGTCTGTCGGCATGGCTGTTTGCTTACGTCGGCATATGGGCCCTCAAGCTTTTTGTGACCGACCTGTTTACGAACAGCGATGTGATGTCGAGCGTATCCAATACCCTCGGCAACAGTTTGGGAACGTCTCTCCAGGCGTCGGATTTTATTGCCACCATCAGGGCGTGCGCCGAGAACATTCTTACGCCGGAAGTGATGGTTGCTCTATTGATGGTATTCGTAATATGGATGATTCGTTTTTGCAGAAACCAGGACAGAGCGGCACGTCTTTCCGAAAGCTGGATTTTCCTGCTGATTGGGGGGCTGAGCATTGTCTGGATTGCATTTGCCAAGCGTATTTATGAACATCGATTTTTCCAGTATCGCACGCTTGGCATCCTATTAATGGGTATTCTGGCGTTCGCAGCACATTCGTCGCAAAAGAAGCCTGCATGCCAATCGCCGGATTACAGTGGCGGTAATGATATGCAGGCAAATCAATCGGCCGAAGATTTTAACGGCTAAGCGTGATCTCATTGCGCGCGGGCAAGCCGACGACCGCTGACTTTCGCTTTCTAAAAGACGCTCTACGGCAAGTCCCCTTCCAGCCTGTTCGCTGCGGCTTTGCCGCCTTCCGGCCGCACGGTTCTGCTTTTTTATCGAACAGAAAGAACACGCCGCGCCGCCCCGTGGCGAAACGCGCTATTTTTCCTTCGCCCCGACGCCGAACCGGATCACATCCAGCAGCCGGTCCACCGCCACGAGCACGCTGCTCTCTTCCCAGTCGTACGGGATCATGGAATCGAGATGGTTGAGCAGCGTTTCGATCACAAACACCACCGTTTCCGTCGGCAGGTCCCGGCGAAACTCGCCCGCGTCCTTTGCGCGCCGGACCATATCCGTGAGAATGGATTCGCCGAGATCGCCGAAATTCGCGGTGATCGTTTCGCGGATCGCGGGTTCCTCCTCGAGAATCCTGCGCGAAAAAGCGGCGTAGCGCGGCTCGCGCCGGCTGAGCTTCAGCCCGATGATCGTCATCTGCCGAAATTCGTCAAAAAAACCATCGGCCGTGCGCGCTATGTCGAATTCCTGAAAAAGCCTTACCTTCTCCATGCCGACGCGGCGCAAAAGCGAAAGGTAGAGCTCCATCTTATCGTGGAAACGATAGTAAAAACTCCCCTTGTTCATGCCGGCCGCTTTGAGGATCCCGTTGAGCGAGGCGTCCCGGAACGAGCGCTCGGAGAACTCCGTCAGCGCGGCTTCGTAAAGCGCGGACGATTCTTCGAGCGGGTTTTGCATCCCCGCCACCATCCATTTCGGTTTACGCACCTGTCCCATCAATCCTCATCCTCCATGCGTTCGCGCTGCGCCTTCTTCTCCCGCTGTTTTTTCAGATACTTCGGAACCAGCAGAACCTTCAGCCACACGATGACCGCCGCGCCGGCGACGATCAGAACCCACCAGTACCATGCCATGCCTGTTCACCTCCCTCTCCGAAACCCGGCCTTTTTTATGAAAAGCCATACCGCCGCGGCAAACCACGGAACGCTGACGAGCAGCGTCAGGATTGTCGGCCACGCCGCGCCCGTACCCGCCAGAACCGCCGAGAGCGCCCGGTACTGCCAGTACATCGGCAGTATGTAATAGAAAACCTGCCATTTCTCCGAAACAAACACCGCCGAGACCGGAAGGATCATGCCCAGCGGAACGAGCAGCTTGAGCACGCCGATCGCCGCGATCTGATTTGCGGCGAACGCGCCGAGCAGGAAGGCCATCATGCCGGAAACAAGCGCGCTCGCCAGCGTCAGCAGAAGATACGCGGGCAGCAGACGCGCCTGCCCGGTGATCAGCGCCGCTCCCGTTATCCCGGCCAGACCAAAGAGAAGCGCGGGGATCAGTTTGGAAAGCGCGTATCCGCCGAGGCGCATGGGGCTGACGGCGACGGCGCGGATCGCGCCGCTCTCGCGCTCATCCACGATGGAGAGACCGACCGTCGCGCCGCCGACGAAGAGGGACAATAGCAGGATGCAGAGCAGCGATACGCGATAGGCAAGGCCGCCGTTTGCCTCCACGGCTTGGCTTTGATACGACACGCCGCCCTCCGGCGCCGCGAGCGCCAGACCGACCAGCTCGCCCGCGGAACGCATGAATTCCGTCCCCTCGTCCCCCGCGAACACGACGACCGCTTCCCCGTCCTCCATCGTAACGCCGGCGACCGCGTCCGCCGCGCGAAGACGCGCCTCCATCCGCGCCGCGTCGGAAAAGCGCTCCACATCCGCAACCGTCTCCAGCCGGCGCTTTGACGCCTCGTCGACCGTGTCGTCCACGGCCAGCCGGAGCGTCGTCCGTCCCACCGCGCCGAATACGAGGAGAAACACCAGCGCGAGGATGGCCGGCGCCGCGGCCATGAAAACGGAGATGCCGCTGCGGAGAACCAGCCTGCATTCGCGTCCGACACCTGAAAACACCGCCTTCATGTCCTCGCCTCCCCCAGATGCTTTTTCGACACCATCCGCAGCGCCATTAGATACGCGCCCGCGCCCCATGCGGCCATCGCCGCCGCCGTATACGCCGCATCGACCGTTCCGCCGAACATCGCGGCGCGATACGCCATCAGGATCGGATACGACGGAATCAGCTTCATCCACAGCGGCGCAAACGACGGCGACGAATAGCTGATCACCGGCAGCATATTGACGCCGAGCAGCACCACCATGGAGAAAAACCACCCGCTCATATCGTGAAACGGTGCCGTATAGGCAAGCCCGATCAAGGTGAATACCGCCGTACCGAAAAAGGAGAGCGCCAGGAAAGCGCCCCAATCGATGGAAAATCCGACGGTCAGCACGCACAGAAGCGAGGCGTAGACCGTTCCGATCAGCGAGAACAGCAGCGTTTTCGATGCGACGTACCGCGCCGAGCCGAGCGGAGCCACGCGCAGCGCCCGCACCGTTTTGTCCTGCTTCTCGGCGAGCATCAGCGCCCCGCCGAGGATGAAACCGACCATGAGCGCCTCAAAGCAGATGAACACCGGCGTGCTGCGAAGGTTGAGCGGGATCTCGCGCGCGTTTTCGTCGAGCAGAACCTCCCGCACCGGCGCGGCCTGAACCCCCGAAAGTTCGAGCGCCAGAGCGTTCAGCGTCTTCTCCGAATATCCCGGATGCACGATCGTAATCCCGTCCGCATCGAACAAGACGCCGACCGCGCCGCCCTGCCGCACCGCTTCCACCAGCGCCTCGTAGCTCTCCGCCGGTTCGCCGGCCGTCCATCCGGCTGGCGCCTGATAGGTCACAAGGCTGTATTCCTCCTGCGTCGTCTCCCTGGGGAGCGCGAGGTCCACCACCAGCACGATCACCGCCAGCGTCGCGGTCAGCACCCAGAACAGCGCGTTGGTCAGCAAACGCTTCGTGTCCTGTATGCCGGAACAAAGGATCCCCTTCACGCCGTCAGCTCCCTTCCGGTCACCTGCAGAAAGATCTCCTCCAGCGTCGCCTCCTGCGAATGAAGCTTCACCACGTCCGCCGACGAAAGAAACGCGGAAAGCGCGGCCTTGTCGTCCATGCGGAAGACCTTTTCACGCTCTTCGCCGTCTTCGCGGTAACAAACGCGCACCTCCCTGCGCCCGTACTTTCGTTTGAGCGCCTCGGGCGTATCGCATGCGGCGATCACGCCGCCGTGGAGAAACGCGCACGTGTCGCTCAGCGCGTCCGCCAGCTCCATGCTGTGGGTCGTGAGGAACACCGTCGCGCCGCGCGCCTTCTGCTCGTTGATCAGCTCGCGGATGCCGACCGCCGTCTTGGGGTCGAGCCCGCCGGTCGGCTCGTCGAGAAAGAGATACTTCGGCCGGTTGAGCAGCGCGCGCGCGAACGTGAGCCGCTGCTTCATGCCCTTGGAGTAATGGGAGACGCGCTTGTTCGCGTCGTCCCGCAGGCCGACGCGCTCGAGCAGCTCCATCGGCGGAACCGTCGGAACGGAAAACAGCGCCGCGTAATAACGCAGGTTCTCGATGCCCGTCAGGGACGAATAGAGATTGCTCTGCTCAAACGATACGCCGATCCGGTTGAAAAACCGCGTGTTCAGCTTCCGAACGGATTGCCCCTCGTAGAGCACCTCCCCGCGCTGCAGCGGGAGGAGGCCCGTCATGATGTTCTGAATCGTGGATTTCCCCGCGCCGGAGGGGCCGAGAAAGCCGAGAATACGCCCGTCCTCCACCGTAAACGAGATGTCCGATACGGCGTATTTTCCCTTGCCGCCGTAATCGTGATACACGTGCTCCACCCGAATCATATCCGTCCTCCTATACCATTTGGTCAAGAACAGCATAACACGGCTTGACCGGTCGGTCAAGAGTGGCATTTGCATCTATTTTTGCTGCCGCTCACCGGGAAATCTGGTTCGCCGCATGAAAAAAAGCCCGGCCATGCCGGGCGCAGCTTATCGATAAAAAGGGGAGGCGTTGGAGGCTCCGCCTCCAAACCACCGCTTATGGCCGTAACGGCCCTAAGAACCCATTTCCGCAAGCGCTCTGGAACAGGGCACTTGCGGTATCAGGAATTCCCAAGGGATGTGTCCCTTGGGTGGGGTGCAGGGGTAAAACCCCTGCAAAAGAA